>JAGPCC010000023.1 GCA_018058245.1 Verrucomicrobiales bacterium
TAGGCGTAGAGGAGAATGTTGGTATCGAGGAAGAAGTCAACGGCCATGGCGAGTGGTGCGCGCGTGGGCTTCTTCGCGGGTGTAGGGTCGATTCCCGAGAGCATACCCTTGCGCGAGACGCTCCAGAGCTGCCCCGGGAGGTGCGGTCACTTCGTCCTCGTTCGCGTGCAGGACCTGCTCCAACCCGCGGATGACCAGCTCGCGCATGGTGGTGCGATGCTTCGCCGCCGCGATCTTGATGCGCTCGACGAGGGGTTCCGGCAGGTCTATGGTCGTCCTCATTCTATGCATATTTGCATAAATATGCCTATTGTTCCAGTGAAATCTGGACTCAAGGGATACGACGGACTTTACTGATGCAGTTTGGGACCACGAATCGGCACGAATCAAGGCCACTGCCACTGCGTCGCTCTCAATTCGTGCGAATTCGGGAAAATTCGTGGTCAAAATCCGCCCAACAAATTGAACTACGCCGGGGGCTGGAGTCCCCGGAACTCGGCGAGATACTCTTTCATCACGAGGGAATTGATGAACTGGGCGCTTTCACTGGTGAGAGGAAGCTGATGGCGGTTTTTGAGTTGTTCGATGATGAGCCGCGTCATCTCGGCGGTGGCAAAGGCCTCGTTCGTGAGGATGCGGGCATTCTGAGAGATGCGGGCGTCGGCCTCAGCCTTGAGGGCGCTTAGCGCCTCGAAGAGCTTGCGCTCGTTCGCGGTCGGGTCGCCTTTTTCGAGGAGCCGCTTGTGGAGGCGGGCGTATTTGGCGTCGTTTGCGTATTTCGCCCGGAGAAGTTGGTTTTTCCGCTCCAGTTCGCGGGCGCGGGCGTCGATCTCTCGAAGGGTGCCGATGTTCTCAATCATTTCGGCCTGGGTGATCTCGGCGAGGTTCTTTTTCCGGAAAAGACGCTCCAGCTCCTCTTTGAGACTCAGGAAAACGGGGCATCCATGGTCGAAATTTCCGCCGAGCCCCTCGCGGGTGCGTCGCAGAGTCTCGCGCAACTCGTCGGCGATGATGAGTTCGCCCTCGGAGATTTTGCGAAAGGTGAAGACAACATCCTCAAGCGCGAAATGGAGGAGATTGACCTGATCGTCATCGCTCTCGAGCGCGTCGCGCTGGAGGATCAGGGCGAGGTGGTTGTTCGCTTCGGTGGCGAGTTGTCCGAGCTTCCGGAAGTCGAGCTTCTCAAGCAAGTCGAACTGCCCGGAAAGACGGATGAGGTTAAAGAGGCTCCGCGCGTCGCCGAGGGCCTTGACGATGGTGCGCATCTCCGCACGGTCGGTGATCTCGCTGATCTGCCGGGAGAAGTTCTCCGCATTGGCAAGATCGAAAGGGAAGAGCACGTCCTTGATTCCCTCGATCTCGGCGGTGATTTCCGCCTCCGTTTTGAAGAGGTCGGAATAATTCCCGAACTCGTCGCCGAGTTCGGACTGCAATTCCTCGAAGTAGTTTTTGTTCGTCTTCTCGAACTCTTTTTCGATATCGACGAAGTCAACGACGTAACCGTAGCGGTGGGATCGATACGGTCGATTCACCCGGGTGAGGGCCTGGAGGAGATTGTGAGCCTTGATGACACGGCCCAGGTAGAGCTTCTTGAGACGGGCGGCGTCAAAGCCGGTCAGGAGCATGTTGTAAACGAATAGGACGTCGATTTTGCCCTCTTTGAAGGCATCGACCCGCTCCTTGCGCTCGCTCTTTGTGCCCTCGTCATGGAGGATGAGGGCATGGGTCGTCACGGTGCGAGAGGTCACAACGGAAAGGGCAGGTGTTTCCGCCGCGCGCAATGCCTCATACACCGGGGCGGTCGTCACTGCTGGAGAGGCGGCGTATTTCTCTTTGAAAATCCTCGCCATCTCACGGGCCTGGGCGGCGGAATCGCAGATCACCATCGCGCCGATGGAACTGTCGCCACGGATGATGCGGGCTCGTTCAAAGTCCTCGACAATGTAATCGAGCATGGGCGCGACGAACTTCTCATGTGAATAGAGTAGCTCTCGGTTTTTTGTCTCCTTTTCGATCTGGATCGCGTCGAGGGCTTCCTTCAAACGAATCAGGTACTGCGTTTCTATCTTCTCCCGGATCAGTCGCAGGGTGTAACCGTCGGCGATGGAGCGATTGTAGTAATATTTATGGATGTAGTCGCCGAAGAGCGTTCGGGAGCTGAAACGAATCTCGCGACCGGTCCCTGTTTCGTCGTTTTCCCCGTCGGGAAGCGCCCGCCGAATCGTCCCGTTCAACAGGGGCGTGCCGGTCAGTCCGATGCGGATTGCCTCGGGGTCGGACTGCACCAGGTTCGCGAGAAAGCTGCCCTCGGGGTTGTAGCTGCGATGGACTTCGTCGAGAAAGTAGATGCGCTGGAGCCCGACTGCGTAGTCGCTCGAACGAATCACATCGGGGTCGTTTTCGAAGCGCTGGATGTTGACCACGGTGATCTCGGGAGTGCCGGAGTCGTTGTGGATCGCCACTGTCGATTTGATCTGGGCAGCGAATTCCTCGCGCGAATCGACGATATGAACATGAAGTCCACGGCTGCGGAATTCGTCGCTCGCCTGATTCAGAAGATCGATCCGGTCGACGATGAAGTAGAATTTTGGAATGACGCCCTTATTTCGAAAGTAGTCGGTGAGATAACTCACGTTGTAAAAGGCCAGTGCGGTCTTCCCGCTGCCCTGGGTGTGCCAGATGATTCCCTTGCGCGTCCCATCGTCGATTTTTGCCTCGATCGCTTTTGTCGCGAAGACCTGCGGATATCGCATCACATGCTTTTCATAGCTGGTCTCGGTACGGACGTAGGCGATCCCGTAGCGGAGCAAAAAGGCGAGGCGATCCGGAGAAAAGAGTGAGGTGGAGAGGCGGTTTGTCGGTGAGTGAGGACTCTTGTTCGTTGCGAACTCGGGCGAATCGCGGATGTGGACGAGATTGTTGTCGGCGAGAACGAAGTTTTCCGTCGCCGGGTCCTCGGGGAGGAGAATCTCGTCGAGTGAGAGGATCTCCTCTTCCCGAAAATAATGGAAGATCGGCGAGTCATACGAGGGAGTGGCGTAAAACGCACCCTCTAGCGGTTCGGGCGAACCGTCGTCGTATTCCATGTTGTTCGAAAACACCATGAGTTGCGTGGCATTCACGAAGCGGCGGAATTTCCGGTTTTGAAAGCGCCTTTCAATGCGCTTTCGTTCCGCAAGAATTCCGTCGCGGTTGTTCGGCTTTTTGACTTCGATAAAGACGAGGGGAAGGCCGTTGATGAGAAGGGTGATGTCGGGGCGGAACTCTTCGTCCTCGTTTCGACAGGGAAACTCGGTCACAACATGGAGCGCGTTGCGGCTGAAATCGTCGAAGTCGATGAGGCGAAGCCCGGACCGCGCCGTGAGACGCTCGTAGAATTTTTTCCCGAGATCTTCGTTTTCCAGGAGCAGGTTCAGTTCGCCAAAAGCGGCACTGACCTCAGCCGACGACACGCCGGGATTGAGATCCCCAACCGACTGGCGAAAGACTTCAGGAACCAGATTGCTGGTGCGATCCCATTCCAAACCGCGCAGAGACAGATAGCGATACCCCAGGCGGGTCAGATGGAGAATTGTCGGGATTTTGACCCTGGAATCTTCGTTAAAGGTCATATAATCCTACCAAAAGAATAACGCGACGGTCGTTGCGACGGAAAGGGAATTTTAAACGCGATTCGGGCAAATTGCTACGAGTCAGACTCGTGCCGATCTAGCCTGCCGCAAAAAAAGGGAGACCTCGCGGCCTCCCTTTTCTGAGTCAAAGAGATACACGGGCTGGAAGCCCGTGCTAGTTTTCTTACTCCGTCACCACATCGGGCCAATCGGTGTGGAAGAACTCACCGGCGGGTTTGTCGGTGCGCTCGTAGGTGTGGGCGCCAAAGAAGTCACGCTGCGCCTGAAGCAGGTTGGCAGGAAGGCGGGCGCAACGGTAGCTGTCGTAGTAACCAAGCGAGGCACTGAAGGCAGGCATCGGGATTCCGTTGGTCACGCCGAGTGCGACGATCTCCCGCCAGTCGGCTTGGTTCTGATTGAGGATGTCTTTGAAGAAAGGATCGAGCATCAGGTTCACGAGATCGGGATTGCGCTCGTAGGCCTCGGTGATGCGATTGAGGAAACGTGCCCGGATGATGCAACCACCGCGCCAGATGCGGGCGATCGCGCCGAGGTTGAGTCCCCAGGCATGGGCCTCGCCGACTTTCTTGATGAGGTCGAGGCCCTGGGCGTAGGAGATGATCTTCGAGGCGTAGAGCGCGTCGTGGACTTTCTGCACGAGTTCCTCTTTCCCAAGGGTGATGTTCGGAGTGGGGCCTTCGAATTCCCCTGCCGCGATCTGGCGCTGATCTATGATCGACGAGAGGATCCGGGCTTCGACGGCGGCATTGATCGTCGAGATCACGACGGTGTTGTCAGCGGCATTCATTACGGTCCAACGCCCGGTTCCTTTTTGACCCGCTTTGTCGAGGATGAGCTCGACGATTGGTTCGCCGGTTTCCTTGTCGCGGATCGTAAAAATTTTGGAAGTGATCTGGATGAGGTAGCTCTCCAGGGCACCTTTGTTCCATTCCTCGAAAATTGCGGCCATCTCCTCGGTCGTGAACCCGACCGTTTTGAAGATCTGGTAGGCTTCGCAGATGAGCTGCATGTCGCCGTATTCAATGCCGTTGTGGACCATCTTGACAAAATGGCCCGCTCCGCCCGTACCGATGTGGGTGACGCAGGGTTCGCCGTTCACCTTGGCGGAGATGGCTTCAAAAATGGGTTTGATGAGTTCCCAACTGCTCGCGGGGCCACCAGGCATGATCGATGGACCTTTGCGAGCGCCCTCTTCGCCGCCGGAGACACCGGTGCCGATGTAGAGGAAGCCCTTTGCTTCGAGTTCTTTCGAGCGGCGTTCGGTGTGGATGAAGTAGGTGTTTCCGCCATCGATGATGAGATCTCCCTTGTCCAGCAGCGGCACGAGTTGCTCGATCACGGCGTCGACCGCATCCCGGTCGGCAGGGTTCGCTCCGGCCTTCGACTGCACCAGCATCATGATCTTGCGGGGAGTCGCAATGCTCTCGACAAAATCTTCCATCGTGGAAGCGCCGTAGAGGTTCTTCCCTTCGTTCTGAGCGATAAATTCATCGGTCACCGAGGTGGTCCGATTGTAGACGGAACAGCGGAATCCGCGGCTCTCGACGTTTAACACCAGGTTCTGCCCCATCACCGCGAGGCCAATTAGTCCAAAATCGCTCTTGCTCATTGTGTAGTAATTTGATTCTTTGAGCCTCAAGCCTACTCACGATTTCGCAATGGCAAGCCCTCATTTTTTACACACTCTCTCAAGCACCCCTGTTTCGGAGATCGAAAAAGCGTTTTTCCCGTCGTGCCAGAACGGCGCGGACCTGCGTTTTCACGGGGTGGTGCGGGATCGAGAAGAGGGTCGTACCATTTCCGGTATCGAGTACAGTCACTACGAAGGTATGGCGTTGAGCGAGTTAGGAAGAATCTGCGAGGCGATGGAAGTCCAGTATCCCGACCACCGTGCGGTGATTCACCATGTGACAGGTTTTGTCGCGGCGGGGGATGCCTCCATTCTCATCCGCGTTCAGACACCGCATAGTGCCGAAGCTTTTGAAATCTGTCGAGAATATCTCCGCCGGATCAAAACTACGGTTCCGATCTGGAAAAAACCGATTTTCGAAGCGGAGGCGACGGCTCCGGAAGCCTGATTCAGCACTTTGGGGAGAAAGTATTCTCCGGCACGAAAGCAAAGTGGCGGTAGCGCGGACCACCACTTTGCACAAATTTCGTGAATAATGGGGGGATCAACCTTTTTGAATGGCAATGCACCCTGGTGCCCCGTAGGGATTCCCCGAAGGGATTCCCCGAAGGGACGCTCTCAGATCATGGAAGCGATCACGAGAGCGACAACGCTCATGAGCTTTAGAAGGATGTTCAGCGACGGTCCCGAGGTGTCCTTAAACGGATCTCCCACGGTGTCACCGACCACGGCCGCTTTGTGCGCGTCGGATCCTTTCTTGAGCATGACTCCGTTCACTTCGTAGCCTTCTTCGATCATTTTCTTCGCATTGTCCCAGGCTCCGCCTGCATTTGATTGGAAAAGGGCAAGAAGAACGCCGGTGACGGTGACGCCGGCGAGAAGACCGCCGAGCATTTCCGCACCACCGAGGAATCCCACCGCCACGGGAGCGACGACAGCGAGAAGACCCGGTTTTACCATTTCACGGATCGCCGCTTTTGTGGAAATCTCGACACATTTGCCGTATTCTGCCTGCCCGTGGGCCCTTTCGTAGTCATTGCGATCGGATTCGCTCCACTCTGCGGGATCTTTGCCCTCGTTGCGGTTGAGCGCGACAAGTCCGGCTTTCAGTCCGGGGATCTCACGGAACTGGCGACGCACTTCTTCGATCATTGCCATGGCGGCACGTCCGACGGCTTCCATGGAAAATGCGGAGAAGAGAAATGGTAACATCCCTCCAACAAAAAGGGCAGAGACAACTTTCGGATCGGTTACTTCAATGATCAATTTTGCCCCGTGGGTTTGTTCCCAAGTCGTCTTGAACGCCGCAAAAAGAGCGAGCGCAGTCAACGCGGCAGATCCGATCGCGAAGCCTTTTCCAATTGCGGCAGTAGTGTTGCCGACCGCATCGAGCTTGTCGGTACGTTTGCGGACCTCGGCCGGGAGACCGCTCATTTCGGCGATTCCACCGGCATTATCAGAGATCGGTCCGTAGGCATCCACCGCCAGCTGAATACCGGTATTGGAGAGCATCCCGACTGCTGCGATCGCGATCCCGTAGAGACCGGCGATCTCATGAGAAACGAGAATGGCAATGGCGAGGATGATGATCGGGATGGCAGTAGACATCATGCCCACTCCGAGTCCGGCGATGATATTTGTCGCAGATCCGGTGACGGACTGGCGCACGATCCCGACTACGGGTTTCTTCCCGGTTCCAGTGTAGTATTCCGTGACGTAACCGATCGCGATGCCGGAAAGGAGTCCAACGGTGATCGCTCCGAAGACGCCGAGAGCAGTGAATTCTTTTCCATCGATGGACCATTTTTCGGGAAGCACCTGACCGATGATGAGGAAGGTCCCGAGCAACAGGATGGCGCCGGCAACGATTTCCCCGAGGTTCAGAGCTTTTTGTGGGTCGCCGCCGTCTTTGACGCGGACGAGAAACGTCCCAATGATCGAGGCGACGATGCCGAGTCCAGCGAGGAGCATGGGGAGCAGGACCGCACCGAGAGGGAGATTGGAGAACTCTGGCAGCACCATGAAGACCGTGCCGAGGACCATCGTTCCGATGATCGAACCGACGTAGGACTCAAAAAGGTCAGCGCCCATTCCTGCGACATCACCGACATTGTCTCCGACGTTGTCAGCGATCGTGGCAGGATTGAGGGGATGATCTTCGGGAATGCCCGACTCGACTTTACCGACGAGATCGGCACCGACGTCAGCTGCCTTTGTGTAAATACCGCCACCGACCCGCGCAAAGAGGGCGATCGAAGATGCGCCAAAAGAGAAACCGGTGATGATCGTGAGAACTTTGCTCATCGATGCTGGGTCCGTGCCTATCGTTTTCGAAAAGATGAGAAAGAGCATCCCGAGCCCAAAGAGGCCGAGACCGACGACCCCAAGACCCATCACCGAACCGCCGGCGAAAGCGATTTTGAGACCTTCCCCGAGGCTGGTGCGAGCGCCCTGAGTGGTCCGAATATTCGCCTTGGTGGCCACTCGCATACCGATGAAGCCGGCGAGAGCGGAGCAGAAAGCCCCGACAACAAAGGAAACTGCGACAAAGGGAGAGCTGTTCACCGGATCTTTGAACCCTCCAAAGACGAGGAGTGCGGCGACGCAGGCGACAAAAACGGCGAGCACTTTGTATTCTGCCCGCAAGAACGCCATCGCTCCGTCGGCGATGTGACTCCCGATTTGTTGCATGCGCTCGGTTCCGGGATCTTGCTTCGAAACCCAGGCGGATTTCCAGAAGGTGTAGGCAAGGGCGAGAACTCCAAAGAGAGGAATTAGGATCAACAGGGTGTTCATTCGAGGGTTGTAATGGATGAAAAAGCGGATTTCAGGAACAAACGATGACAATCTCAAATTTCCATAGCATTGCAAGGCCGCGATCAGTAAAAATTGTATACATTGACAGATTTGACTCCTCCGAGTCAAAAAAGGGGCGCGTTTGTGGCACCTAGCTTTGGTGAATCTCTATCTCGCCCGCGACACGCAAGGCACGATCGATGATGCCGGTCGCCTGTGGATGAATCTTGCGGCTTGTGTGTTCCCTTGCACCATTTTCCCTGTTCCGATTGCGGGAGAAGAGGTTGACTCTACAGGAAGGAAGGGTGATCAGAGCGTCAAAACTCCGTCTTGAAGTGGCTGGAGGCGTCATTTGACGCATCGGTGGATTGACGTGACACTCCCATCTCTGGTTTTGCCGAGCGCCATACTTTTTCATGTCAATCCTTTATGAGTCCCCGGTTTGCCTTGCGGTCTTGAATCCCAAGGGGAGAGATCCTTACCTTGACTACTCCGCCGGTCCCAGCTCGTATCAACCGGGGATACACGCGCCGATCAACTTTCACGCCTACGCCGCCGCCACGAACGGTGCCTTTTTCGATTCTACTGACGATTTCCTTGTTAAACGGGAAAAATTCGATGCCGTCATCATTCTGATTCGTCGCAGGCCTTGGATCACTCTTGATGCAGTCCGGAAGTTGAAGCGAGCAGGGGTCACTGTGATGGTGGCTTGGAAGGAGTGCAGTCACAATCAGATTTCCCGCCAACTCGGCACGACAAAGGCGCTGCGGGCATACGGGGAGATTTTAGAACTGGCGGATGGCATCATATCGCCGACGCTCGCTTGGCCACCGCGGGTGGGCGGGATCGAACAAAATGAGTTTTGGCAAAAGTTGCGATTCATCCCCACTCCCTATCCGGTAGACTTCCCGTCTTGGGATTTTTCCACACCACTAGAGGAGCGCAGCGGTGTTTTGATTGGGACACGGGAGTTCAAAACCGAGGCTCGAAACCACATCCACGCGGTCGCTCGAGTTGCGTCGCTGGCTCACGAATTCAATATTCCGCGAGTCACTGTGATCAACTCGGACAAGGGAAGCGGGCTTCGAATTTTGAGAGAAATGGCGCATTCCTTCCCCCGGGGATGTCTCCAGATTCAGGAAACGAAACTCGGGTATCTTGATTATATGCGGCTCCTCTCCTCCCACCGATTTATCTACCAGATGGACCGGAGCACCGTCCCTGGTCAGGTAGCGGGAGACTGTCTCCTCGCGAGGACGATCTGTGCGGGCGGCAGCTCTACGATCGAGAATATCGCGTTTCCGGACTTCAGTGATGATGGCTCGATTCGAATGAGAAACGTTTTCGAGCGGCTCGCATTGATTCTTCAGGATGACAATGCTTACATGTCGGGTATTTGGAAATCCCAGGAGATAGCTGCGAAAACCCTCAGTTTTGAGGCGATCGCTCGCCAGTTTGGAGCTTGGGAAATTATTCCCAAGCGTGCAAAATTGTGACCTTAGTCACTTCCCAAGGCTAACTTCTGAGCCCGCCACGACGCACTTCCACTTTCGCTGGGTGCCGTCGCTGTAGCGCTCCAAGTAGGTAATGACTTTTACCTGGTAGGGGATCTTTCTTCCGCAGGGGAGACAGTGGTAGCGCTGTTCCCACTCGGTTTTCACCGGCCAACAGAAGATTTTGATCGTGTTTCGGGGCGGGGTGTAATCACCGACGCATTCACATTTTTCTTTCCATCCGGCCTCGGCGAGTCCGGTAAAAAGAAAGAGAGCGCAAAGGGAGAGCAGCAAAATCGAGAGCGGTTTGGTCATCGCGGGGTCTGGTTGAGTGATTTGGTGTCTCAGGAAATAGAACATTCGGCCTCTTCTATCAATCATTATTCCACGAGCCCGCCCCGGATCGGATAAAAAGGAACGAGTCAACCCTGTTGGATTCTCGACAGAACAGGGTCAAGTCGGGTTAATAAACGACCTGAAGAAGCTCTACATCAAACATCAGGGTTTGATTGGGGCCGATTTTCGGGGGCATGCCGCGTGCGCCGTACGCGAGATGCGGAGGGACGGTAAACCGATATTTGGCACCTTCTTGCATCAAGGGAATTCCTTCCTTCCACCCAGCAATGACTTGATTCAGTCCAAAGGTGGCCGGTTGTCCGCGGTCTACACTGCTGTCGAAGACGGTGCCATCGGGCAGATATCCGTGGTAGTGAACTTTCACGCGATTAAAGGAAGACGGTCGCGCTCCGGTGCCGGGGCGAAGCACTTCGTATTTCAGCCCAGAATAGGTGGTCTGGACTCCAGCAGGTGCCGCCGACTGTTGCCCGCCGACGGTCGCAGCGGGTGCCCCTGCATTTACAGTGGGGGAAACCGCAGCGTCATCGGTGCTTTCGCAAGCGACTAGGGCAAGGCAGACGGCTAGGGAGAAGGAAAGTCTCGCGAGAGAAAGGGATTTCATACGGACGGGAGATTCGTCGCATTTCGGGAGATCGGAAAGGGAAAACTCAGGGGTTCTCCTGCGAGGGGGCACGATGGACAGGATCAAGAAGACGTCCGTAAAAGCGATTGTAGGGATGCACCAGAGAAGTGGTTTCCCCAGACGATGTGACAAGCGAACCTCCTTCATTCGCCCAGAGGAAGATTCCCCCGTCTAGGTTTTCGACGGGATATTCCCGGCGAAGAGAGTCGGCCAGTGCAGCCGAGCGGAAACCGATCGAGCAGTAGACGATGAGGATTTCCGGGGCGACGGGCTGGTCGCGAAGATGTGCCAAGACGGCAGCTTGCGAGCGCAGATTCACGGCACCGGGAAGATGACTGAGAGCATACTCCTCCGGTTCGCGGGCATCGATGAGGAGGACAATTTCCGGGGTGATTTCGAGCACATTCCGCAGCGACCCGGGAGAGATCGGTTTCACTCCGGGGAAATCTTTGCGGACTTTTGCGGACGCCTTTTCGATCGACTGCACACCTTCCACCTCCTCATACCCTCGACGCCCGAATCCGATCAAAACCAACGCGCTGAGAAAAATCCCGGCAAGAATGAAAATTCCTCTGCGGGTCATCGGTAATGCCTATTTCCGATTTTCCTGCTGCTGTTTCGACAGCTCACTCGGTTGTCGGAAGGCGGAAAGGATCAGCAAACCCGCCGCGATGCAGATGCAGGAGTCGGCGACGTTAAAGGAGGGGAAATGCCCTCCGGAAGTCGGAAATAGTTTCCCGTAAAAAGGCGGAAGAAAGTCCAAAAAATCGACAACATACCCGCGCCCCGGGAGAAGGCGGTCGGTGAGATTCCCCACGATCCCGCTGATGAGGAGAGCGGCCGCCGTTTTGGAGATTCGGTCGGGAAAGGCACCCTTTTTCCACAAGATCGTGATTGCAGTGATCGCAACCAGGCCGATCGCTCCGAAAAACCAGTTGGCGTGCTGGGCCCCGTTCATGATGCCCCAGGCCATCCCGGTGTTGTGGACTCGGACGATATTAAAGAATCCGGGGATCACCTCAATCGATTTTGGCGCGACGGCCTCGTTGTAGGAATCGGGAAAATTCGAGACGATGAGCCACTTCGTGATCTGGTCGAGGATCAGGAGGGGTACGCTGAGAAAGAGGAGATACTTTTTCATATTGAACCACCAATGACCCCGTCACATCGGCTGCAAAGTCCCCTCACTGGCAGCAGTTCCACCGAGCGGCGACAACGCGGGCATTCGTCATGCGGCGAGAGGGAAACGGTAGCCTTGGCACTGACTCCCCCTGTTTCGATTTTGAATTGGGAAATCATCAGAAACTCCAGAGCTTCGTCTGCAAAGTCAGTCAGGGCCGGAAGGGCGGGGTCACCCTCGGGAAGGTGAAAGGTCACGGCGGCCTGTTCGCGTTTTTTGAATTCATCCGCTTTCACGGCGGCATCAACCGAGACCTGCGCAAGATCACGGAGGCGCGAGAGCTGCTCGATCGTGGCGGTTGCATCGCCACCCGTAAAATTCGGATCCGCTTCGGGGAATTTCTCCAAGTGGACGGAAGTGGTGTGACCGGCAAACTCCCAAACTTCGTCGGCGGTGTAGGCAAGGACCGGGGCGATGAGTTTCACGAGTCCTTCAAAGACTCGGTGAATCGCAGTTTGTGAGGCGCGGCGACGGGTCGATGCCACGGAGTCACAGTACATACGATCTTTGGTGATATCGATGTAGAGCGCACTGAGGTCCACGGCACAGAACTGATTCAGGGTATTGAAAACCTTGCGGAATTCGAAAGCTGCATAGGCCTCGCGACAGTCCCGCACGACCTGATGGAGACGTTCGAGAATCCAGCGGTCCAGCAAAGTGAGGGACTCGTCCGGCACCGCATCTTTCGTCACGTCAAAGTCGTTCAAGTTTGCAAGGAGGATACGCAGGGTGTTGCGGAAACGACGATACGGTTCGGCGGTTTGCTTGAAGAGATCTTCGCCGAAGGGAACTTCGTTCTGCCAATCGACACTGCTGACCCAGAGGCGGAGAATGTCTGCCCCGTATTTGTCGTAAAAATATGCAGCATCGACCGGTTTCCCGGACTTTTTCGCTTCGGACTTCGAGATTTTCTTTTTGTCCTGGTCTACGACAAATCCGTGGGTCATGACCGCCTTGTAGGGTGCCTTGTCGCGTACCGCGACACTGAGCATGAGGGAACTTTGGAACCAACCACGGTGCTGATCCGTCGCCTCGAGATACAGATCCGCCGGGCAGCTCAGTTCCGGATGGCGATCCAGCACTGCGACATGACTGGAACCCGAGTCGATCCAGACATCGAGGGTATCGGTGCAGCGTTTTGTCCCGGCGGGCAGGCCGAGCTCGTTCGCCCACCAGGCATCGTCTTTTTCAAACCACAGATTTGTGCCCCCCGATTCAGTGAGGTCTGCGACTTTGCGGGCAAGATCAGCGTCGATGACAGGTTCAGAGGTTTCGGCATCGTAAAACACCGGAAGCGGAACGCCCCAGGTGCGCTGGCGCGAAATACACCAATCAGGCCGCGACTCGACCGTTCCGAAGATGCGGTTCCGGCCCCAATGCGGGAGCCAGCGAGCAGAGTCAATTTCCTTCAATGCGGTCTCGCGGATCGCGTCAATGCGAATGAAAAACTGGGGAACCGAACGGAAAATGATGGGTGTTTTCGAACGCCAGCAATGCGGGTAGCTGTGCAGGTAGTTCTCTTTCCCGATGAGAGCGCCCTTCCCCGCGAGGAGCTTGATGATGGGAACATTCGACTCGTGAACATGCTGCCCGACGAGGAAATCGACGCCGACTTCGGTGGTGAATTTTCCTTCGTCATCGACGGGGGAAAGAAGTCCGAGATTGTTCTGCTGGCCGGCGAGGTAGTCGTCTGATCCATGTCCGGGGGCGATATGGACGGCTCCGGTTCCGGTTTCGGTCGTGACAAAGTCCGCCAGGATAACCTTCGAAGTGCGATCCAGAAAGGGGTGCTGGGCCTCTGCTCCTTCGAGTTCCGCGCCTTTCAGTTCCGTGAGAGGACCGGACGGAATGAACCCAGTCTTCTGCCCGAAGGTTTCGACGAGATCTTTCACGATGACAAAGTCCTCGGTGATTTCCTTTTCTGTATGGGTGAAGGCTCCTCTCACGTAGGTGAAAAGCGGATGCACCGCGATACCGAGATTCGCGGGCAGCGTCCAGGGCGTTGTCGTCCAGATCACCATAGCGCTCTCACCTGCGAGGTCCCCGGTGATGAGCGGGAACTTTACAAAGATCGCGGGATCTTTCACATCCATGTACTCGACTTCCGCTTCGGCGAGAGCAGTCTGGGCTCCGTAACTCCATTGTACCGGCTTCTGGCTTTGATAAACGAGCCCTTTGTCCACGAGCGTCGCGAAGACGCGGATGATGTCGGCCTCGTATTCGGGAGACAGGGTGAGGTAAGGATTTTCCCAGTCGCCGAAGACACCGAGCCGTCGGAAGGAGTTCCGCTGGATGTCGATGAACTCGCGGGCAAAGGCTTCGGACCGCAGCCGGATCTCGGGGGCGTCGAGTCCGCGCGATTCTTTCACGACTTTGAATTCGATCGGAAGACCATGGCAGTCCCACCCTGGGATGTAGGGGCACTCGTAGCCGGCCATGGATTTGCTTTTTAGGACAAGATCTTTCAGCACCTTGTTCAGCGCCGTTCCCATGTGGACATCGCCATTCGCAAAGGGAGGACCGTCGTGGAGAATAAACCGTTCCGCGTTTTCGTTTTTTCGTTTTTGGATGATCTGGGAGTAAAGGCCTTCGGCCTCCCATTTCGCGAGACGGGCAGGTTCCCGGGTAACTAGATCCCCCCGCATCGGGAATGCGGTGTCGGGAAGGTTCAAAGTTGCTTTGTAGCTGGCGGCGCCGTCTGATTCAGTCATGAAATTCGCAGGGATCGAAAAGGTGCCAAGCGTAGCATTCGCTCCCGAATGGGTCAAAGAGGAAGCGATAGCAGATCCGAGCCGCTAAATTTAGAGAAGGTGCTCTCCGAATGGCGGCGCTGGCACGAGATTCCCGAAGAACATGCCGGAATCCGATGCGAAAAACTGCCTCAATGGGTCTCGATCTTCACAGGGCGTTCAGGAAGAAGCGGTTGGGGTTCCGCCGTCGCAGGTTCTTCTCCAGACAGCGTCCGAATCCGAGCGTTCAGTTCGGCATTGGCATCAGAAAGTGCACGAATTTGATCTTGTAGCTGGACGAGCAATTTCTCATCGTTGGTGAAGGAGTTTCCTTCGGCGATGCTTTTTCCACGGAGCCCATAGAGCCATCCGGAAATCGCCAAACCTACCAGAAGGAGAGCGATCAAGGTTTGAACTGGAGTGAGGTTTTTCAACGATTCCTCTCAGATCACCTAGTTCGATTTCTTCCCACCTCCAAACAAGCGACCGCGGTTCAAGCCTTTCTTCTGTGCTGGAGGCGGAGAGGCAGAATTGGTCGTTTCCGCCGCTATCGGGGGAGAAACTGCGCCCTGAGTTGCCTTTTGATTCCTTTCAAACAACTTGGGCTTCTTTGCTGCCGCCGCCGCTTGGGCCGCATTGGCTCTATCGTCGTCTCGCGTGATCACGAGTTTGAGGTCCTCTGGCACATTATCCACCAGATCGACGCAGTGAACCGGAACCTTCTGTCCGTTCGCTGTGTACTCCTGAATTTTGCGGCGGAGGAGGGTGCCCTTGACGTCATAGATTTGCTCCTCACGGAAACGTCCCAGAGTATCATACAAAAGCATCCCACGGTATTTGAACTGCCCACGACCGTCGTAAATCATGACTTCGGACGGCCTCGAATACTGATCGAGAGAGATGAGCCGGCTCTGCAAAATGGTTCCGTTTTTGCTCTTTGTATCCTGTTGCAGGGTCTTTTTCGATTCATCGCGACTCGATTCAGTATAGGAACCGTCTTCGTGATGAATCGCCCGACTCCAGATGTCAACCTGTTTTGCATCCATCCGACTAAGACTGACGTCGACCCCGGCTTGTTTGAAGGCATTGCGGTATCCCTCCGACAAAATCATATCCCCGCCGCCGACCCCCCCGCCGATATCGGGAGGAGGAGCACCCATTGTCGCCGCTTGCATTCGCGCGGAGTTTACTCCCTGCTGGTTCACATTCGTCTGGCCACCTGGTGCCTTCACGTGGAACTGAGCATAAAGACACAGCGGGGCCATCGTTGCGATTAACAACACCGTTCGGACACAACTGATCAATCCACCCCTTTTCATCGCGGGTGCAAAGATACCGTCTTCGCGCCCCTTTCGCAAGATTTTCCGGCCCTGTCGAACCTTCGAGGTCAAATTGGAACCAAGATTACTCGCAGTCAGCTTTCCAAGGACGTGATGTAACGCTCCGCGTCCAAAGCAGCCTGGCAGCCATTTCCGGCAGCAGTGATGGCCTGACGGTAGACATGGTCCGAGACATCGCCGGCCGAGAAAATTCCGGGGATATTGGTGTGCGTGGAGTGGCCATCCTGTACCACGTACCCGTCCTCGTCGAGCGCGACTCCCGAGCCTGCCAGGAAACCCGTATTCGGATCGTGGCCAATTGCGACAAAAACACATTTCACTTCGAGTTCCGATTCTTCTCCGGTGACCCGGTTCAGAACTTTGACGGCACGCATGTCGCCCTCGTCATCGGTGAGATATTCTTTTAGTTCCGAGTTCCAGATTGGCTCGATTTTCGGATTTGCGAGAGCGCGGTCTGCCATGATCTTCGAGGCACGCAGTTCGTCCCGTCGATGGACGAGATACACCTTGCTCGCGAAACGGGTCAAAAAGGTCGCTTCTTCACAGGCAGAGTCACCACCACCCACCACGACAACGGGTACATCGGGATAAAAGGCACCGTCGCAGGTCGCGCAGGAGGTGAGGCCATGACCGACAAGTTCCTTTTCCCGATCGATGTAGAGCCAGCGGGGACTGGCACCAGTCGCAATGATTGCGGTACGGGTGAGGTGCTCCGCTCCTCCGCTCGTTTTCACGAGAATGGATCCATCTTCCTGACGGGTCACGCTGCTGACAAGATCGTATTCCACCCGAGTGCCGAACTTCACTGCTTGCTGCTGCATACGCATCATCAGTTCGGGTCCCATGATCCCTTCGGGAAACCCAGGGAAGTTCTCCACCTCCGTGGTCGTAGTGAGCTGGCCACCGGGTTGTTCGCCGGAGATCACGAGAGGTTTGAGGTTGGCCCGACCTGTGTAGACCGCGGCAGTCCAGCCTGCGCAACCAGTTCCAATGATGATGACGTTTTCCATGTCGCGAATGTGTAGGGACTTCCGTTTTGAAGCAACGCAAAATCTCTCCGTTTTCAGGCTTCCTTCACTTCTTTTCCCGTCCCGAGGCGATCGGCATGATTCCCCTCTCACGAGCTTCGGAGACGCCTCGCCCTACCAGTCGTGATCCAGTTCTCGCGGAGATCCGCAAAAATAAAGTGACAATTTGAACAGTTTGTGAAATAAATAACCAATCGATGAAGTCCCCTTTCCCGGATGCTGCCCTTCGTTACGAGATTTTTCGCAAAGAAATCTTCTCGGCAGGGCTCTCCGTCGTTCGGAGTGCGTATCTTCCGTTCGGGGATGAACTCACCCTCCAGGCGCAATGGTTCGGGGGAGAATTCGGCCGTTCCTTTTCCGGGACAGAGGGGGAGAGCATCGAGATCGTTCAGTTTGGCCACTGGAATCGAGGGTCTGGACCCGATTTTACCGAAACGGCGGTCCAGATCAATGGAGAGCTGAAACGAGGGACAATCGAGATCGACCTCACCGTAAAAAACTGGGAAATACACGGTCACGGCAGCAATCCAGACTTCAATGAGGTCGTCCTTCATGTCTTTCCCGATCAACCGGCGATGAAGCGGTATTTTACACGGACCGAGAGTGGCCGGAATGTTCCACAGCTTCTTTTGCCTCACTACACAGGGCTAGAGGGAGCGCCCGATTTTCTTCCCGAAGCCTTCCCGGGCCGGTGCCTTGCCCCATTGAGTCGGATGACAGACGAGGAGGTGGATTCTCTCCTCGCCGCCGCTTCCCAGTATCGTCTACGACGGAAAAGTGAACGCCTTCAAATCATGGTTCGATCGACATCTCCGGATCAGGCAATGTTTCAGGCACTCGCTGAGGCCCTCGGATTTCGCCGGAACAAAACCGCGATGGCGATCCTAGCGCAGCGGTGCCCCATCGGGGACCTCGTCGAAATGGAATCTTCCGCACGGGAAGCGAGGCTGTTCGGGGCAGCGGGTTTTCTCGATCCTCTCACCTGTGAGGCGATTCCCGCAGAGCAGAGCCGCGCCTATCTGAATCACCTCTGGGACGATTGGTGGAAAATGCGTGATCAAGTCGAGAGCTCCCCGCGACGTTCGATCCAATGGCGATACGATGGGAGCCGCCCCCTGAATCATCCGCACCGACGCGTCGGCGCTCTCGCGGCCCTCGTGAACCAATGGGAGTCGCTGAAAGGTCTTTGGGAAGAAAATGTGAATAACTTGGAAAAAGAGGGGAATAACTTGTTACAAACGATCTCCCACCCCTTCTGGGATAGGCATTTCACGCTGCGTTCGGAAGGGATCGCAAAAGCGCAGCGCCTCATTGGGAAAGATCGTCTCCGGGACATCCTCGGAAACGTCATTTTCCCCGGTGCGATCAGAGAAGAGCCGCAGCAATGGGAGCAATATGCCCGCCTTGGGAAGGTAGATAGCAATCAGAAGCTTCGCCGTGCGATTTTACGACTTTTCGGGAGAGATTCAGCTCGACAGAAGTTATTCACACGTTATTACCATCAGCAGCAGGGGCTCTTGCAGATCTATGATGATTTCTGCCTCGAAGACGCCTCCGAGTGTCAAAATTGCCCATTCCCAGAGCAGCTTACCCAATGGCGTGCTCATTCCAAGCCGGACGAGGCGGTCCCTTTTTTGAAACTCCAGCAAACAGCAGGTTGATAAAAGTCCAGGATTCGGGTGAACTATCCGGGCGTCTGCCGCGTAGATTCCAAGACGAGAATTCGTCCATTTGTCAGTTTCCCGAAGAAAATCCGTCCAATTGCTCCGAATTACCTCAGAGAACCGAAACATGTCCATTTCCACCTTAGCACGCGAAGTGATCTTACACCCCGAAAAGAGGGTTTTCCCTGAATTCAGCCTCGTGCGATTGCTCGGCACTGTTTTTGAACCCACGCAGGGAGCCCGAGTCTGCATCCTGATTGACCTCGAAGACGTCAGTCTGATGAAAGGATACGGGTTTCTTTCCGCTACGAACCACGAGATACAAAAAAAAGCCTATGAGGAATTTTACCTCGGTCTCAAGGGCGGAGGGCTGGAAGCACTGGGCATGACAGGCGGAGAAATGTTCGCCTTCCCCATGACCTATGGGTCCAATCTCGATCTGCGGGATGAATGCTATGACGAGGCGGGAAAGGAGCTCAGTTTGGATCGGGACATTTATCCGAATTACGACATCATCCTCTGCGTCTCCACCTATTCCGCAACCGCACCGCTGACAGCCAAGTGCAAGGAATACGGATTTCGCGGCGCCACGCTCCACGGAGTAAACGACGTCATCCTCCAGTCAGGATTGGCCGTGGATTATCACGAGGTGAGCAAAGATGCGGAAAAAATGCGCCTGGCCCTCACGGGTGCCGATACCATCGAGATTGATTTTGCCCTTGAGGACGGCCGAGTTCTGACCGCATCCCTCGATCTTGCGGGACAGGATGCCCAAAAATCTCACGGTCTCTGCCAAGGCATGGCACCCGATGTCGCAAATCTGCCAGCAGGGGAAGTTTATTTTGTTCCCGTGAATGCCAACGGACAGTTCCCTATGAAATATGCAGACGGGACCCTTGGAGTGCTCGATGTGGAGAATCGCAGCATTATTCGATCGACTCTGATCGAGGGAGATCAAACCACCATTGACGCACACAACGACCGACTCGCCGATGACCCGATGACCGGCACACTCGGTGAACTCGGATTTGGAACTCAGGTCTTACCGGTGTCCGGTGCCGATATTCAGGATGAAAAAGTACTCGGGACCTGCCACCTCGCGACCGGTCGAGATGATCACCTGGGCGGCGATATTGTACCCGAAATGTTCAAGAAGCACGAAAACTCCACGCACGACGACATCCTCTTTGCGCCGCACAAAACCCCGAATTTCAATATTCAGGAAGTGCGCATGAAGCGGGGAGATCAGGAGGAAGTGATTATTGAGAACTTCCGTCCCAGCGAATACCTCCTTGCCGCCCTTGGTGCTTGAAGATTCTACAAGATCTTGACTCCCAAAGGGAGAAGATGGTGCGCGATACTGGGATTGAACCAGTGACCCCCACCGTGTCAAGGTGATGCTCTACCGCTGAGCTAACCGCGCCTTTTCCTCTTTTGAGAGGGTCGCGAATGTAACCATAGGGGAATTGATCCGCAACTGGAATATTTTCCCGCTTCGTCGAGTGTGGCAACGTGTCTGAACTCCAAATAACCGATCGCATCCTCGCCTCCGATACCCTCGGACGGTATATCCGTGTCCGCGAATGGCTACCAGCCAACGGAATCAGCAGGGGAGATGCGCTCGTCCTTCACGGTCTTGGCGATCACATTGCTCGGCATGACTGGGCTGCGGGACTGCTCGCGAGGGCGGGTTATCGCGCGATCGGGTTCGACTGGCCGGGGAATGGAAAATCGGACGGGGTGAGGGGAGATATGCCTACCGTTCCCGAAACAGGCCTTTTTCTGGAGGAGATGTTGGAGAAACTTCCTTGCGATCCGATTGGGATTTTTGCGCATTCCACCGGTGGATTTCTCCTGCTCCACTGGCTCGGTCGGCGGGCTGATTCCCTCTCCCGTCTCAAATGGGTCTGGCTGAGTTCACCCCTCCTCGTCCCCTCCCACCGACAACCAAAGTGGAAAATCACGCTGGCACGCCGTCTCGTCGAGTGGATCCCCGGATTTACACTGAGCACTGGAGTCGGACTCGGCGATTGCTTTCACAATTGGAAAAATCTCCGTCAGGATGCAGCACTCCTCTTCGATGGCAGTCATCACAGGATTTCGTTGCGATTTGCAAGCAGTCTCTTGGAGACCGAATCCCAGTTGGAGATGAAAGTTGCCGTCGGGCAGATTCCTAGCAAGCTGGAGTTTCTGATCACGCAGGGAAGTGAGGATTGCATCTGTCCGCCAGTCTACGCAGAGGCTCTCTATCGTCATCTTCCCGCAAGCGGAAAAACATTCGCATTTGTTTCAGGTGCCCGTCACGAACCGTTCCGAGAGCACGATCACAACGGAATTTCGAACACGGTGCGTTCCTGGCTCGACGCTCGTTCTCAGACAGAGAACTAACGGTGGAAATCTCCGAGCCAAGGAGCACTCGCACCCCTCCACCGTGCCGGAATGACGGGGGTGACGTGGGAGCGACAGGCTACTCTCCGAGCAACTCCTTCACCTTCCCTTGGATCGCGTCGGTCCAGATCTGATACCCGGCTTCGTTGGGGTGGAGAAGGTCTGGCATGATCTCCTTGGAGAGAGTGCCATCCTCTTCGAGGAACGTTTTGTTGATGTCTAGGAAATACACGGTTTTTTCATCCGCCAATTTTGCGATGAGTTGGTTGGTGACCTCATTCTGCTGGCGCATTTTATCCGTCGCATCTGCGCCCCGAGGAAAGATGGCGAGGAGTAGGATCTTCATCTGAGGCTGTTTTTTCTTCAGGAGATCGACGATCTGGGTGACCCCTTCTGCGGTTTGCTCGGCGGTGCTGTTGTAGAGGACTCCCCCATGCTCAACCATGGCGCGGCCCTGGTGACCGGTATTGTTGGTCCCGATCATGAGCACGGTGAGCGCGGGTTTTAGCCCATCGTAGTTCCCGTGCTCGAGTCGCCAGAGGACGTGTTCGGTACGGTCGCCACCGATCCCGAAATTCACGGCTTTCATCGGGGCCCAGGTCTTCTCCCAGATTGCTTTTCCCTTCCCGCTCCATCCGGCAGTGATCGAGTCACCGAGAAATACGATGCGAGCCTCGCCGAGTTTCGAGATCTCGTTGAAAGATTCGTGCTTTGCTTCCGTCCCCGGATGAAGGGCGGGAGTGATCGCGAGATTCGCTGGTTTCTCCGCAAACGCGATTGTGGCGAGGCAGGATAGGCTGGACAGTAAAAGGAGGGAGGGGATTTTCATGGTGGGATTTTTATCGTAGCGAATATCGTGGCGAATATCGTGGCGAATCTCCGTCCGTCGGCAAGGCCGGAATCGCGGGCCTCGAGTCATGTGCTATCGCATGACGCTGTCGATCCAGCTGTCGTAGCGGGCGTCGGCCCGATCGGAGAAGGAACTCCAGCGACTCTCGCGGGCACGAGCACGCTCGCGGCTACGCTTGGCGGATTTTTTCATGGCTGCATCCTGTTTCACCAAGTAGGACTCGACCACATCTGTTTCTTTCATGGCGCAGGAATAAAGAGCGAGGGTCAAAAGTCCGACACTCAAACAGAAAAACGAGGAAGATGTCATGGTCTCTATTCTCAATAGATTGCCCGGATTTTCAATGGCAAAACGTCGTCTCGATTCATGACCGGATTGCTTCGATACGAGCAATGATCTCACGAGCAAGTTCCTGTTTAGAACGGAGCGGCAGCTCCTCGCTCGACCCATCTTTGTAAAAGAGTGTGACCTCATTCACGTCGCGATCAAAGGCGATGTCGGTCCGGCTCACATCGTTGGCGACGAGCAGGTCGCATTGCTTGCGCTGCAATTTGGCGATTGCGTGAGTGACCACCTTTTCGGTCTCGGCGGCAAATCCCACGAGAACGCCCTTAAATCCAAAGATGGATCGAGCGCTGCCGAGAATGTCGGGATTCGGAAGCAAGGTGAGGGTGAACGAGTCTTTTGATTTTTTGATTTTTTCCGAAGCCACAGTCGCGACCCGATAGTCTGCCACTGCGGCGCAGAAGATCGCGACGGTTGCGGTTTTGATCTCCCGCTCGACTGCGTCATACATGTCCTGAGCCGTTTCGACGGCAACGAGCGTGACGCCTACGGGAGCCGGGATAGCGACGGGTCCGGAGACCAAGGTCACCTCATGCCCCTCCTCGAGGGCCGCGGCGGCGAGTGCATATCCCATTTTTCCCGAGGATCGATTCGAAAGGTATCGAACCGGGTCAATCGGTTCGCGGGTAGGGCCGGCCGTGATGAGAAAATGCATCGGTCCGTAGTTACGCTTTGCCCGGCTGGAAAAACGTCTCAATCTCCTCTTCGATTCCCTCGATGGGCCAGAGCCGACCGATCCCTTCGTATCCGCAGGCGAGCATACCCTCTTCTGGTCCGATAAAGGAAACTCCCCGTTTCTTCAGAGTCGCGACATTTTCCTGGGTGGCGGCATGCTGCCACATTTTCCCGTTCATGGCTGGCGCGATGAGAACGGGCGCGAGTGTGGCGAGGTAGATCGCGCCGAGAGTGTCGTCGGCGATGCCATGGGCAAAACGGGCGATGACGTTGGCGGTCGCGGGTGCGATGACGAGGAGGTCGGCCTTGTCGGCTAGTTCAATGTGCCCAGGGTGCCAACTCTGTTTTTCGTCGTAGAGGCTCCCCGTGACCGGCTCGCGGGAAAGCACCTGGAGGGTCAGGGGTGTGATGAACTCCTGCGCGTCGCGTGTCATCACGACGTGGACGTGATGACCGCGTTTTTTCAGGCGACTCACGAGATCGGCTGCTTTGTAGGCGGCAATGGATCCAGTGACTCCGAGAATGATCGTTTTGGCTGTCGGGGATTCAGACACGTGTTACGGTCGTGTCACCCGGGACGTTGCGCAAGCGGCTTGAGCGACAGCGTTCCCCGGCCATGATCGCGGAGAAGGCGGCAAAATCGGCCTCTTTGTCACGGCTCACAAGCGTGTAGCGATATTCGAGCCAGTGCTCCATTTCCTTCCTCGCATTCCGCAGCCGAAGATCGAGCTGCTCCTCGTTCTCGGTGCCGCGCAGATTGAGTCGGCGCGTGAGTTCTTTGTCGTTCGGAGGCAAAATGAAAATGTCGACAAGGGACTCGCGGATCAGGGGGTCGCTTTGCTCTCTCACAAAAGTCGCTCCCTGCACATCGAGATCGAGGAGAACATCGTTTCCACCATCGATGTGAGTCAGAACCTCGCGCTTCAGGGTTCCGTAGAGATTGCCGTGGACTTCCGCAAACTCGATAAACTCGCCCTTTGCGACTCGATTTTCGAATTCACGTCGTTCCAGGAAAAAGTAGTCGATGCCGTGCTTCTCGCCTTCCCGTGGTTTCCGAGTCGTAGCGGAGATCGCGTAGACCGCTGCGCTATCCTCCTCCGAAAAACGTCGGCAAAGAGTCGTCTTGCCCGACCCCGAAGGGCCGGAAACCACGCAGAGGATTCCGCGTCGAGAGAGGGAAAGTTGGCTCATTCCACAAGGTTGACGGCAATCCCTCCTAGTCAACAGGGTTCAATCGCGAACGTGACTCTCTTTGCTCTTTTGTGGTCCGATTCTATTGAACATTTTGAACCTGCTCGCGAATCTTCTCGAGTTCGGTTTTCGAGTGGACGATGCAACGAGCGATGGTGGCATCGTTCGCTTTGCTACCGATCGTGTTCAATTCTCGATTCAATTCCTGGCAGAGAAAGTCAAGAGGACGCCCCATGGGTTCTTCACTCGCAAGATAGGTACGAAAAAGACAGACATGGCTGGCTATCCTCGTCAACTCCTCGGTCACGTCGCAACGTTCGGCAAAGAGGGCGATCTCGCGGAGAAGTCGGTCGTCTTGGAGATCGAGATCGAGCCCAGACTCGTTGAGACGTTTCAGGAGATTCTGGCGCTGCGTCTGGGGCACGAGAGGGGCAAGATCATGCACTTGGGCGACTTCGACGACGATTTTGTCGATTCTGGATTCAAGATCTCGCCGGAGATGGAGGCCCTCATCGAGCTGCATTTTGATGAGTTGTCCGAGGGCAGCCTGGACGCCCTCGAGGAGTGCCCCTCGGACCTCTTGGGGATCGGCTCCAGATTCGTCGATTTTAAAGATGCCCGGTGCTCGGAAGAGGTCCGCTGCGGTGATGCGCGTATCGATGCCAGTTTCCTCGGCAATCTGCTTCGCTGCGGCGACATACTCTCGGGCGAGCGCGTCGTCAAAAATCAGGCGGGATTCGCTCGCATCGGTGTGGCTGAGAGAGATTTTCGCTCCGATCCGTCCCCGTGAGATGGAGTTGGCGATCAAGGTGCGGGCTTCTGCCTCGAGTTCCATGAGAGCCGAAGGGAGATTGATCGCGATGTCCGCCTGCTTGCGGTTCACCCCCGACAACTCCACGTCGATCTTCCATCCATTGATCGTGGCGTCTCCCCGACCGAATCCTGTCATGCTGCGCATAGGGGCGAAGCGTAGAGCTTTTCCGTCGGAACGGAAGTCCTAAGATTCTCCCTCTGCCGCTTCGCGGATCTCCTCCAGGGCGTCAATGAAATCGTCGAGAAACTCGATCGGAACCATAATCGTATCGCGGCGACCGCGCACGTCTTCGGTGATTTTGACAAACTGCCCGCGATTATTTTCCTTCAGATCGAGGAAAAAGATCTTTCGATCCGCGATGATTTTTTCAGTGTGAAGAGGGCGTTCCGCCGCGCTTCGGTTGTCCTCGTCGTATCCGTTCATTGCAATCCTGCCGCTACTCTTCCCTGGAAATTACCGGCCGAGGTCGTTTTGGCCTCTTCCGTGTCAGGAACCGTTTTATCATCGCCTCCGCGTCATTCAAGAACGGAAAATACCGTGAAAAAGATGATATTGTTGTAACGTTTTCCGAAGTCGGAGGGGGAAATCCAGTAAGCTGCTAGGGGGGGCGCGATCATAGGACTTTGTCTGCGGCCTTTGCCGTTTTTCAAATCGAGGCTAGAGTTCCCCCCGTTCCATTTTCGGACTACACCATGATCCAATTCGCTTTCCAGAAACTCTTCAAAATGCGGGAAAAGGCCAGTCGTGCCCGTCCCGGTGCGGACCACGGGTATGACGCCCACGAGAAACCGTTTCTGGATCATCTGGAAGACCTGCGATCTACACTGATCAAGATCGTCACGACCTTGTCGATTTCGACGCTCGCCTGCTTCGCTTTTCACAAGCAGATCTTCAGCCTCATTCAGTTGCCGGCAAAGCTGAAGCTCGCGGAAATCACCCCCGGCGTCAGTCTCTGGGATAAGCTCGATCTGATCACCCTCGGGCCACCGGAGTTCATCATTCTGATGCTGAAACTGTCCTTTTTCAGCGGGCTGATTATTTCTTTTCCGTTCACGGTCTATTTTTTGTTCCAGTTCCTCCTTCCAGGACTGCGGCAGGCGGAAAAACGAGCCGTCATTCCGGGTGCCTTGATTGGATTTATCCTTTTCCTCGTCGGTGCCGGTTTTGCGTTTTTCTTCGCAACACCGATTGCTCTTCGATATTTTTATGTATTTGAAAATGAACGCATTTCGAATATCGACCCTGCGCAACGCGCTCTCGAGAAACCCATCGGAGAACTGTCCCTCATCGGTTTCGACGGGAAAAAAATCCCTCCTCTGAGTTCCAAACCAATTGCTGAAAAGACTCCGCAAACTCCTGCTACGGGCGCAGCGGCAGTGCCGACCAAGCCGACCCTGAGTCCGGAACTGAAGAGTGAAATTCGGGACTACCTGAAGGAAAGCCTCGCCACCGCCGATGGAGCGAATTTTGCCCTGCGATACGATGAGGCACGAGATAAAATGGTCCTCGTCGCGGCGAAAGGTGGAAAGAGCGTCTACCGCATCGGAGAGTACATCACCTTCATCGCACGCCTTGTCCTCGTCTTCGGGATCAGCTTCCAAATGCCCGTCATCGTGTCGATTCTCGTGAAGTTGGAGCTCCTCACGGCACGAGTGATGCGCGAAACGAGGACCTATGCCTGGATCATCATTCTCGTGGCAGCAGCGATCCTGACTCCTCCGGATGTCCTGACCTTAGGCCTGCTCGGCGGACCGATGATTCTCCTCTACGAGATCTGCATCATCATCGCCACGGTGATGGAGCGCTCGCGTGCAAAATTGCAGCGAGAAGAAGAGGAAGAGCGGAAAGCTCGACTCGAACAGCTCTACCTAAAACCGGCAACCGAACTTTCGGAGGAGGAAAAAGCCGAGGTGCATCGGGCGGAGATCGCGCAATACGAAAAAGAACACGAACACCTCTACCAGGACGAGAGCGATCACGTAGTCCGCGATAGCTTCCACGGCGACGATCCCTACCATGCGGACTCCACGCAGCACGACGAGAGCTGGCACGCGGACGATCATTACTGGCATGATTCGCACGAGGGCAATCCACCGTCTGGGATGGAGAGCGATCACGCCGAGCCAGAGGATCTGACCCCTGACCATTCAGCGGAAAATCCGGACGGCGACGAGCCCGAAGCACTCAAAGAAGAAACCGTCGATGCGACCAAGGAGGAAGCAATTCCGTCCCACCCGGAAAACGAATATGAAACCTGTGCCCCCTCCGGGCCGATTGTGGATCTCAATCACGCCCTGGAGGAGGAGCTCATCACCCTGCCGGGGATCGGCCCCAAAATGGCCGAACTCATCATCACGCATCGGCCTTACGAGACCTTCGACGATCTGGAGAAAGTCCCTGGTCTCGGATCGGAGAAGATTCAGCGCATCATCGACCGGGTTATGCTGGGATAGTCACCGGTCAGCGGTACTTGTTGATGAATGCCTTCAATTTTGCGGCATTCATGAATCCGCTCGACCGTCCGACGACCTTTCCGTCTTTCACTGCGACTACCGTCGGCAGCATTTCGACATGATATTTTTCTGCCGTGGCCGGATTTGCATCGACGTCAACAGTTTCGAAAGTCACCCCGGATTTGTACTGACTCGAGACCGAGGAAAAGATCGGTTTCATCTTCTGGCAGGGGCCGCACCAGTCGGCTTCGAACTTGATAATCCGAAGCGAACCGGTGTCAGCGTGAAGCGGAACCGCAAAGCTGAAGGCCAAAAAGGGAAGGGCGAGGAGGAAGGAGCGTTTTTTCATATTTTTCGGGGGGATGGAAAGATTTCCTCTCATTGGACGTTTCACTCGCGAAACCTTTGCAATAATCACAACGAATTCTGATGGTCTTTCCCTGTTCCCTTACTTTTTCGTCAAAGTCCGATTTCCACTTCCCTTCGGAACTCGGCCTATCCCGCCACTTCGAAGGAAATAAATTCACCCTTGCAGGGCACAGGGAGCCCCAAACCTCTAGCCACTTCGGGATCTTTGCCTTGGTGTCCTAGAATCAGAATCCCTTCTTTGGCGAGAGCCTTTCGTGCATCACGAACTCGTTTCATAGGATCCTGCTGCTTAGCGACGATTTCGACTGCGACGCGTGGCACGATTCTGCCCTGCACGGACCGGAAAAGCTCGTTAATTCGCATCTGACCACTCGGGTGGGACAGGATTCGCTCCCTGATGCCACTCTCCAAATCAGCAATCAGATTGGAAGGGAGACTACCGCCTTCGACCATCCACTGAATGGACTTTTTGCCTTCGGCGCTGAGGGAACTCTTTTTATCGCGATTCCTGCTGACTCTCAACACCGTTCTGGAAGCACGAACGATGCCGATCCAGAATCTTGATTTTGAATCATCGATTCTAACGAGGAGACAAAGCTGGTCGAGCGCCTCATTGGGAATCATCCAATCACGCAATACCGTGCATTTGATATCCACTTCGTGCCCTTCAATCCGTGTATCTAGCTTTTCACCGTCCTCCAGTTCAAAATCAAATTTGAACAATATCTCGACTTTTGTTCCGATATAGGTCTTTTCGGTTTTCTCAAGTGAATCGACCGACCACCGACCGGTTCGAATCCCGTCGATTACTTCATCGAGAGCTTGACGCAACGTTTCTGCGGCCCGGGCCTCAAATCCCGTTTTACGAAGAAAAAACTGAATGACCTGATGGAGGGCGCTGTCTTCAGGAGAGTTTGGCATCTTCGATTCTAACGCATACTTCCGATTTTGGTCGCGCTACCTTCAATTGCCTCACGGATTCGTTTCGCAACGGCAAAGGCAACTGGCGGAGGGAATGCATTTCCAATTTGTCGATATGCGGCAGTCTTTTTCCCAGCAAATTGCCAGTGGTCGGGGAAACCTTGTATTCTCGCTGTCATGCGCAAAGTGAGCCTAGGCATTCCTTCAAAATCTACAGTCGGGGAATCGTCTGCAAGGCTCTTCCCATTCACCCCCAGCGTAGCCCATGCTTTTTTGGCCCGAGTGGGTCCCAAATCGGCACCTCCATGTTTTTTCGATCCGCCCACCAAAGTTGGCGCGATTTCGTTCGCGTTGGAAGCCCACTGGAGAGCTCCTTTCCATCCATTTTTTGTCATCAAATCTGCAAGGCACTCCCCGACTGTGGGTGGGAGGGAACCGT
The DNA here is from genome assembly GCA_018058245.1 of Verrucomicrobiales bacterium. Classification (GTDB taxonomy): domain Bacteria; phylum Verrucomicrobiota; class Verrucomicrobiia; order Verrucomicrobiales; family DEV007; genus Arctic95D-9. The sequence goes on from JAGPCC010000023.1 coordinate 28,917, forward strand.
CAGTTAATGGGATGGGAACGGAAAAGCCAGGCTTCAAATCCCGGCGAATTCCAACAATTACAACCCGAGGGCGCAATTGAGGGACCCCAAAATCGGAAGCGTTGAGCAAATGCCAACTGGCCTCGTATCCCAATTCATTGAGCCGCTTCTTGAGTTTGGTTCGGTAGTCAACGAACACGGCATCGAGGAACCCCCGGACATTCTCAAGTAGGACGGCTTTCGGTTTGCATTCTTCGATCAATCGGAGTGCTTCCGGGAACAGATCGCGTTCGTCTTCGCCGCCCAATTGCTTGCCGGCTTTGGAGAAAGGTGGGCAAGGTACACCGCCTGCGAGGAGATCGATTCCGAAAAATTCCCTAGCCGAAAAATTTCGAACATCCTCCTCAATTACCCTCCAATTTGGGCGGTTCAGTCGCAATGTTGCACAGGCGTTTGAATCCATCTCCACATGAGCAAGTCCTTCAAAACCAGCCATTTCAAGGCCGAGTGCTTGCCCGCCGGCTCCAGAACAAATTTCAATGCAGGTGAGGGGGGGAGACATAGGTGACAAAATATTCAAATGAACATATTTATGATTTCCTGTCAATAACTTCCTCCCTCATCACTTCAGTAGAGCTGCCTCCAGTACCTCCTCCACGGTGCTCATCGGCAGGATCTTGAGTTTTTTACGTGCCGAGG
>JAGPCC010000209.1 GCA_018058245.1 Verrucomicrobiales bacterium
GATTGCAGGTCTCCGCGCGCTGGATGAAATCGAGATTAAAATCTCCATCCCGCGTGAGAAGTACGCCGACGCGGTCCCCTCTCCGGTTCGATTCAGCAAGGATTTCCTCTTTGAGAACGAGACTGAACTCCAGGGTTAGGTCTTTCTCCTTCAGACCTCCTGGAGTCGCTGCATTGTTTGGGGAACTGTTGCTCCGCTCTTTCAGCGACCCGGCCTCCCCTTTCCCACCGTGGCCAGGGTCGAGCACGATCACGGGAGGGTCAGCCGCCGCGAGAGCCATCGGAATCAGCACGGTATAAATCAGAATCAAAAATCGTGGCATCCTAGCAGCAATTAACGACAGCGAACGCCAAGAGCAACCGGATTGAACCTCCCGGCTCCAGAAGAAAATTCCCCGTTTTGTAGCTGACATGCAGGAATGTTCGGAGCACTCCTGCAATCCCAGACTGGAAAACCGTCTTTTTCTCGCTACCTTGCCCATTTGACCGCTTCCACTAGACCAATGCCGAATTCTGGACCTGCCCTCGAACTGACTATCTCCAAAGGAACTGACTTCCCGCTCGGAGCAAAATTTTTACCGGATGGCTCGGTCAATTTTGCGGTGCATTCACGGTTCGCGACCAAGGTGGAGCTTTGCCTCTTTACGGACCCGAACCACCCGACGACCGAGACCCATCGCATTCCTCTCTCGGACCGACTCGCCGAGATCTGGTACATTCGAGTAGCCGAAATCCCAGCAGGCTCGACCTACGGTTATCGAGTCGATGGCATTCTGGACCCTCTTGCAGGCTTCTATTTCAATCCGAACAAGCTGCTTCTGGATCCCTACGCTCTGCGGATCGATGGGCCCTCGGACTACCACTCTTCGATGAGCGCGCAGAATGCCACCGGAGGAATCGACCTCGCCGACAGCGCTCCTTTTGCGCCCCGCGCGTTTGTCCCGAATGGAGAGGAATATGACTGGGAGGGCGACACCCCGCTCTTTCGCCCAATGTGCGATACGGTCATCAACGAACTCCATGTAAAAGGGTTTTCGAAACTGAACCCCGATGTTCCCGAGGAGATCCGTGGTACGTATGCCGGTCTTGCCCATCCTGCCTCGACCGGATATCTCCGCGATCTCGGAGTCACGGCAGTGCAATTGCAACCGGTCCATCAACACCTCAATGATGGCTTCCTTCTCGACCGTGGACTCGTGAACTATTGGGGATACAACACTCTTGGGTTTTTTGCACCGGAGGCGGGGTATGCGGCGGGCGACGATCCGGTCCGGGAATTCCGGGACATGGTGAAAGCCCTGCACCGCGCCGGGCTCGAGGTGATCCTCGATGTCGTCTACAACCATACGTGTGAGGCCGGGACGGACGGCCCCACCTGTCTCCTCCGTGGGTTCGACAACCTCACTTACTACCATATCGATCCGACGAATCCGGGAAAATACATCGACTACACCGGCTGCGGGAACTCAGTCGATGTCTCACATCCCGTCGTGCTCCGACTGGTCATGGATAGTCTGCGATATTGGGTCGAGGAAATGCACGTCGACGGATTCCGCTTCGATCTCGCCGTGGAGATGGGGAGAACACCGGACTCCTTCAACCGCAACGCCGCGTTTTTCCAGGCAGTGTATCAGGAACCGGTCCTCGCCGGAGTAAAGCTCATCGCAGAACCATGGGACCTCGGCTACGGCGGGTATCAAATCGGCAACTTTCCCATCGATTGGGCCGAGCTGAATGGGAAATATCGCGATGCGGTCCGCCGTTTTTGGCGGGGAGACCCAGGAATCACCGGGGAACTCGCGGGAAGAATCACCGGCAGTGAAGATCTCTTTGCACACAACCGTCGCGATGCCACAGCGAGCATCAATTTTGTCACTTCGCACGACGGATTCACGCTCTTCGATCTCGTGAGTTACAATCAAAAACACAACCTCGCCAACGGAGAAGGAAATGCCGATGGGGACGCTCACAATATCTCCTTCAATCATGGCGAAGAAGGACCGACGACGGACTATCTGATCCAGGAAACGCGAAATCGGCAGGTGCGAAATTGCCTCGCAACTCTACTCTGTTCGCAGGGCGTGCCTTTTCTATTGTCCGGCGACGAACGGATGCGAACACAGAGTGGCAACAACAACACTTATTGTCAGGACAATGCCCTGAGCTGGATTTCCTGGAATGATAGCCCCGATGCCGTTGCACTCCGGGAGTTCGTAAAACGTCTCCTCCGGCTTCGGGAAGAGTTTCCCATCTTGAAAAGAAGCGCGTTCTTCACGGGCGAGGCTGCGGAAGGCGGCAAGCTCCCGGACCTCTGTTGGCTGCGCCCCGATGGGGGGAGAATCGAATCGATCGACTGGGAATCTGACAAACCAGGATCCTTTTCGGTCCTCATTCACGACGAAGACCGGAAAAAATGTCTCCTCCTATTTTTGAATGCGAGACACTCGGATCGAGAGTTTCACTTCCCAAAACGTCCACAAGGAAAATGGGAACTCGTCGCTGACACTCATGACCCCGCTCTTACTGGCAGCGTCCTCTCCCTACCGGCCAAGACAATGGTAATCGAGCGATCGATGCAGATCTGGAAACATTCCTGAGGTATTTGGTTCACGACTTTACATCGCGTCGCTCGAAAGCGATCCAACCAATCAGGAATCCCGTCAACCCGAACCCGACGAGCCACCCGGCGGCCTCAAAGAAGCGTGCCCACGGGATCTCCTGGTGTAAAAGATAGAGCCAGGAAGTCATCCGGGCCGTGATGAAATACTCGCGATACGGATCAAAAGCAGGGAGCGGGATGGAGGAGAGGACCCGGTCGCCGACAAAGATCGCCACCGTCAAAATCGTGGCCGTAGCCGGCTTCATCTGAAAGCAACCCAGCATGAAGGCCATGCCTGTAACTGGCAGGTAGATCAGAGAAAATCCAATGATCGCCAGAAAATAACGCCAAAGGCCCTCATTCCACTCGAACAACGAAACCCGGGGGAGCTCCGGAGCCCAGACCAGCATTCCCCCACCCCAACCTCGCTCCAGCACTCCGACGGTCAGTGCGGAGATTCCGACAAAAAGAAACAAAACGCTGGTATAGATCTGGCAAGAAAGAAACTTCACAACGAGGAGGCGGAATCGGGAGACCGGGCGAGCGAGGATGAGTCGGAGGTTTCCATCTTCCGTCTCCTTGGCGAGGATGTCTCCTGCGATGAGCGCCACAAAGACCGTCCCTAGGAGCAGCATGGTGAAGGCAACGATGAGAAATCCCAAGGTCAGTCCTGAGAAATAGTCATCAAATCCACCGGCGATGCGATTGATGAAAACCTCCATTTTCGACTGCGATTTTTCCCGCGTCCAAAGGTAGTAAAAAAGTAGCTCCACCGCGAGGAACACCCCGAATCCGACATAGGTCCGACGCCGCGCAAAGAGCCGATAGAGTTCCCAACCCAGTTGATGAAAGAAAAGGTTCATGAGAGATCTCCCGTCTTGGTTCCAGTGGAGGAGCTAAATTGAAGATAGAGTGTCTCAAGCGATCCGTTCTCGGCAGAGAAATGCGAGACTTTTGCCCCTTTTTCGACCAGCTCTGAAAGAAGATCTGATGGAGTTCTGCCCACGGGAAACGAGGCTCTCCCAGAGATCCACTCTCCGCCCATCTCAAGGCACAGTTCTTTCGTGCGTGCCTCATTCTCAGAGTCGATCCGATACCAAGCCCGTCCGTTGGCGCAGCCGGTGAGATCCCCTTCGTAGACCTTTTTCCCTCCCTGCAGGATCACCACCTCGTCACAGACTTGCTCCACCTCGGTGAGGAGATGGGAACTCAGCAACACAGTGAGACCGAGCCGGTCGCGGAGTTCGAGGATCTGGCGTCGGAACTCCACGATCCCCTCCGGATCGAGCCCGTCGGTCGGTTCGTCGAGAATGAGTAGTTCCGGCTCCGGGAGCAGTGCCTGGGCCAGCGCGAGCCGTTGGCGCATGCCGTGACTGTAGGTCGAGACTCGATCGCGAATGCGCTTTTCCAGCCCGACCCAGGCAATGATCTCACGCATTTTCGCATCCGGGACTCCGCCAGAATAGGCTGCGAGTACTTTCAGATTATGCAAGCCCGAGAGATAGTTGTAAAAGGCAGGGGCTTCAAAGATCGAACCGACTTTCCGGATCGCCTGCTCGCGCTCTCGCTGCACCGAAATGCCCCCGATGATCGCCTCCCCGGCGTCAGGATGGATCATCCCGAGGAGAACCCCGAGTGAAGTGCTCTTCCCAGCACCATTGTGACCGAGCAAACCACAGATCCTTCCCTTCCCGACAGAAAAGGAGACATCATCCAGTGCGGGAAAAATCGCACCGGGGAACCGTTTCGAGACCGAGAGAAAATCGAGCATCACTTTCTTTCTACCACAAACTGAACCTCTCGCAGGACATGACCGTCGGCATATAGCACATTGACTCCGTCCCCGACATCCTCGTGAAAATTTTCCTTATCCGAGACGATCGGAATCCCCGAAGCCTGTCCCGTCATTCCCAGCAGTTTCAGATTTGAAGTTTTTTGCCCATTCAGGAGACTGTTCCAAAAATAGCTCGAACCAGTCTCCTCAAAGATCCCTTCGTGGTCGGCGGGACACTGAAACGTGAACTCATCAACGACGTATTCGAGCAGGACAGTATCGAGCGCTGGCGCTTCCTCCTCACGACTTTCGCGGGCCGCGACCATTACGGGAAACGTCATTCCATGCTCGAGAAAGTAATTGTTCAGGCCAATCCCGATATTGCGCAGATTCGAGGAACAGACCGTCGATCGCGCATTGGCCTTCATCAGCCGGTAGCTCGGCGCTCCGAGGGAAATAAGAACCGCCAGGATCGCGACCACGATCAGAATCTCGATCATCGTCAGACCCAGCTCGCCCGGACTCCCTTCTGCGATTCCGCTTTTCATCGCCCCCGCATCATCGTCATGGAACGCTGCATTTCCTCCAACAAGGGAGCGAGATCGATCTTGGTCTCGGCACTGGCGTCCTGGTAGTAGGACTTCAGGCCCGCCTGCGTGATTTTCTCTGCCACTTCCGGATCGGCTTCCTCCAACCGCCCCGGAGAGCCGTTCTGCTCCTGCATTCGCTTGAGAGATCGCTCAACGATCTTCTTCCGCTCATCTCGGTCCATCTCGTTGAAGGACTGCATCATCTGCTGGAAGGCCCTCCCGACGCGCTTTTCGAGGAAAAAGAATTGCTCCTCTGTGCTCAGGTGTTTGAAAAAATTTCGCCTCGGATCGTTCTCGGAATTTTCCTCCAGCACCTTCAACTCAGCTGGTTCCATCGCATTCAGCATCGTCGCGAGATCTCCGATCACGCGCCGCCGCTCGTCCGAGTCTTTGATCTCATCGAGTGGATGCTGCGCAACAAACGCGGCGACTTTTTCTGGAGTGGGACGAATTGATCCCGCCCATTTCACGATGCCGTAGACAACACCCCAGAGCAGTAGGAGCGCGGCAAGTCCTTGGAGGAGCATTCGGTTACGGGAATTCATTAGCTAGGATCGACGTCAGTAAAAGACGGTCGGCACTACAGGAGAGTTACGCTAGTCCGTCCGATTTTGGTAACAGTTTCTCCGCTGGACCACGATGACGCTCTTCGGAAGCAAGAACCACCCCGATCCTGGCAAGTTCCGCTGGCAACCCGTCGGAGGAAGAGCGTTCGAGCGGGAAGATCGAAGGGATTTACGCCGAATCCCCGATTTCCTGCTGTCGGACGAACCCCGTCCGACAGGCTGTGAGATCGCGGAGTGACTGCGGCATAGCCCAACAAGGATGGGGCGGGCCTTTGGCCCTTCACAAATTGTTTTCGGACCGTTGACCTGGGGCGTTGCCCCAGGCTGGTATGGAGCCGGGCCTTTGGCCCTTCAAAAGTAAACGCAGCACCCCACCAACAAGAGCCAATCACCCACCAACAAGAGCCAATCACCCACCAGCAAGGGGGCAAAAGGCCAGGACCTATACCAGCCCCGGGCAACGTCCCCGGAATAAACGCAGCACCTCACCAGCAAGGGCCAAAGGCCCGACCTATACCAGCCCGGGCAACGCCCCGGGACACCATATCCGCCGCTACCAACAAGGGCTGAAAGCCCGCCCTATCCCGCCGAGCCCCCCAAACATACCCATTCCGGGAAGACTCTATCCCGATTTCCCCCAACTGGGTGCGCTCAGACCGACATGCTGTTAGGATCGGCGAAATCGCCTTTTTAATTCCCCGATCGAGTAGACCCGGGTGACCAGCACGGCCACCAAGTAAACCACAAGACCGATCCCGACCAACACTCCCATGACCGCGATTCGCTGAAAGAACCGCCCTTCGATCATAATATAGGCCTGTCCGTAGTGAGCGAGGATCCAGAGCGCCGCTCCCATCAGGGATGCCGAGAAAAGCATCCGGGAGATCCGTCCGAAAAATCCCGGGGACAGCCCCATGAACCCGGCCCCGCGGAGTCCGAACCAGAGCAGAAACACATTCACCCAGCCCGCAATCGAGGTGGCGAGAGCGCAACCCACCGGCCCCATCCAAAGATAGAGCGGATAGACAAGGAGCATGTTCGTCACCGCCGTGGCAATCGTGAAATTCATCGGTGTCTTTGTATCCTCCCGGGCAAAGTATCCCGGCTGCAGCACCCGAGCAAGAATGTAGGCGGGAGTTCCCGTCGCGAACGCAGCGAGAACGTACCCGGCGATGGCGGTGGACTCTCCCGAAAATTTCCCGCCCTCAAAGATCGCAAACATGATCTCTTTTGGAATCACCAGCATCGCAACTGTCGCAGGCAGACAGAGAAAGAGCGACATCTCGAGGCCCTGGCTGAGACTGCGTTTCGCACCGGCCTCGTCACCACCGCGCAGGCTACGAGTGATCTCGGGGAGCAGGACGACCCCGGCGGCCATCCCGATCAATCCGAGAGGCAGCTGGTTGATTCGATCCGCGTAAAAAATCGCCGTTTTTCCACCAATCTGCAGAGAGGCAATCGTCTGACCGACGATGAGATTGAGCTGTTGCACACTCGCACTGACGAGACCCGGCACCATCAGCAAGGCAAGACGCTTTGCATCCGCATCGATCTTCGGCAGGGTCGGTCGCAGATCCACCCCGCGCCGCAGACAGGAAATCGCGACGATGCCAAGCTGGATCACCCCGGAAACGACCACCGCCCAGCACAAAACCGTGAGGGGTTCCCCGGTTCGCGGCACCACAACCACCAATGCCACAAGAAAGACCAAGTTCAGCGCGACATACGCAAAGGCCGGCGCCGCAAAGACGCGACGACTGTTCAGGATGCCGCTCAGGCCAGCCACGAGGCAAATAAAGACCAGATACACCACCGTGATGCGGGCGGCCGGCACCGCCAGCTCCAGTCGGCCATCTGCGGAAAAGCCCATATTCGTGGCCCGGATGATCGGATCCATAAAGATGAAAGCCAGCACAAAACACCCCATCAAAAGCACAAACATGAGCGAGAGAGTCCGTCGTGCAAACTGGTCCGCCTCTTTTTCCCCGGCTTCCTCCAGTCGGCGACTGTACATCGGAACAAAGGCGGAATTAAATGCCCCCTCTCCAAAAACACGACGAAAGAGATTTGGCAGCTGAAAGGCCGCCACCCAGACATCGGACATCGCCCCACTTCCGAGATAGGACGCGATCAGTTTGTCCCGGAGAAATCCTAGGATGCGACTGACTAGGGTAAGACCACCGACCGTAAAAAAAGAACGAAACATAGGGAAAAGCGATTCAGATTCTGGCAATGATGCCTCGACACTACCCGGAAATCACGGAACGACTTTCGCCGTTTTTTCCGCAGGAGCATCCCCCGGAGCATCCCCAGGAGCATCCCCAGGTTTCGCCGCCGCACGGGCCTGCAAGAAAGCTCCCAAAGGTTGCAGGTCATTGCCCCCGTCTTCGAATTTTGTACCAATCTCCGTGAGCGAGGACATTTGTTCGATATACTCGAATCCTCTTTGGATCATGTTAGGATTCAGAACAAGACGAGTGAGGGGAAGTCCCTTCAACGGCGACAGATCCGTCACCGGAGTCTCCCCGATGTGGAGGCGTTGCAGACTCGTCCCAGCGAGCGGAGAGAGGTCGGAGACAGCGGTGCGGTGGAGCGTCAGACTCACCAGCGGCGACTTCGCGAGAGCGGAAATATCGGAGACAGGCGTGTCCGTGAGCCACAACATCTGCAACGGCATCCCCGTGAGAGGAGACAGATCACTGACCTTTGTGCTCACGAGATTCAACTCCACGATGCCGAGACCCTTCAGGGGAGAAAGATCGGTGACCATAGCCCCACTGAGATACAGCTTCCGCAATTCCGACATTCCCGCGAGTGGAGAGAGATCCTTCACTGCGGTGTTTTCAAGGTAGAGTTCGACGAGCGGCATTCCTTTTAGGGGAGAGATATCGGGAACGGCGCAACTCTGGAGATACAATGCCATCAACGACATCCCCCGGAACGGGGAAAGATCCGTCACTCCGCAGTTGTCGAGGGCGACCGCCTGCACCTGCCCTGCCCCATCGATTTGGAACTGACCATTTCCAGAGTAGCCGGGATT
>JAGPCC010000210.1 GCA_018058245.1 Verrucomicrobiales bacterium
CGGTGAGACTACTACCGAATTTCTGATCTCCCAGAGATATATCCGGGCCGCCGATCCGGAAAATCCATATCCGAATCTGTCACAGCTCATCCAATTCTTTGAGGCGCATGATTTCGAGTTTCAAGAGGATGATTTTGGTGTCCCCCGCTTGTAAACAAGGAATTGGGCCTTGGAATCAAGGATGCGCATCCTGGAAATTTCATCGTAGAGGAAGAGGGCGTAAAGCCATTCGATATTCACTTTGAAATTACGAGATCTGAATCTGTGGCCGCGATCACAGAGGTTCTGTCCTCAACAGCCGGGTGAAATCACCGGGGGCCAGGTTATCTATCCGAAGCTCATGAATTGCTTTCATAAAGTGGTTCCGCGGAATTTTGCCCCTGCGGAATTTATGAAATATCGAAAAGATCTTTCACGAATCCCTGTCCGATAAGCCGGAGGAGCGAGAGTAGAAGCGGACTCGCAAAGGATTGATCCGATGGTATGGTTTCCGGAAATGGCTGTCCCGGAGATGTTCCTGGCGACCTCGACCGATGAAATGGACTTGATGCACGACGTGGAACACGAAAGAGAGGGGGAAGATCTGGACGTCGAGAAACGCATTCCTCGTGAAAGGGAGGAATCGCTCTGCCCGTGCAAGAGTCGCCTGAGCTATGCTCTGTGTTGTTTACCCTTTCACCAAGGAAAGGCGAAGCCGGAGACGGCAGAACAGTTGATGCGCTCACGGTACAGCGCCTACTTCTTCCGTCTGGTCGACTACCTTGTCGAGACGACCCATCCAGACACCCGGGAACCGGGGCTGAAGTGGGACTTGGAAAAGGTCATTCGTCATGCCAACTGGAGCTACCTTACGATCCTGGGGGTGGCGCAGGGAGGGAAAGAGGACAAACGGGGCAAGGTCGAATTCGTCGCCGATTATTACGTGGACGGTGAACCGTACGAATTGCACGAGGTTTCTCGCTTTAAACGATTCAAAGGCACTTGGAAATATCTGGACGGAAAGCACTAACAGTCTCCATGATTAGGAGACGGTCAGGCATATCCCGCGTCGTTGGGAAGATTGCCGTATCTCAACTCGTGAAAGTGAACCATGGGGAGATCGGAAGCTGGGTCGTCACGGACAAGCGGCGAAACATTTCGACGAGCAACGCGAATGAGCCATTGCCCGGGGGCGGGATTTCATGTTCTCCTAATTGCCTGATGAAACGATTTGCGACCCTCTTCCTTGCCGCGTGCTTCTCCGTCACGATTTCTGCCGCTGAACCCGAAAAACCGGTCTTCCGTGCCGGGGCCGCGACGAGCGATGTCACGGCGCCGCTCGGGACCTCGATTAATGGAGGTTTCCATGACCGTGAGGCGACCTTCATCCATGATCCGCAACTGGCTCGCTGCCTCGCGCTCGATGATGGGAAAACGCAGGTCGTTCTTGTCGTCGTCGACAGCTGCGTGATCGGTCGTGACATTTTTGATGAGGCTCGGGAGATGGTAGTGAAGGCCACAGGCTTGCCGGGTTCCCAGATCCTGATGTCGGCGACGCATGCGCATTCGTGTGGCACGATGCAGGCGGTCGGCCAAAGCGATCCTGATCCACTTTACCAGAGATTTGTGGCTCGTCGCATCGCTGATGGGGTGCGTTGCGCTCTCCAGAATCTCGAACCCGCGCAGATCGCGATGGGGGTCGCGAGTGTGCCGCAGCACGTCTTTAACCGGCGTTATGAGATGAAGGAAGGCGGCATCCCGCCGACGCCCTTGGGGGTTGTCACGGATCGGGTCCGCACCAATCCTGGGGTCGGCAATCCGCTCGTGGTGAAACCCGCTGGACCGACGGATCCGGAGGTGCCTTTTTTCTCGGTTCGCAGTGTCACGGGTAGGCCGATCGCTCTCTATGCGAACTACGCGCTCCATTATGTCGGCGGAACCGGGCCAGGTCATATTTCGGCCGATTACTACGGAGCCTTTGCCCGCATCCTTGGCGAACGCCTTGGCGAATGCCTTGGCGAACGCCTCAGTGCAGGAGGCAGCGCCGAGGGAAGTCCCCCGTTTGTCGGTATGATGTCAAACGGGGCAAGCGGTGACATTAATAACGTTGATGTTCTCGGTAAGCAGGAGAAACAGCCTCCCTACGGTCAGATTCGTCTTGTCGCCGGTGACGTCGTCGAGGCGGTCGCGAAGGTCCACGAGGGGCTCAAGTGGCACGACTATGTCGCCGTCGCCGCAGTGCAACGTGAGCTCCCCCTCGGCGTCCGCAAACCGACTGCCGAAGAGGTGGAGAAAGCCCGCGTCGTGATGAACGGATCGAAGTTGCTTCCCCGCATGGAGACGATGGAGCAGGTTTACGCCCGCGAGACGGTGCTTCTCGCTGATTTCCCTGCCGAAGTTTCCGCGCCGCTCCAGGTCATCAAAATCGGTGAAATGCGTCTAGCGGCGATCCCTGCCGAGACCTTCGTTGAGATCGGTCTTGATCTGAAAAAGCGGTATCCGGGATCGACCGTCGTTTCCCTCGCGAATGCCTATCACGGATACCTCCCGACCCCGGAGCAGCACGCCCTCGGCGGTTATGAAACCTGGCGCGCCCGTTCGGCCTATCTGGAAGTCGATGCCTCGGTGAAAATCGGAAAAGTGCTGGGAGAGTTGATTGAGAGTCTCGCTCCCGAGAACGCTGCGGAGTGATCCCGTGGGAAAAACAGAGCGCAACAGAATGACTTGACTGTATGCAGCATCGTCATTGCGTTGTCAATTGAGTACTCCATTTCTTGTAACAGACGGGATAAATCACTTCGATCTTTGGCAATCAACTTTTTGCTTGGCCCTTCGAGAAATCGAAATTGAAAAATCGCTGGCATCTGCAAATGGAAAGGGTACCTCTACCGTTCTATATGGAAGAAGACCCCCATCGACGCAGTCGCTTTCCAGAAACAAACTGGGCTCTTGTGGAACGCGCTGCAGGTACCGATGAGAATGATCGCTCTGTTGCCTTGAGTGATCTCTGCTCTCTCTATTGGCCTCCAATCTATGCCTACATCCGCTCGCAAGGGGCTGCGCCTCACGATGCGGAAGATCTCACGCAGGACTTTTTCAGCGACTTCATCTGCAATAGCCCTCTGGCTAGAGCTGATCCCGACAAGGGGCGCCTCCGTTCGTACTTACTTAAGAGTGTGAAACATTTTTTGATCAGCGAGCATCGCAAAGGAGTTCGTCAAAAACGCGGTGGTGGCGTGAAGCCGCTCTCGCTCGATGCAGGAGAGGGCGAAGCACGTTGTCATCAAATTGCAGCCGACGACCCCGACCCAGATCGCGTCTATGACCGCCTGTGGGCAGCTACTCTGATGGAGCAGGTGATGCGACGTCTCCGGGACCGATATGAGGCAAAAGGGAACTTGAAAGCATTTGATCGGATGTGTCGCTACATCCGCAATGAACCGGTCGACAATGATCTCCGGAACCTCGCCGCCGATTTCAGTCAATCGGAAGCTACGGTTCGAGTAGCACTTTATCGCTTGCGCCAGAGGTTTAAGGCCATCCTCCGGGAGGAAGTCAGTGCCACCCTAGGCATAGGCGAAAATCTGGAAGAAGAATTGCGCTACCTCCGCAGCGTTGTGTGAGTCTGGTTTTGACTCACCGCGCATCGTCTTTCTGTCCTAGGAAAGGGCAGAAGAGAGAAAAAGAGACAAAAAACCGAAAAATCTGTTCGAGTTCGGTAACATTTCCGGGGAAACGGCGCAGATAGAGGGAGAGGACATCGTTCCAGCCGTTGTCGATGAACCAAGATCGCTCGTTCACTAACCTCCCTTGATGCTTTTCTCCAAACGAAATCGGATGGTCACTCGCGGTCCACTTTTCCCAAGGTGACGGGGGAGATGCCGCCGGGGGGCGGTGTCTCCTCCCGATCCTAATCGCCCTGGTTGAACGGGTTGTGGGTCTTGTCGTCGATTCATTCCCTTCCACTCTTAGTTGATCAGCCGATCGCCCCTACTTCGTCGTGAAAATGAAATTTACGGACTTTGTTTTGCTAAGCCTTCTGCTCCCTTTCCTCGCAGGAAGCGAAGAGATTGCCACCGTGCCTATTGGTTCGTGGCTCAGGCACCTTCCTCTAACGTCAGAAAGTGCGCCCGGACAGTTTGTTAAGAATGGTAAAATACTCCATCTCACCTTCCATAGTACAGACACACCCGAAGGAGACGGAACGATAGAATCGGAGATGACGATTCTGAATACTCAAGTTCATTCGGCGTGTTTGTACACGTGGGAATGGAAAGTAGACTCTGGGTCGGCGAATCGAGAGTATTTCCGGAGAAAACAATCAGACGGTTCAGATATCCCGAAATTTGGATGTACTGCGTATCATTACTTAGTTGGGAACTCAGGAGTGATCTATAAAGGCCGATCCGACGACATCGCACCTGCGAGTAGTCGCCATTACTACTCGAGGGATTTCCTCAAGGGGGCAGCGCTCGATCTCCAAGGGTGCGTCGTTCTCCAGCCTGATATGGCGAGGAAGTTTGCCGGTTTTCGGAATGAAACATTCGCTGTTTGGAAATCGCGAATCGATTACAAAAAGTGGCTTGAAGGGGAATGTGCGATTCTGCGGGACCAACACGTGACGGAGGGCGCAGAATTTACGAAGGCTTTGAACAAACGCGTCGGGGAGCAAAAGGATAGACTCATCGCACCAGGTGCCACTTCGGGGCATTTGACCATTTGTTTCATTGGTCGAGATCATGCTCCGTCTCCCGAAGCATTTGCCTCAGCGACGAAACTTGCGGCCGTGCTTTTGAAACGACACGGACTTTCGGTCGATTCGATCCATACTCTCCGCGAGGTCGCGAGTCGTGGATGCCGGGAGTCTTTTGTACAAAAGTGGGTCTACGATTTTACCAAGGGGAATCGACGCGGACGGTTGTTTGACGAATTGAAGAAAATGGGGATCGAGTGAAGCGGGGGGAAGTCGGGATTGGTACACCGAGGGAACTTTGCGCCCTGGTTCTACCCGTCCGAAGGCTGAAGTGCAAACCAAGCGCGCATCTGGTAGCTACATTGGCATTTGAAGGAACCATCCGGGACCAATACTAATCCATTTGCGGGAATGGCATTGATCCAACAGCCAGGGCGAATACCTCCAAAGTTTTCGGTGCCGACGCTACGAGATAGGTCTTTGTAACCTAGTGTCGCAGAGCGAAAGAGCATGAGATGAGTGGATGCCGAAATCTGGCCGCACCCGTAAGAACGCTCGAAATCGAAAGGCACTTCTTCCCCGGTAACCAGATTCCAGGCACCGCCCTGGGCGAAGATCGTGTAGTCGTTGATCAACGGGCGTGTTTCATAGGTCGCGGCATGATCCCATCGCCGTTTCCCCGTTTCGATGTCGATCCCGGCGAGTCGCCCACCGGTCTCTGACGGCAGGGCGAAAAAATTGTGTCGTAAGGCTTCGTAGTTCATCAACAGCGTGGCGTGTGCTTCGCTGACCGCAAGCTGTGTCGCGAAGATGTCCTCGTCATTTCGCCACAATTCGGAGCCCGATTTTGAGTCGAGTGCGATCAAGACTCCGGGCGGCACTTCCTCTGCCGGCAGTTTTTGGAGATGTTTGCCGTCACGCTTTGGCTGGGTGACGTTGTCGCTCTCGACGAGGGGACGGTCGACGAGGAAAACACGCTTTCCCGACACGGCGATGGCGTTGCCGCGAATCGAATGCTCGGGGTCAAACTGCCACTTCAGTTCCCCGGTTTTCGCATCGAGCGCAAAAAACCGAACTGACTCGGTTCGTAGTTTTGTCAGGTTGTAGCGTGGACTAACACGATGCGTATTGTTGAGCACAGATCCGTAGAGCATGCCGTCGCTGTAGGCTAGGAACCCCCAATTTTGATTCGCACCCTCCTTCGGAGCGGGAGCGACAAACTCACCGAGAACCTTTCCCGTGAGGAGATCGATCCGAAAACAGTGTCCGGCATTTTTCAAAAATACAGCATCCTCACTGAGACAAAAATTACTGCCTGTTTCGCCGACCCCGACGTCGTGATGAATGCCATCATAATCAACGAGATTCCCCTCCATCGCAAAGGTCCAGAGAATCCGACCGTTGTAGGCGTCGAGGCAGGTGATCGCGTCAATCCCGCCCACCACCATACATCCACGATGGACGAGTGGCGCAGGCCCCTGACCATGACGATTCGGGATCTCAAAATCGACATCCCGAAACCAGAACATCGAGAGTGGCCCCTTGATCGCCGTATCGTCGGAACACAAGGTGTTCGCTGGATTGGAGTTCTGATGCGTCCAAGAACCTGATCCCTCCAGCGGACCACGTTCGTCAAACGTCATCGCTTCGAGACGCCCGATGCAGAGGATGCCGCCGAAGGGGCGTTGGAGGCGTTTCATCTGCGCCAAGAGGTCCTCTGGTAGATCTCCTGCAAGCGACTGAGAGGAGACCACGAGGTTGGCGAAATATTTGGGAAGGGCCACCGTCGCAGGATCGGCTTGAACGACGGTCACGCGGCTGCCGTAAAGGCCCAACTCGGTGAGCCGCCGACGAGCTGTAGCCACTTTCTTTTCATCGTTCTCGACTGCGTAAATCTGCAAAGTAGATTTTTGTGCAAGCTCGATCGCCAAGTCGCCGTCGCCAGAACCGAGGTCGACACAGAATCCTGCGGTGATGTTCGAGACGCTTAAGATTTTTTCCGCAGCGGCCTTGATTGGAGTAGCTGCTGTCGAGATCTCTGGCACCGCTTCTTCTTTTGGAGTGTTCGCTAGGGCCGCGATTTGATTCTGCTCTGCTGGATCACCATCGAAACAGTAGACCACGCCCTGGTCGGTGCTCACCACGAGGCGACCATTCGCCGCCGCGAGGCCGAGCGCTTTCCCTTCCACTGAATGGGACCACCAAACCGTGCGTTGACCAGCATAGTCGACCGCACTGACCCGACCATCCCCGCCGCACACCGCATCTCTCCCTGCGACGATAAAGTCGAGAATCTCTTCCTCCATCGCGATGAGGCGGTTCTCTTCGAGGCGGCGAACCTTTTGCTGCTGCCCTTTGCGATCCAGCACTTGCATGTCTTCCCATCGGGAAGCTTTCAGGGATCTTCCGGTCGCTTGCACCAGCCCATCCTTGATCGCTACCACCGGACCGTGGCCGATCTGTGAACTCAGTTCGCCACTTTCGAGTTCGAATAGACAACCGGCATTGACCAGATACTGATCGGCCACCATTACCCGGGAACCACCGCGCTGTTGATTTTTCTGCAAGTGATAGTGTCGCAAGGTGCCGTTACCACGATCAAAAAATGCTGGTACTGCACGCCCCGTCGGGACGAGTAACTGATTCCCGCTCACCGCCAAGTATCCCTGGGCTGACACTCCACTTTCCGCTTCGGCGCCACCGTGCGGTTGCCCCATCAGGATTTTTCCCGTCTCGCCATTCGACCATACCGGTTTGCCGGACTTTGCTTCGACCGCATGCAGATAGACGCCGTCGCTAGGCCAAACCCCTGCTGCAAAATAGACCACACCATCCTTCACCACGGGACCACCTCGCGCTGGCCACTTGGAAATCATCCGCTCATTCCCAATTACCATCGAACCATCGTGCCCGCCTCGCTGTTTCCACAAGACTGTTCCATCCGACAGCGCCAAAGCATACAAGAAGCCATCATCACTGACAACAAAGACACGATCCTCCCAGCCGCAGGGAGCAAAACGGACCGGCGCTCCGGTAAAAAACGTCCATTTTGTTTTGCCGGATTTGGCATCGATGGCATACACCTGATCATCGACCGAACTCCCAAAGAGCACGGTGTCCCCCATGATGATGGGCTGAAATACCCGGTCAAAGTCGATCCGGTCTGAGGTAGGCCAGGCCGGACGCGGTGCCACTTTCGAGCGATGCATCCAGCGCAGAATCAGTTGATTGGGAATTGATTCCGCAGTAGCGCCGGTCCTCGCCGAATCCGCCCGATACGTCGGCCAATCCTCAGCGGTGACCGAAGTGATTCCGGCAAGGGAAATCAGGCAGAGACGGAGTGCAGTTTGTGTGGTCATTGCGATGACGAGAGTTAGAGGCAGTGTTAGTCTTGTTATAACGAATCCACACCACCCCAAAGGCTGGCCCTGGGTTCCCTTTAAATCTCGCTCTCTTTCGGCACTACGAACGGTGACCGATATTCTCGTGTGAGGAGACCGTTTGCGGGAGCGTTGTCGAGAAATTGTTCTTTATCGCCATCGAGTCGAAGGTGCTGCCCAAGTGTCATCGGCGTTTTTTCGAGATCGACTCCGGCGTCAATGAGATAGTGCCGGGTGCGGTCGAGAGTCTCCTGGGTATCCTCGCTCACTTCGATGTTACCGAGCCTCTTCTGGACTTCCTGAATCGAGGATATCCCCCCCAAACGATAGGAAATATTAGCGAGGTGACAGAGAGAGGAAGATTGGTGTCCCTCAAGGATCTCCGCCTTTAGATCTTCCTGTTTCCGACTGCGAACTGCGTCGAGGAAGTTTGCAAAATGGTTGACCGACTGTCCTTCAAAAGCGCTCACCAGTTCTCCATTTGGATCATAAAGCCCTGTCTCT
>JAGPCC010000211.1 GCA_018058245.1 Verrucomicrobiales bacterium
CAATCGAATGAGCCAATTGATCCATCACTTCTGACAATGGAGTATCTTCGGCTATAAGTTGCAGAACTTTTCACTGGCTTTCAGCCACCGTAACAGCTCTCTTCTTTTCAGTGGTCAAGCGCGTCGTCCCGCATACAGCTGTGACTTCTCCGTTGGGAGAAAAGACAGGGCTGAAAATATACTCATGAAAATCCTCCACTCCTGAGGCATCCCTGAAAAAAGTTTCGCCTCTTACCGACTTTCTCGTGGCCACTACTTCTCTCACTTCCTGTTTTAAGCGAAGAGCTAGCTCTTCCGGATAGCCAAGCTCCAAAGAACTTTTCCCGGTGATCTCTTCTCTGGTTTTCCCCCATAACCTCAGAAGGGGTTCATTCGCGTACGTCCAGTTTCCTTCCAAATCGAAGCTGTACGCGAGGTCATTGATCGAGGATAGGGTGGCGTCAAAGTGCCTTGATTCAACCTCACGCTGACGAAGAAGTTCCTCCATTGAGGTCATCAGATCCCTCACGTCATATTGCCGTTTCCGTGTTTTTAACGCAACTTCCAGGGTACTTACGAGCGTTCCAGGACGAAAGGGCCGTTCCAGCAAAATGGCATTTGCGCTGGGTCCAAACATCGCCCATCGCCGGAGTTGCTCCTGGGTTGCTTCCCCCCCACTGGTGATCAATGTTATGGGGATCTCAGACCATGTCGGTTGACGGGTCAGAGCCTCAATCAACATTGCGACATCTTCTTCACGTATGACTTCCTCGGCGAGAATGATCGCTCCACACCCATTATCAATGCCATCGCAGAGATCGCAAAAATCTCTACAAACCCTGGAAGTCAATCCCGCGTGTGTGAGAAATTCTGCAGTGAGCAGCGAGTCATTTCCTGTTGGAGCCAGAATAAGGATCTGTTCCTCCACGGTTGCCAGAAACTCATGGTCTTCAGAGTGAATAGAAAGTCCTCCCTTGCAAGTTTCGGACCTTCTCATTGGTCATTCAGTGAAAAAGAATCGACCTCATTCAAAATAAAAGATGGCACTCCTGTGAGTACTCCTTGGAAGTCAATCAACGGAGTGCCAATTATAATCCCCTCCTTACCCAGCCGCATTTCGCGAATCGTTCGTTCATGATATCCCGTACGCTTTTTGACTACCGAAATTGCCTGCCGCAAAGATCCACGTGCTTCGAAATATCGGAGCAATACAACGGTATCCGCCAGATAGGTTAAGTCCACGGAAGAAGTCATAGATCCCACAAGCCCCTGCTGAGCCAAAACCATGATCGTTATGACTCCCTGTTGATTCAGGAATGAAAGCAATTCGTGCAACTGAAGATTCAAATTACGCTCCTCAGGCATAGCATGAATATATCCATTGATACTATCTATTACGATGATTCTGACTGAATCTTTAAGTACCGCGTTCCGAATCCGATCTCCAAATTCCCCGGGTGACACTTCCGCCGGGTCAATCTGATGGAGTAGGATCGTACCATCATCGATAAAAGGTTCAATTTCCATTCCAAGCTGGCGGCATCGCAGAAGGAAATTGCGTTTTGTTTCGTCGAAAATGTAAAAATTCACACGCTCATCGCGCTTCGCTGCATTCAATGCAAACTGGATCGCGAGCGTCGATTTTCCAGTTCCAGGAGGCCCCATAAACATATTTGCGGTACCTCGATCCAATCCACCTCCCAGGAGAGAGTCCAGCTCAATTAATCCACTCGAAACACTTTCACGTTCGTAGTTAGTGTGGTAGTCAGCAGCAACGATCCGAGGAAAAATCACCACTCCACCCTCTTGAATGATAAAATCATGATTTCCCTGGCGAAACTTCAGGCCCCGAATTTTCTGAATGTTGATGTGTCTTCGGGAATCACCATACGAGGGCGACAGGCGGAACAATCCTAAAACTCCGTGCGCGACACTCTCAATCTGGAGATCCCTCGCACCCGCACTCCTGTCGTCCAGAAAAAGGACTGTTGACTTTTGCCCGGCAAAGTATTGCTTCAGTTGCAGGATCTGCTTTCGGTATCGCAGAGGAGTTTCCGCCAGAAGCCTAAGCTCGGAAAGCGAATCAAATACCAGTCTCACCGGATTTATGCGATCCACCTCCTGAAGTAGAGCCTGAGTAGTTCGATTCAGTTCGACTTCTGAAGGATGAAAGAAAGTGCTCGTAGCATTTACGCCGAGTTGTTCCTCCAAGGTGGATAGCTCGAAAAGATCAATACCGTCCAGAGACCATCCGTGTGACTCCGCCACTGCCTCTAGTTCTTCTCGCGTCTCGGACAACGTGATATAGAGGCCACGCTCTCCTCTGCGTTTCCCTTCCAGAAGAAACTGCAGCGCGAGGGTCGTTTTCCCCACACCGGGATTCCCTTGAATCAGATAGATGCGATTCGCCGGAAGTCCTCCACCCAGAATTTCGTCGAGTCCCGGTGTTCCTGTGGGGCAGAATAACCCGTTTGAACTAAGCTGATTCATTTGAAACACAGATTTTATTTTTGAATAAACGAATGGTCAAAGAAAATGGCCTTCTTTCACTCATCTCTCAAACTTCGGCATTAAACCTCAATCTCCGCCATTTGTTTTCGGTTCCAGAGGAACAAACTTGATTTCACCACGGCATTCAAGCTAGGTTGAGCGGCCTCCGTCACGGGTTTTTGCATTCCGACATGTAGATCCCTTCATTTAAGACCTACTCCCAAAGGCACTGAAAGGACAAGCGAAAATATTTCGATCATTAATGTTATTTTTCGGCTGAGATGGATCATTGAGCACGACTCCATTTTCGAGGAAAACGTATGGCTTTCACGGGGATCGGCGGGTCTTCGCACGAAAGGTTCGCAGGCAACATGCCATTTCTGCGATACGGTTCTCCGTAGGGTTCTGACGCCGTGTGATACGTCCGCTTCGCGCGGCACATTAATAGGAACACTCCCCCTGGTCACATCACAATCCATCGGTGTTCAGGGAGCGGACATTACGAATGATTGCAAAAAGCAAAGGAACCATTGCATATTGCAATAAGTCAAAGGAAATCCTGATTCAGATTGTCGCTCCCCCATGATTCAGTGAAACTGTTACGGGATTTTGTAAACAGATCGTTCCGCGCTATGCAGTCGAGCGGTTCCTTCTGACTTCCAAAGCCGGGGGGAGCGGAATTCATAATCGTATGACGACTGCCATTTTCGAAAGCTTCCAAAATCGCAGGATGAATGGATTACTTACGACAAGTGGAGACAGTGTGATTCAACTTCGATGCTGTTGTCTTGAGCCATTCGTTCACGTCTACGGAGATCTCCATCCAGAGAGGGTGATACCGATATTGCTTCCGACCGCGAGCGTCAATACCGTTAGCTTGAAGGTGTCCGTTCCGTTTTGGGCAGATCCAGACATGCTCGTAGGCAGGGGAATCGTAAGTGATGCGATACGGCTACGTTCGCATTCGTAAAATCATAACCGTTCCAAACCCTCACCAAAATGGATATCCGGTCTTCATCCAGGGTGATGAGATTGTAGGCGTTTGGCTCGGACCGAATACGTCGGGAAATGGCAGTGCCTGCCTGCACCACGAGCATGGAACGTTTCGTACCCGGATAATAGGATCTTACATCGCCCGTATACCCCTGATGCAGGTGCCCCGCAAGCAGCAAGTCCACCTGACATTCATCCAGTACCAACAATACCTTAGAGGCTCCCTTTACAAGATCGATTCCCATCTCCGGTTCACCGGGAGGAGGGATAAAAGGGTGATGAGTAACCAGAATTTTAAATTTTCCCCCTGCTACCGCACCCATTCGGGAGCGAATATCGAGAATCTGGGCTTGAGAGATACGACCACTTTTCCACGTGAGGGAGCGAGCTGTATTGATTCCGAGGAGCGCCATTTCCTGATCTTCATAAAAGGGATTAAGATCTTCGGAGATATGAGTGCCAAAACGATTCAGAGGCATCGCAAATCGCCGAATGATATCAAAAAGCGGGATATCATGATTGCCGGGAATGACGAGCTTAGGGGACTGGATTTGTCCCAACCAGGCGGCAGCCGCCTCGAATTCCCGGGTTCTGGCTCGTTGAGTGAGATCTCCGCTGACTACTACGAGAGAGGGATCCAGTTCTCTCAGATCGTGCAACAGGGCCAGCGCCAGTTCCGGATCTTCCGTTCCAAAATGCAGATCGGATAGATGGGCAATCGTTTTCATCAGATCGGTTTCTCATGAGGGACAATTACCGGAAGCGCGCGAGATAAAATCCGGTATCGCAACGGTGACTGCATACGGAAAATTTCTCCATCTCTGGATACGTGGTGAAATTCCTCGCGAGTCTCCACCGTCAGTTCGTCCACACAATGCAGCTCGAACTCGGGAGCATCGACGAGGCGATTCGCCACGAGCAAAGCAAAAAGACGGAGAAACTGAAGCCAATTCTCACAACGTGCGGTGTAGACGCACAAACAACCGCTTTGGATATTCTTGCGACCAGTCGTAAATTTCTGCCCCAGATCATATTCGTTGTTTCCCACAAAAACGAAAGGTGTCACCCGAAGTGTATGCCGTCCATCTAAACAGAGGCACACGGTCATCGTTCGATATTTCCGGAGAAAACGATAGAACGCGACGGCATGCGCCACCCACTTATGCTGTCCCAGAATTTTTCGTTTGCGTTCACGGAGCCGGATGACACGGGGGTAAGCCCCTATGGACGAGTTATTGATAAAATATTTCCCGTTTACTTCCCCGAGATCAATGCACGAAAGTTGTCCCTCCGAAATGACTTCAACGGCCTCAGGCAGGGTGAGTGGTATTCCCAGGTCCCGAGCAAAATGATTCAAACTCCCCAAAGGCAATATTCCGAGCGGAACCGTGCCATTTGCAAGAATCCCTGCTGCTGCACTCAGAGTGCCATCACCTCCACCGACCGCTACACCCATACCGTCTATCTTCGTGGCGCTTTGAATTGCCTCTTCGAGATCATCAGCCGCAACAAGCTGGAAATCAGCGATAAGTCCATGAGAATGAAATTGTTCCCGAAGAGATTCTACGACACTTTCCTCCACCTCGGCGATCCCGCCAGCAGATCGATTGAGCACCACCGTCCACCTCTTCGGCGGTTCACTCAACGGGAGGCTACCTTGAAGTTGTTTCATGGGCTGAACTTTGTTCCATTATTGGGGCTGGATCAGAGACTTCCCAATAGCGCTTTCACGTTGCAGAGATTGTCTTCCTTCCGGCGTGAAAAACCGCGAGAGCTTTTTTTCTTGCCAAATTCCGAAAAATCGAATCAAAATAGGTTATAAATTGCGGAGGATTCATGAAGATCTATAACTTGACGACTACGGAGGCGGTGGAATTTCGAATTGGCTGCGACAACCTGAAGGACGATGGCAGAAGCGGTATGCTGATCGCACTCATCGGCGGGAATCCAGTGCAATCTTTCGAGAGATCGTCCATACTTTGTTGGGAGGAAGTTGAGATCATGGAAACTGCACAAGAATATCCTCCGTCGCCCTTTTTGGAGAATGCGTCCAGAGAAGCCCTGACGACCTCAATAGCAAGCCGTCAGTGAGAATTCAACGGCGAGTTTCTGCTTCCCTCGAATCTGAAAATCCCCACTCGGTGGTTTCATCCTTCTTTACCGGGCAGGATTCAGAGAAATTATAGCTTTAGCAAAAACGCGACGAGGTCCTCCTTCTCTGATTCGTTGAGCTGAAGTTCCAGGACGAGATTGAAGAACTCAACGGTATCTTCCAACGTGAAACACCGTCCGTCATGCAGGTAGGGCGGACTCTCCTTGATACCACGGAGGGTAAATGTTTTGATTGGCCCCGTCCCTGGTTCATCAACAAATCGTTCCAATTGCAAGTCATGCATCTGCTGGTCCATGTAATAGGGAGGCACGTGACAGGTGGAACATTTCCCCTTTCCAAAGAAGATATCCTCCCCTCGGACTTCAGCCTCGGAGGCAGTCCGTCGATCCAACCGTCCGGTTATATCCAAACCCGGAGCGGGCGGAAACCCGAACATGTTCTGCATCTGCGCCATGTGACTCACCTGCACACGATCTAGAAAGACCATCCCTTTTTTCATAGCATGAATGGGATCTCCGTTGAAGTATGCGGTGCGTTGTTCGAATTCGGTAAAATCCTCGACGGAGCGCAAACCGCGTTTTGATCCGTGGATCTGCTGGGCAAAGAGGCCCCTCAAGCTTGTGGTGTCTAGCCGGAATCTGCGTTCCTGAGGTCGATCATCGGGATTTAAGTGGAATTGCGCAGTAGTGTGCCCATTGACGTGACAATCGAGACAGGTCACTCCCAGGCTGGGGTGCAAACTCTTTCGATCATCCGTGGGATTAAACTCCTCCTGAGGCATCGGGGTAACGAGAAGTCTCAATCCGTCCAATTGCACGGGAGTAATCAAGTCCTTGAACAACCTGTAATAGTTATTGATCGACACCACTTCTCCCCGCGAGACATCCCCAGCTTCCGGACGATTCTGAAGAAAGATTGCCGGGGGAAATTCAGGCAAAAATGCATCCGGAATATCAAAATCCACGTCAAACCGTTCCAACCGGGGAAACTGGACAATCTGCATCCCGGGAAATACCTGGCCTCCGGTGGAGTGCTTGGGGTGCGGAAGAGAAGGGTACGGGAAAAGGCTCCTCGCCTTAATCTCTTCCGGAGACAACTCAGCAAGTGCTGACCACGTACCATTCTTCAGGAGAGCCGTAGGCCCCATAGGGACCGGTTTACCCCGCGCCATGGTAACGCCGGGACGAGTTCGCCTCTCCAAGTTGTAGCGGGACTGCAAAAGTTCCCTTTGAGCGGCCATCACAGTCGCTTTCATTACGACATCCGCATCTCTAATCTCTTCAAATGTCATCCCCGGCATCTTCGCATTGAGCGGGTCCCTAACGAAGTCAAAACCCGCCACCTTTCCCTTGTCGGGTTGGTCACGTAGAACCGGAGAAGACGATGGTGCAGGATCAGAAGTGACCCTTGAGTCATGCTCCGTCTTTCTCTGTTCCGGACGTTCAGACAGTACCTCCACAGAAACCTGAGCAGTTTCGACAGCATCCGGGGGAGCGAAGGATGGTTTTCTAGACAATTCAACCGGAGGCGAATCCTGAGTCAAACCCCGCAGGGCCAAGAATGAGGAAAGAACAACAACGGAGAAATAGGATTGAAGTTTCATGGACGAATGAGGCTATAAATTCAGACAGAAGACCTAAACGCATGCGAAGTGCCAAAACGGTATACGAATCACCCAATCCGTTACTCTTCAGTGAATTACTATCCACACTCAACCAGGTCCGAACGACAGGAGATTCAAGCAACTAGCACAAATCGCCTTGTCCCCCTTGCACTCTGCAAAAAGACACCGCAGTAAGGGAGGAGATCCCGACAATTTCGGATCACACCTTCTGTGATTTCATGCTTCCGCAAACTGGACCTGAACCATACCGGGGGGGCGGTTGCTACCTGCACGAATCTTTGCGCAACTTGCAATACTTAGAACTTCAATATGAAGTCGATTTAGCGAGATGGTCCGATTATTCCCTACTGCCGTCGGGGAATGAAGGGATTCCAACATTCTGGCACACGGTCTGCGACGATCCCACTATTGAATTCCGGAGATCTTCTCCAGAAGCACTAAAATAAAACCAAGAAAAATACAATACCATGTCCAATCACTCTGTCATCTGTCTCGCTAGTTCTCAAAGCCAAGCGGAAATCATCGTGGATCAACTACGGTCCGCAGGTTTCTCCAGCAATGATATTTCGGCCCTCTTCGCCGATCACGGAACATCGCGTGACTTCGCTCACGAAAAACATACCAAGGCTCCTGAAGGAACCGCTGCTGGAGCGAGCACAGGCGGGATCGTAGGAGGTGCTCTCGGATGGCTCGCCGGCATTGGTGCTCTCGCCATCCCGGGCGTTGGACCTTTCGTCGCCGCCGGCCCCATTCTCGCGGCCCTAAGCGGAGCAGCCATTGGTGCCACCGTGGGAGGAATAACAGGTTGTCTGATTGGCTGGGGAATCCCGGAACTGGAGGCAAAACGCTACGAAGGCAAAATTCAGGAAGGCAATATCCTCATTGCCGTTCATGCAGAAGACTCGGACGACGTAGCCCGGGCGAAGAGAATCTTTGAAGATGCCCAAGCCAAAGATGTTTGTACTACCGGTGAAAAGTCCACACCCAAAGCGTCGTGACCAGAAGTACCCCATTTGATCGGAACCTGTTCAAGGAAGGTTCCTAATCGAATTCCAAGAAGTTACTCGTCGCCTGTCGACCAACCGACACACAACAACCCAAGCCTGAGAGCGGTTTCCTAATCGCTCTCAGGCCTCTTCTATCCCTTCCAGCTTCAAAGTGTTCCATACGCATCGAAGAGGTATCCGACCGAGGGTTAGAAAATTTGGCGCTTCGCTGATTTGTGTGGTGTTCAGGAGCGCTGCGGAAGAGGGTTGGGCAGTCCCGTGCCAGGGTTGAGACCGCCGGCGATCCAGTAGGCGATGGTTTGGAAGTTCTTCCAGTTGCGGTAGCC
>JAGPCC010000214.1 GCA_018058245.1 Verrucomicrobiales bacterium
CGCTACCGCGATGGGAATTGTACGGGAAACTACCTCAGCCGTATGCATCACCTCGAAGAGGTCTTTTCGAACAGTGAACGTCGTGGGCTCGGGCAGAATGTCACCGCTTCTCTCGGAGGCACTCCCGTTCATCGGAATATTCGTGAGATGCAATCTGCGTGGAAACAGTATCGGTATCTGAGAAGTGATCGCTCTCTGATCCCCGGGATCGCTCAGGTGGAGGCTCGTGTCTCGGCTCTGCCAGTGACTTACATTCCTCGTTCAAAAGTCGCCGGAATCGAATCACGACTCCAGGATGGCGACGTTTTTGCAATCGCCTCGAAAGATCCGTCTGGCTACACTTCTCATGTCGGTCTCGGCGTCCGCGATGGCGCGAACTGCCGCTTTATGCACGCGACCTCCTCCCGCAGCAAAGGGCGCTGCTGCGTTGTTGATGTTCGCATCTCCTCGTATTTGCAGGAAAAGAGCGACAATATGGGGCTGATCGTCTTTCGCCCTGCAGAGGCACCGATCATCGGTTGAGAAAAAGGGAAGGGTTGAGGAAGGACCGAATGGCGGAGCGTACCGGAATTGCGCCTCGTTTCTATCAAAACAGTGATGGACCAGGGGTTGGGCTTTCGAGATAATTGACCCGCTCTATGATCACTCGCCTTTTTGCCACCTTTCTCCTCTTCCTCAGTGTCATCACCTACGGGGCACCTGCACCGGAGGAGACTCTCGATTTTGGAGATGTCACGGAAACACATGTGATGATTCCGATGCGGGATGGGAAGCACGTATCTGCCTACCTCTACACCCCAGAAGGAAAGGGACCGTGGCCAGCGATTTTCGAACAACGTTATGCGTCGATCCGATCGAAAGGGACTCGGGAGTCAGGCGCAGCGATGGCTCGCGGTGGATATGTCGTCGCTCTGGTGAATTATCGGGGCACGCATCTTTCGGAAGGCAAATGGGTCGGATACCGAGCCATGCAATTTGGAGATCTGCGTGACGGATACGATACTTGTGAGTGGCTCGGGACCCAATCGTGGTGCACCGGGAAAGTCGGCACCTTCGGCAGTTCTCAGGGTGGATACGCGCAGAACTATCTCGCGGTAACCCAGCCACCCCACCTTGTCTGTCAATACATGGTCGATACCGGCCTGAGCCTGTTTCATGAAGGGTATCGAATCGGAGGCACGACTCGACCAGAGCGATTCAAAAACCTCGGGGCTGTCGCTCGCGTGCCGCAGGACAACATCGATCTACTCATCGAATGGGCTGCACATCCTACCTTTGACGACTATTGGAAGGCGGAGGATTGCACACCGCATTTCGGAAAAATGGATGTGCCCTGTTTTACGGTCGGGAGTTGGTATGATTTCATGAATCAGGGTTCAATCGCGAGTTTTATCGGGCGGGAGCACGAGGGCGGCGCAGGGTCGCGGGGCAGACAGTGGCTTCTGATCGGGCCGTGGTTACACGGGCGAACCAATAAGGGCACAAAAAACGGCGAACTCGAGTATCCAGAAAATGCGGTCTGGCCGACCGATGCGCACACCTTGCGGTGGTTCGACTACTGGCTCAAGGGCATCCAAAACGGCGTCACGGACGAACCGAAAGTGCGTTGGTACACGATGGGAGCCACTGGTGAAAGCGATGCTCCCGGCAATGTCTGGCACGAGGCCTCGGACTTCCCACCGGCAGCCGAAATGGTCCCGCTTTTTCTTCATGAGGGAGGATTGCTGAACGACAAAAAATCGGACGAAGCAACTTCCGCGACGAGTTTTGAAAGTGATCCCCGCCATCCCATGCAGATTCCTGCGGGAGGATTTCCTGGCGCAAAGGACGCTCGGGCCTTCGAGACACAGGCGGAAGTCCGCACTTTCACTACAGAGGCGCTCGCCGAACCGGTAGAGTGGACTGGGCGAGTGCAGGCAGAGATTTTTCTGTCTTCGACGGCGCAGGATACCGACATCATTGTACGGGTCAGTGATGTCTATCCCGACGGGCGCTCCATCCTTATTATGGATTATCCACAACGAGTTCGATATCGGGAGGGTTTTGACAAAGAAGTGCTCATGGAACCAGGCAAGGTTTATCCCGTGAATTTCCCGGTCGGATGGATCAGCCAAGTATTTGCAAAAGGGCACCGAATCCGGGTCACTATCGCGAGCACCGGAGCGCCTTATTACGAACCGAATCCGCAGAATGGCAAAGCGTTCCTCCTAGAGTTTCCGGAGGATGCCACGGCGGCGACGAATACGATCTACCACTCGGTCACTCATGCCTCGCGCATTCTCGCGCCGGTGAGAAAATAACGAGTCTGGATTTGCGTGGGAAACGCATCCTTTCCCATAGTCGGAAATCCTCTCCTCCCCGCTCAACAGATCAGTGGGAAGCGGGTGAGAGAGGGGCACACATTCTTCTTATTTTTTCTTCCCGCCGGAATCGGCCCCAGGTTGTTGCTTCGCAGCCGTAGCACGGCGCTTTTCTTTATCAGAGGCATCGTTTTTGCCTTGCTTCTGGCTCTTATCCTTCTGCTTCGATTTTGGTGATTTGTCGCCCATAACAGAGATGATGTTTTTGTGTTGAGATATCCGAATCAATCTTCAGTCACAGAAATCACCAGTAAACAGGAAGTGCAATGTTCCCGAAAATGGGCAAACCTCTGAACTGAATACACACACTCTAAGACGGGAATGGGGAATCCCTAGTGAATTCACTTTCGAATAATATCGACAGATAGTCTGTTAGTTTTCCGGCGCGACAATTTCACGGCGTTTCGTAGAGCCACAACAAAGGGACACGCGTAACTTGAGAGAGTGACAACCCATTGCCGGTCGCACGATCTCCGGCACAATGAGCAAGAAGGAGAGTGTCCTCATCACTCCAGAGCAGTGCCGTATAACAATACCAACCTGTTTTGGAAGCAAACAGCGTTCGCGACGGGAGCCAGGTCTTTCCGTCATCCTTGGAAATCGCAGCAGAGAGCGGAGTGCGCTTCTCCTTCAAATCTGCGGGTATCGCACTGTGATCGTTCCAGATCGCGACGAGGTCACCCGTTTTCGGGATGCGCTCGATCGATGCGGGACTCACGGGAGACAACAGAGAGGACGGTACAGGCAGAGTCCAAGTGTTTCCCTGATCCGCCGAAGTCGAAAAGTACTGAGACCCTCCGTTCGTACGAATAAACATGAGAACTGATCCGTCCCGTCGCTCTACTACTCCTGGCTCCTGAAGGGTCGTGCGAGGTCCCTCCGCGCCGTCTCCCGGTCTTCCGTCGAGAGTGCCCTTGGAGCGTTGCCAATGGTTGCCTCCATCATCGGAAATATAACAAACAAGCGTGCCCTGTCCGCTGAACTTTTCATCGGCAGAATTGCTGTGCATGGCAGAAGGGATGAGGAGTCGTCCGCTCGCGAGCTGGATCATCCGGTCGTTATTAACGACGTAGTATCCTGTTTCACTGTCAGGAATGATCTCCTGTGATTCTGACCAAGTGCGAGCTTCATCTGACGAAAAACGAATCCTGGGACGGCAGTCCGACCAGGAATTTTTGCGGAGATAGAGCAACGCAATGCGATCATCCTGCAATCTCAGGAGCGAAACGGACATGACATTCTCTCCGCCCTCGTTTGCGAGAACGAGTTCGTCCGAATCGGACCAGGTGACCCCGTGATCCGTCGAGACCCGGCTTGCGAGGTGTGCGGTCGAATTGTCACCCCCGCCACCGGTGAAGTGAGTGTAAATGAGAAGAATTCGACCATCCTTCAGAGAGATGAAATCGCCCTCACTGTTTCGCGGATTTGTTTCAGATGGAGCGAGAGTCAGCACCACTTCCGGCGCAGCCTTGCCGGCACAGTGGGCTGGATTCGGATGGGAGAAGGTAAATGCAGTCACACCCGCCACTACGGCCGGAACGAAAAACGGAAGACGATTAGAGAGACAAAGACCTGACATGCCTTCAGCAAAGAGCATCGCCAACGAAAAGGGAATCCCTATTTTGCGCCAGACCGGTCCGCAATGGCGGAGGAAAATTTCTTCCTCGTAACCCGTTGAGAAAAAAGGTGGCTCGACCCAGATTTGAACTGGGGACACAAGGATTTTCAGTCCTCTGCTCTACCAACTGAGCTATCAAGCCTTACCTTTCCTCAAAGAAATCCCGTAGGGAACTCCGGTGGGGAGGGAATAAATACTCGGATCGGCGCGAAAGACAAACAGAAAATGTATCGTTTTGCGGGATGCGCGAAGTTTCCGAGCAGACGATCAGAGCGGTTTCACGGCAAAACGTTCGTAATTTGTTTCGCTGTCGGGATCATGCGCCTGGATGCCGAAGGTTCCTTCCGAGAGTTTTCTGCCGGGCGATGCCCCTGCACCAGGGCCACCGTCGGGTTCGGTGTAGTCCACGGTTGTTTCGCCGTTCACCTGAATGAGGACGTGTTTCCCCTGTACGGTGATATGGTAGTCGAACCACTCCCCGTCCGTGCTCGGGGCCTTTTCGCGGACTTCGGACTCTCCGCCCTTGGGCGGTTCCTCTCCCTCCTGAAGCACAACGATGTTTTTCACCCCGTAGAGACTCCCAGTTTTTTTGGGATCTTTGTGGGTGGAGTTCACTTGGCACTCGTATCCCTGGTCGGGCCAGCCTGCTCCCTGCACGGCCGTGTGGAAATAGATACCACCATTTGCTCCGGGCATCGTCTTCACGCGAGCCTTCACTTCGAAATCTTTAAACTTCCCCCCATTCACGTCACCGGTGTAGAACAGGTGACTTTTTCCACCTTTGACTACGAGGATGCCGTCTTTCACGGTAAACGATTCCGGATTTTCGTCCGAGGGAGTCCATCCGCTGAGGTCTTTCCCGTTGAAAAGCTCAATGAACCCATCGTTCGCGACAAGCGCTTCCGCCGAGGGTGTTTTATCTGACGAGCAGGCACTGAGACCGAGGAGGGCGCAAATCGCCAGCCCTACGAGAGACAAGGAAGTTTTCATGCAGCAAGTAAGACAGCCGCAAAGCGTTCCTGCAACTGCGAAATTTCGGAAGGGACAGAGCATTCGCTTTGGACATGGTCCGACGTGCGGCAGCTGATCTTCGGCGCGCCCTCATCGGTGCGTTTCGGCCAATTGACAGTGTTGTCGCGTGCGTGAAGTTGGGAGTATGCGTCCATGGTCTCTATTTCCTCGCCTTCTTCCGTTCCTTCTCCTTGCTGCAGCGATTCCTCCGGCCCTCGCGGGTGAGTATGTTGCGATCCCGCGTGTGCTTCCGGCCCCGGCTACGGCACTACCAGAACCATCCGTTTCGGATCCTTTGCGCAAAGAAGTGGATTCGGTGAAAGGGCGGGTCGAGGCTCTCCGGCTGAAAGAACCCGAGCGAACTGCAGACGTGGAGGTTTTTTTTAAGGCAGCTGATTTTGCTCTCGAAATCGGAGAGTTCTGGAATCCAAAGGATATCGACAAGGTCCGGACGATTCTGGATGAAGGGAATAAACGTCTCGCTGCCCTCGAAAAAGGGGATGCCTACTGGACTCGGCAGCGCGGGGCCGTTGTGCGCGGTTTTTACTCCCGGATCGATGGCTACCCGCAGCCCTACGGTCTAGAAATCCCGGAAGGACTCACCCTCCCCGATCCGACTTCGGTGAAAGCGTCGGACACCGTCCCTCCCCTCTGGATCTGGCTCCATGGACGGGGTGACAAGGAAACGGATCTTCATTTTATCGCCGGTCGCATGACCCGCAAAGGGCAGTTTCAGCCTGCCGATGCGATCATCGTGCATCCACTCGGTCGGCAATGTATCGGATGGAAGGGTCCGGGCGAGACCGATGCGCTGGAATGTGCGGATGCAGCGGCTCGGGCGCTCTACGGACCGGAGGGACACCCCCGTTTTGCGATGATGGGATTTTCCATGGGCGGCGGTGGATCCTGGCAACTGGGGGCTCATTACCCGTGGAAGTGGTCCGTCGTCCACGCAGGAGCAGGGTTTGTCGATGTCGCGCGATTCACCAAGATGCCGAAGGAGGAATATCCGTCTCCCATTGTAGAGACGCTCTGGGGTGTCTACAATGTCCCAGGGTACGTTCACAATCTCTTCAATATGCCGGTGCTCGCCTACAGCGGTGAGATCGATAAACAGCGGGACGCAGCAGAGTTCATGTCCGAAGTATTCCAGTCCGAAGGCCAGACCCTACGTCATATTATTGGGCCGGAAATGCCACACAAATATGACCCTGCTTCGATTGAGAAAGTAACCCGATTTGTGCAAAGCGCTCTGCGAGGGGAAGAGAGTAGCGCCAATGCTCCGGGACACTTTTCGCTGCAAACGAGGACATTACGCTACCACCGGGCTCCGTTCATTCGCGCCAATGGTCTGGAGCGGCATTGGGAAGATTCCCGCGTCGATCTCGAATGCGAGAGCGCATTTTCCGAAAGCAACAGCTTCCATATTAAAACCCGGAATCTCACTGATCTCACGATAGGAGAACCAGGCCTAACGGTGAAAAAAGGAGCAAAAATCTCCGTGGATGGGGTGGAGCTGATCAACCCGAATACGGAGGACGGATTCCGCCTCACAAAATCAACGGGGAAATGGGCCTTTGCGGTGGACGACCTGTTTGCCCCTGCTGCGGGACTGAAAAAAACGCCAGGACGTCAGGGTCCGGTCGACGATGCATTCATGGAACCATTCTTGGTCGTACTGCCCGAAGGGCCGTGCCGGAACGCGGCGGTGGAGCAGTGGGTTTCCTTCGAATTGGAACACTTCCTCCGACGCTGGCGTGAGGTCTTTCGCGGGAAAGCTCGGGTAAAAAAGGCCTCTGAGGTCACTGCCGCCGATATGCGCGAATACCATCTCATCTGTTGGGGGGACGCGGGTTCAAATTCCGTGATCGCAAAAGCCCTTCCGAAACTGCCTCTCAAATGGACAGAATCCACCCTGACAATCGGAAGCCACTCCGTAAACGCAAAGACCCACGTACCGATTCTCATCTATCTCAATCCGTTGGATTCTGCGAAACCGGGCGAGGCACCTCACTACCTCGTCCTCAATAGTGGCCCCACTTTTCGGGAGAAGGATGATCGCAACAACTCACAGCAAAACCCCAAACTTCCCGACTGGACACTCGTCGATGTCACGATTGCACCAGACGATACTTCTCCCGGTGGGATTGTTGCGGCGGACTTTTTTGATGAGTTCTGGCAGGTAAAGTAGGAGCGGAGAGAAAAGCCATGTCTTTCTGCCCCCAACATCGAGTGGGAGCGTAAAATCACACGGAAAACAGGTCCAATTGTTCGATGTCTGTCTCGAAAACCGTCCCTGCTCTAGGACGTCGCCAAAAAATTGGCTCTTGCGTGTCGGTTCCCGATAGCGGACAGAAGTCCACATGGCCGCCGGAAGTTTGCTCGCATTGTTGGATGATATCGCGTCGATTCTCGATGATGTCTCGGTTCTGACAAAGACCGCCGCCTCAAAAACCGCAGGCGTCCTTGGCGATGACCTCGCCCTTAATGCACAGCAGGTCAGCGGGGTAGTGGCGAAACGCGAACTTCCAGTGGTATGGGGAGTCGCGAAGGGATCGTTCGTAAACAAGCTCATTCTTGTCCCGCTCGCCTTGTTGATCAGCGCCTTCGCCCCGTGGGCAGTGACTCCGCTCCTGATGGTCGGTGGCCTCTATCTCTGCTTCGAAGGCTGTGAAAAGCTCGTTCACAAGTTCCTCCATCGGAAAAAGAAAACGGTGGAGGAGGCCCGGGTGGAGCTGGCGACTCTCGATGCGAGCCCTGAGAGCGAAAAGGAGAAGATCAAAGGGGCGATCCGCACGGACTTTGTTCTTTCGGCGGAGATCATTGCGATCACTCTCGGGACGGTCGCTGAGTCGGATTTTCTGACCCGTGTTCTGGTCCTCTCGACGATCGCGGTAGTGATGACAATCGGGGTCTACGGACTCGTAGCCTGCATCGTGAAACTCGACGATCTCGGCCTCTACCTGAGCCAGCGGACAGCAAAAGGTTCCCGGGCAATTGGCCGGGGCATCATAATGATGGCTCCCCTCTTGATGAAATTTCTAACGATCGCGGGAACTGCCGCAATGTTTCTGGTCGGCGGCGGCATTTTGGTGCATGGCATCCCCCCGGTGCATCATGAGATCGAGCATCTCGCTTCGCTCGCAGGAGCGGGAGTCCCGGCGGCTCTCGTTGCTGCTCTTCTGAACGGACTTTTTGGAGTGATCGCCGGAGCGGCGGCAGTGGGAGTGGTGAAAGGCGTTGAGGCGTTGAGGCGTTGAGGCGTTGAGGCGTTGAGGCCAAAATCTTAATCCTTAATCCTTAATCCTTAATCCTTAATCCTTAATCCTTAATCCTTAATCCTTAATCCTTAATCCTTAACTGGCGGATTACGATTACGATTACGATTACGATTACGATTACGATTACGATTACGATTACGATTACGATTACGATTACGATTACGATTACGGTGTGCGCAAGGAGGTCCGGCCTTTCACCGTTCAATATCTTCTTTGCCGAACTGATTCGGTCATTCGCTTCGAG
>JAGPCC010000213.1 GCA_018058245.1 Verrucomicrobiales bacterium
AGACATGACATGGTAAAAGGAACGGCCTTCGCCGAGCAGTCGAGAGGTTCTCATGTCGGTAAAATGGAGCGAGCGGGTGATTTTTTCAAGCGGAAAATCTATTGGTTGTCTGTCCCTTAAATGCGGTCCTTGGTTGTCTGTCCCTTAAATGCGGTCCCTTAAATGCGCTTAAATGCGCAAGGAAAATCTATTGGTTGTCTGTCCCTTAAATGCGAAATTTCAGCACCGTTTTGCGTAAATGCGGTCCCTTAAATGCGAAATTGGTCCCAAAACCAGATTCGAAATCAAAATTTGTTGGTTATCCCCGAATTCCCCGCCTGATTCCGCCGGAAACTGCTGAAAAACCGCCGAAGGAAAAGAAGAATCCCCTAAAATCAACGCTTGATGTTTTATTTAAGAAAAGCGAAACTTCTCCACCATGAAAGCCTATATCATCTCCGCCTTAGCTCTCGCCTCCCTCCTCACTTTCACCGCCTGCACCCCCACGCAAAAAGGCGCAACCACTGGAGCCGCTGTCGGTGCCGGTGTCGGCGCTCTCGTTGCGGGTGACGGAAACCGCGGCACCGGAGCCCTCATCGGTGGTGCCGTTGGTGGTCTCGGCGGAGCTGCGATCGGTTCCAGCAATGAGAAAAAACAGCAGCAGCAGTATGGCCATCAAGGCCAGCAGAGCCCCGGTTACGGACAGCAGCCTGCCCCTGGTTACTACGGCCCCCGTTACTAGTTTCTACCGTTCCTATCACTTTACAAAAAAAAGCCGGGCTGCCAAAGGTAGCCCGGTTTTTTTGTTTCCTGCACCATCGTATCAGGCCGTGAAGGTCGGCAGTGCAGTTGTATCCCAAGCACTGGCATCCAGTCCGCATTCTTCCGCGAGATGGATAAATCCCTTCACCTCGGCATCGGTAAAGAGGAGACCGCCGGCCTTCTCGCTCAATTTAGCGCTGTTCGCCTCGATCGTGCCGGGAAGCATACAGTTTTCATTCCCGTGCCCGAGGATGTCCTCGATCACTGCGGTGATGTTTTCCGCCTGATTACGACCTTTGGAGAAATCGTCGGCATGGATCGCATCGGGGTGAACAATTTGAAAGTAGAACGCACAGGTCGTTTTCTCTCCGGTCCCCGCTGCCTTTTCCTTCCGTCCCCGCAGCGTCGGCAAAGATCCGCCGATGGCAGCTCCGTAGAGTTCGTCAAGGAGCCCGAGTCCGTATCCTTTGTGCCGACCGAAGGGAAGTAGAGCCACCACAGCGAACGGATCGTCGGTCGCATTGCCGTCCTTATCCACCCCAAAGGCTGACTCCAGCTTTTTGTTTTCGCGTTTGTATTGTTCGACTTTTCCCATCGCGATCTCTGAAGTCGCCCAATCGATCACGACGGGATATCCGACTGCTTCCATCGTTGGAAATCCCCAACTGTGGGGATTCGTTCCCAGTGTCGGGAACTTGCCGCCGAAAGGCACGACCTCCGCAAGAGTTGAGGTACAGTTCGTGTAGGCAATGTAACCGCGCTTGGCCGCCTCCATGACATAACCACCACCCCAGAGATAATGAAATGCATTATCGATCGCGACGGTGCCAGAGCCGTATTGCTCCGCGAGGCGGATACAGGTCTCGATCGCCTCGCAGGCCACCGCTTGACCGAGCTTACGATGGGCGTTCCAGCTCTGTACGGCGGGAAAACGGGTCTCCCGCACCTCGATTTGTGCCCCAGGGACACAACCACCACTCCCGCTGCCAAAGAGTTCATCGAGATGGAGCGCTTTCAGCGCGTTGTGAGTGCGGATTCCGTGCCACGATGCCTCGCTACACATGCGCGCAGCTGCGGCGGCTTCCTCCTGCAAGTATCCGCGGTGCTGATACGCGGCCGAGACGAGGGCTTCATGTTGCTCACGGGAAACAACGAAATAGGTTGGATTCGACATGGGAATGTTATGGAGCGAAATCCCCCGCTGCGCCAGTGGAATTTTGACGGGAAAAGGGAAGGTTGCCGTTTCGGCGGCATTCTGATAAAGATCTTCCCATGAACCGACCTTCATTCATTCCCTTCGGGGCTCCCTTCGAAGGTCCCTTCGGGCTTCTCTTTGGGATTGTCCTAGATGATCCTTTTTCTGCCCCGGCGGAGTCGCTCGTGATGGGATACTTCGGGTTCCATTGCTGATCGCTCCCTCTCTTGTTCGAACGGAGTTCACCCACTCGTACGGACTCCAGCGCCCCCATTTCTCGTTATGAGTAACACTCCCCCGAATCCCTACAGCCTCATCCCCGGGGTCGATACGGTCCTGTTCGCGCTGGAGGGTCAACCCGACCTGCCCCCACTTCCCCTACCGCTCCTCACAGCAGTGGTTCGACGAGAGATCGCGGGAATGCGAGAGGGAGTAAAAGTCGGCAACGTTACGCCCGCTTCCCTGGAGGATACGATGAGGCAGATTCGAAAAAAAATCGACTCCCTCTACCGATCCCGCATTCATCCAGTGATCAACGGCACCGGGATCTGCATCCACACGAATCTCGGTCGCTCGCCCCTGCAAGCGGGCGCGATGGAAGCCATTGCAAAGGTCGGCAGCAGCTACAACAACATCGAGTTGAACCTCGAAACCGGAGAACGGGGGGAACGCGGAGGTTTTCTGGAGCTCTCTCTCGCCACCCTTTGCGAAGCGGAGGCCGCCACCGTCACGAACAACTGCGCGGCAGCACTCATTCTCATTCTAAAGCACCTCGCAAACGGAGAACGAAACGAAGTCATTATTTCTCGCGGAGAGCTTGTCGAAATCGGCGGCGGGTTTCGAGTCCCGGAAATCATGGCGGTCTCCGGGGCCCAGCTCGTCGAAGTGGGAGCCACCAACAAAACTTCATTGGAAGACTACGCTCAGGCGATCACTCCCCGCACGGGAATGCTTCTGAAAGTACACCGATCGAATTTCTACATGGAAGGATTCACCAGTGAACCAACGATCGATGAACTCGTTGCCCTCGGGCAAACCCACGGCATACCAGTGGTCGAGGATCTCGGGAGCGGGGCAATGCTACCGATGGAGTCGCTGGCACCCCTGCCCCACGAACCCACTGCAACCGAGGTTCTCCACCGCGGCGTTTCCCTCGTCTGCATCAGCGGAGACAAGCTCTTCGGTGGTCCCCAGGCAGGCATTATTTTGGGAAAAGCCGATCTCATCGCGGGTTTGAAAAAAGAACCCTTCTTTCGAGCGCTCCGTTGCGACAAACTGGTCCTAACCGGAATGCAGGAAACTGTCCTCGCCTATTTACGATCCGGCACGGGGCACGGCGCTCGCCCCGATCTCCCGCTGATCTCCCTACTCTCGGCCTCGGTCGACGACGATCTCCGCCCTCGCGGAGAAGCCATTCTCCGGAGCCTCGCTGACTCGTCAGATCTCGAGGCGGCGCTGATCGATTCCATTGCCCGCTGCGGCGGAGGCACCATGCCCAAGGCGGTGATCCCCTCTCTCGCCCTGAGTCTGAAGCCCCTCCGATTCAGTGTCGCGAGACTGGCCCAAAGGCTGCGCAAAAGAGATCTTCCCGTGATGGGATACATAACGGACGACTCTCTACGACTCGATCTCCGCACGATCTTCCCCGCACAGGACAAAATGCTCCTGGAAAGCCTTTTGTCGCTGTCCTAAAAAAGCTCCGAATCAAGAAACGATCTACACCGCCGCGCCGGCTCACCGCTTCCGTTGAAAGAGCTTTTTCAAAAACCCCTTTTCGACTTTTTCAGGATCCGATCGAGCGGCCGGATCGGGAGTGACTTCCGGAAGGGCCAAGGTTTTTGTTTGATCCCATCCCCCGCCGATTGCTTTGATCAATGATACCGTCGCCAGCATCCGCTGACCGGCAATTCGCGCCGTCGCCCGTTCCGTCGTGAGGACCGTTCGGTTCGACTCGATCACATCGAGGTAGGGACTCGTCCCGCTCTCATAGCGCGTCCTGGCCAGGCTCGATGCCCTCGCGGCGCTTGTGTGGGCTCGCTGCTGCGTCACGGCTTGGGTCTCGAGATGCCGAAGACTGGAGAGGCTATTTTCCACATCGGCAATGGCCGAAAGAAACGCCTGACGATAGGCTGCGAGCGCTTCATCATGGGCCGCGTGAGTGCGGGAGAGATTAAATCGATTTCGATTTCCGGAGAAAAGAGGGATGTTCACGCGAGGTCCATAACTCCACATCAACGAAGCTGGTTCGAAGAGAATGTCGAGATCACCACTTTGAAAACCTCCACTCCCCATCAATTTCACACTGGGGAAAAACTCTGCCTTGGCCGCTCCGATCCGAGCCGTCGCCGCCGCGAGAGTACGCTCTGCCGCCGCGATATCGGGCCTGCGCTCCAACAAATCCGACGGGAGCCCAGCTGGTTGCTGGGGAGGTCGTGGTAGATCGCGTCCGTTGTCCGGCAGAGAAAAGGACGAGGCATTCAAACCGAGCAAAACAGCAAGGGCATTCTCTAGTTGATCCCGCTGAAGCGCGAGCACCGAAATCTCCGCCTCGGCATTGGCTACTTCGGTCTCCGACTGAGCCTCTTCGAGATCACTCCCTGCCCCAGCCTTTACCCGTGCCCGTGCAATTTTCAATGCCTCACCGCGCGAACCGACTGCCCCACGGACGGACCGGACCTCACTATCCAAGGAGCGGATCTGGAAATAGGTAGAAGCTACTTCCGCCTGAATCCCTAAGAGAACATTGTGAGCCGCATCGGCCGCAGCGAGCGTCTTGGATTCATCAGCTTCCACATTTCTCCGGATCTTCCCCCATAGGTCTATCTCCCAACCAAAATCAACGAGAGCATTATAGGCCGGTCCATCATAACGAAGGCCCGCGAGATCGAAGGGAGATGGCATATTCGCCGAGGTCCGTTGTTGTTCTGCCGAGAGCGGGGCACTCAGAGTCGGAAGCAGATCGGACTTGGTCATCCGCGCCATCGTCCTCGCCTGATCAAATCGGGCCATCGCTCCCTTTAGCTCCTGATTGTTTGCGGTCGCTCTTGATTCCAATTCATTGAGTTTTGCATCCGAGAAAATTTTCCACCACTCCCCTTTCGAGAAATGAGACGAGGGACAGGGCTCCCGCCAGGTAACACCTTTAAATCGATTCGTGCTTTCAATCGCCGGTCGCTCGTAGTCGGGACCGATCGGGCGCAGTTGCGAGAAGGCATTGGGCGTCAAACTACTCAAGAGCAGGAGAACAAGGAGGATGGCAAACGAAAACGATTTCATCGTACGGAAGAGCGGAACGATCATGGTTCAGAAGTCGGCGGCTGTTTCTTTCTCCCCACTTTCATGACGAGCACATAGAACACCGGTGTAAGAAAAAGCCCGAGCAAAGTCACCCCGATCATTCCGGAAAAGACGGCCGTTCCCATCGCACGGCGCATCTCCGCGCCAGCTCCCGTGGAGACCACGAGCGGAAATACGCCCGCGATAAACGCAATCGAAGTCATGAGAATCGGGCGGAGCCGCAGACGACACGCTTCGAGAGCAGCGTCCAAGGGGGAAAGACCGTGATCGTTCCGCTCCTTGGCAAACTCCACAATAAGAATCGCATTTTTGCAGGCGAGCCCGATCAAGACGATGAACCCGATCTGG
This sequence comes from Verrucomicrobiales bacterium, assembly GCA_018058245.1. GTDB lineage: Bacteria > Verrucomicrobiota > Verrucomicrobiia > Verrucomicrobiales > DEV007 > Arctic95D-9. The sequence continues at coordinate 5,582 of JAGPCC010000213.1, forward strand.
GTGAAGATGTTGTTGTCCCCTTTTGCTAGATAGACTCCCGCAAGCGCAAAGAGTAGACAAAGCGGAACAATCAGGATGATCGCAAGGGGAAGTCGAAGGCTCTCGTATTGCGCCGCGAGAACCATAAAAACGAGTAGGATACAGAGCGGATACACATACATCGCCGTGTTCCCGGCAATGATCTTTTGATAGACCAGTTCCGTCCACTGGAAATCAAAACCGGGCGGCAGTGATTTCGCGAGTTCTGCGATGACGGCCTCCCCCTGACCGGAACTGAGAGGAGGCATCGCCGACCCGTTGAGATCCGCCGCGAGATATCCATTGTAGTGAGTCACTCGATCCGGTCCGAAGCTCTCACTAATCTTCACGAGAGACCCGATCGGCACCATCTCTCCTGCGGCGTTTCTCGTTTTGAGGCGGGCAATATCCTGCGCATCGTCCCGAAATCGAGGTTCGGCTTGGGCAACGACCTGGAAGGTTCGGCCAAAGCGGTTGAAGTCATTTACATACAAACTCCCCAGATTGATCTGCAGCGTCTCAAAAAGATTCTGCAACGGCACCCCTTGTGACTTGGCCTTGTCCCGATCCACATCTGCTTCTAACTGAGGCACATTGACGGTGTAACCGGAATATACCTGCATCAATTTTCCACTACCATAGGCGGCTCCGATCAATTGCTGCGTCGCAGCATAGAGTTTTGCATATCCCTGATCACTCCGATCCTGGATCATCATTTTGAACCCCCCCGTCGTGCCGATCCCATTCACGGGAGGTGGATACAGCACCAGAACCATGGCATCCTGAATCGCCGAGAATTTTCCATTCAAAGCGCCGGCAATGGCATCCCCGGAAAGTTCGGGAGACTTTCTCATTTCGAATTCATCCAAACCCACAAACACAATCCCGCTGTTCGGGCTGATGCTAAAACCATGAATGGAGAGCCCCGGAAAAGCGGTCGCATCCTTCACTCCAGGATGAGCGAGGACGATGTCCGACATCCGGCGCATCACCTCCTCGGTGCGGTCCAGTGAGGAGCCTTCCGGTAGCTGGGCAAAACCCACGAGATACTGCTTGTCCTGAGAAGGAACAAAACCGGTTGGAGTGATCTCAAATCCCTTCCATGTCGCCCAAACCAGTCCCCCGTAAACGATGAGCGCTATCGCGGTGAAGCGGATGATACGCTTCACGAATCCCACGTAGGTCCTGGACGACCATTCAAAAAATCGATTGAAGGGACGAAAGAACCATCCAAAGAGGAAATCGATCAATCGAGAGAGAATGTCCTTCTTATCATCGTGACCCTGCAGCAGGAGCGCAGAGAGCGCGGGGCTCAGAGTGAGAGAGTTGATCGCCGAGATCACGGTGGAGATCGCAATCGTCACCGCAAATTGTTTGTAAAACTGACCGCTCAGACCGCTGATAAAAGCCGTGGGAATAAAGACCGCACAGAGCACCAGCGCGGTGGCGACAATCGGCCCGGTGACCTCGGTCATGGCCTGCTTCGTCGCCTCGATCGGGGACAATCCGTTCCGGATATTTCGCTCCACATTTTCCACGACGACGATCGCGTCATCGACCACAATCCCGATTGCCAGAACCAGGCCAAAGAGCGACAAATTGTTGATGCTAAACCCTAACAGATGCATCACCGCAAAAGTTCCGATCAGGGAAACCGGCACGGCCACGAGCGGGATGATCGAGGCTCGCCAGGTCTGCAGAAAGATCACAACGACCAGCACCACGAGCACGATCGCTTCCAACAGAGTATGGATTACCGCTTCAATGGATTTCTTCACAAAAATCGTCGGATCGTAAGCGATGACATAATCCACTCCTTCGGGAAATTTCGTTTTCAACTCTTCCATTTTTTTCCTCACTCCTGCGGAGAGGGCGAGAGCATTCGCTCCGGGAAGCTGGAAGATGGGAACTCCGACAGCTCGTTTGTTGTTGAGAAGACTCCGCAGAGCATACTCACTCGATCCCATTTGCACTTTTGCGATATCCCCCAGTCTCAGTTTCTCGCCGTGCGGACCGACTTTGACAATGATGTTTTCAAACTCTTCTTCCGAAATGAGACGCCCCTTGGCATTGACCGTAAGCTCAAACGGAACGTCGGCCTCGACCGGTTGCTGACCGATTACCCCGGCTGCGACCTGGACATTCTGCTCCCGGATTGCGTTCACGACATCCGAGGAGGTGAGTCCCCGTGCAGCGGCTCTGTCAGGATCGATCCAGACTCGCATCGCGTAATCGCCACCCCCAAATAACTGAACCTGACCGACCCCCGGCAACCTCGCGAGTTCGTCTTTCACGTTCAAGGTCGCGTAGTTGCGCAGATAGAGATCATCATACCGATCGTTCGGGGAAAAAATATGCACCACCATGGTGAGATCCGGGGAGGACTTCACCGTCGTCACCCCAAAACGTCGAACCTCTTCCGGCAATTTTGGGAGCACCTGAGCAACCCGGTTTTGAACCTGCACCTGGGCAAGATCAATGTCTGTCCCCAAGGTAAAGGTCACCGTGAGAGTCATCACTCCATTCGCGGTGCTCTGCGACGACATGTAGAGCATGTTTTCGATTCCATTGATCGTTTGCTCAAGGGGGGACGCGACGGTCTCGGCGATGGTCGTGGGATTTGCCCCCGGATAGGTTGCGGTCACGATCACTGTCGGCGGTGCGACTTCGGGATATTCGGAGACTGGCAACAGAAAGAGCGAGATCGCGCCAAGAATGAAAATGAGAAGCGAAAGGACACCCGCAAAGATCGGACGAGTGATGAAGAATCGTGAAAAGTTCATGAAGCGGTTCTTTGGATTCCCTGAAATCAGTTGGTATCAGGGAGAATCGACGGTTCCGCCTCGACCGGTTGCACGGGCATACCAGGTTGAGGAAGACGAGCCATGCCGTTCACGATCACCTTTTCACCCGCC
>JAGPCC010000212.1 GCA_018058245.1 Verrucomicrobiales bacterium
AGGCGAAGAACTTCCGCATCGGTAATGCGATCCCGGATGTCCGACGTGTGGTCGGTAAAATTCCCTGTGAGCAACTCGATGACAACAAAGGACTCGACCGGCAACTCAGCAAGAGTCTTCACTTGGACCTCGCGATGATCTCCCGACATTCTGATTTTAACACTGCAACCCGGAGAGCCGTTCCTTAACATCCATTCCGCTGCCTCGCGATCGGTGAACGGTTTTGGCGTTGCGACCGCAGAAGCTGGTCCGGAAAGGAGACCGCCCCCCTCACTTTTCACTCCGGCAATACGCAGAGCCTCCGCCTCGCTCAGCCCGTCGAAGTTGATGACCTCCACGTCGCGCATGAGTTGTAAACTTTGGATGTAAACGTCTCCCGACGTGAGGCGCGTGTCGTTGACGATGGGCAGCTCCGCACCGTTGAATCTCGCAATGAGCCTCTCCCCGATCGCAAAGAACTCGATCAGGTACTCGTCACCCGGCTTCATGGGGAATCGAGCGGTAACTCGGCCAAATGGCTAGCGAAATTCGATGAAAACTTTTGATGCTTGATGACAAGAACAGGCGCGCTCGTGTCCCAATTTGAGAGGGTAAACTGACAGGCCTGACGCTCGGGTGAGTCCGGTGTTTCGATTCGCAATGCGATCGCGAACCCTCTCCGATTGCCGGAAACGGATCCCACCTTCTCATACAGACGCACTCCCAGATTCTTTCCCGACAGCCCCGACACACGATGTCCGGGAGTAACCTCAGTAGCGGTAACGTCGACCCAACCATCCACAATCTGGACACCAATTTGTTTGGAAGCCGGATTTAACTCTGCTTCGGTAGAAAGGACCTTCACCCATTAACCTGCTGGAAAGGACAGACTGGGTTGGAATTAATTGGCCGACGATGGAGAGGTAGGAGGATTCGTATCGGCTTCAGAGGCTGCAGCAGGAACAACCGAATTACCTGTGTTCTCCACTACCACTCGGAAGCCACAATAATTGATCCGGGTGTCGGGTGTTTTGTGACCACGATTCGACGAAAGCAGTAAGCGACGATCATAGAAATCCCACGAACCACCCCGCAAAACGCGCTCTTTTTGTTCATCTGAAAACCAATCCTCGCACCACTCCCATACGTTGCCGCCCAGATCGAAGATTCCGAGCGCCTTCGGCTCAAAGCTCATCACCGGCGCGGTCGTGGGGAAACCGTCGTCGTACCCGCCCTCGACATACTGTGCATACTTGCTCGGGGCTTTCGCCCTGAGGCTCTCGTCGCTGTAGTTCCCCGCTCCCTGCGGAGGAGGCCACTCATTGCCCCAGGGAAAGGCATCCTGGCTTTTGTTGACCGTCGCCGGGGTGGTATCGCGATTCCAAATCTCCGTGCTCCCTATGCCCACGGCCATACTCCATTCGTGGTCGGTGGGAAGGCGGTAGATTTTGCCCTCCTTCTTCGATAGCCATGCGCAAAAGGCCTTTGCGTCCTCCCAGTTCACATACACCACGGGGTGTTCAGCGGGAACATCGGTGATCGTGAAGTCGTTGTATATCTGATTGCGCCAGTCCGGTGCGACGCCATCAACTTCCTCGGCATAAACCTCGTAGTCCCGCCAACGTGTCTCATGGATGCAGAACATTACCTCCGTCCCCGGTACGGGAACGAACTTCATCCCGAGGCTGTTCTCGAAAGAAACGTCTTTCGTCGCGGCAGGCAGTTTAGAGCTGGTCGCCTCTGCTTCCACCGACTCGATCCAAAGGAGATACCCGAAGGTAGCGGGTGGAGAGCCACCAGCCTTCAACGAGAAATTAGCATCAGCATTCAAATTACCTGCCTGGAGCATGTCGATCGTCAGTCGGTCCGCCGAGTTGCCCCTCCACGTTCCGTCCTGCCTCAACCAAAATTGATCTCTGAGTCGGACGGCCTGCGTACCCAATTGTAGCACTTTGCCGTTAAACCCGACCGGCTGGTCGGGATGCACGTTCCTTGGCAATGGAAACTCCCAGACCTGCCCGTCTGTATCCAACATCCGGAAGGCATCCTGCGCTGAAGCGATCTGGAGGATGGCCTTCATTTTTGCTTCCGGCTCCCATGTGACCGGGCCGTTCCAACCCCACACGGAAACGCTGCCATCGAGATGCAATGCGGCCGCATGAGTAAGAATCGCGGCGACTTCTTTGACATTTTTTAACGCTGAGGCAGGCGGCTGCTGCCAGCGAGGAGTTCTAGTCCCGCTCGGCACACTTGGATCGCCCACAGCTTCCTCATAGCGCCGTCCAAAAACCACCGCCTCCCCGCTTTCCAGTAGCGCCACTCCGTGCTCTTCCCCGCAAGCAGCATCAAGGACCACGGCATCATCCAGCACAGCTGGCAACTTCATTTCCATCCAACGATGAAAGCGGATTTTCCCAGCGACATCGATGAAGCAAGGAAAACCACCATAACTGCGAGCAATTCGCCGTATGTCTTTCAAGTCAGCCCTGCCATCGGAGGAAATCAACTGTCCATTGGACCGAAGACCAATCCAGTAATCTGAACCTGCGACCACATCTACAAAGTCATCATAGACGGTGCATTTCGAGAGATCGAGTGGCTGTCCATTCATAAACGTACCTGTGGCGCGCAAGTGCCCAGGTTTGGAGGAAGGCTGGGCACTTGCCACATCAAGCTCCGTCTCGGGCTTATCGGCGGCGCTTCGAGAATCCGCCTCGCTGTCAGGCACGGGGCCAATGGTCGGCACCACATCCTCCACACCCAGAACTTTGCGTGCCTCCTCCTCGCTGAGGCCATCGAGCGCTAGGTATTCGTAACGGTCGACCACGAGGTAATTCGCTTTGAGATTCAGCTCTCCATTTCTATTGAGTATGTTGTCTTGTGGGCGGACCGCTCTCAGAAGTCTTCCATTCAGCCACGCATAGAAGGTCTCGCCTATGATAGCGAATTGGAACACGGCAGAATCCCCTGGCATCAATGGGGGGGCAATCATGCGGCCAACACCCGTGAAATTGACAGTGTTGTCCTGATCAATTCTACCGATGCTCCAGTACTGACCTTCTACGTCCGCTTTCCCCAGCCGTGCATAATACTCATACCACTTACCCGACGGAGCGGAATGGTGGAACTTGAGTTCTATCATCGTTGTTTGTCCCAATGCTTCCGACCAAGTGAAGGAAACTCGCTGGGCGACTTGGTGGAAGCTTCGCGACGGGAGGGGACTCCAATCCGCCCATTCCTCCATGTGCAAACGCCCTGCGCGAAGCTCCATTCGCGGATCGTTCATGGCGGGAGCAGCAGAGGCAAAGTCCACCGTCACCCAATCGCGTGCGGACCGCGCATCGGAGCCTTCGGATGCCACCGGAGAAGGCGCGATGGTCGTTGGTGGAGACCCCTCCTGCCTATCGTCCGCTGCACGGTAAAACCACCCTCCCATTCCTAGCATCGCCACCAATCCCGCCACCATCCCTATTCGATTCTGTCGCCTCCGTCGCATCGACGGCAATCCCGGAGCACTGGCGATCAAGCGAGTGACTTCCGAGTTGATTTCCTGCGCCTGCTGATACCGTCGATCCGGTTCCTTTTCCATCGCCCGCATCACGATCGTATCGATACGCTTATCGCTTCCGCATTTCTTCGAAGGCGGATCAAAAACTCCAGCAGGACGCTCGCCCGTGAGCAACTCGTAGATGACTACCCCCAGGGCGTAAATGTCAGCACGATGATCGACCTTTTCCGGCGATTCCCACTGCTCGGGTGCCATGTATTGCGGAGTACCCATCGCAGTGCCCGTCATCGTCAGGCCCATCGCGAGGGTTTCGTCACCCTGGATCAACTTGGCGAGACCAAAATCGGCGATCTTCACGTGACTCTTCCGGTCCACGAGGATGTTCGCCGGCTTGATGTCTCGATGGGTGATTCCCTCGTCGTGCGCGAACTGGAGTGCTTCGCAGATCTGGGGGACAAATTCGATCGCCTCTTCCGGCTTTAGCTCTCCGGTCCGGATCAGTTGATTGAGGTCCGTGCCGTCCACGAACTCCATCAGGAAATAAAACAAAGTCTCCATCCCCGCCGCAGAGCGGTCCACCTCACCAAAGTCGAAAATGGTGACGATATGCGGATGGTTCAGTCTCGCCATGACCTGAGCTTCTCGCTCGAAGCGCATCGCAAAATCGGCGTAGTGTTCGGGCGGGCAAGTCAGGATCTTTAAGGCGACAAAACGATTGAGCCTAGGTTGACGGGCCTTGTAGACCGCCCCCATCCCCCCTGCACCGAGCAGTTCGACGATCTCTAGCCCGGGAAACCACGGTTGCAACTGCTCGGGCAGGGGCGAACGCGGACCATCCGGTTTTGCCTCCGAAGATCCGTTAGGGATTTCTCCAGAATCTGACGTACCCGAAGTGTTTCCTCTCTTCCCCCCATCCTCTCGGTCATGCGAAAAGAACGGAACCGTGGCTGAAGACAGCAGGCACGCCGGACAAAGCCCCTCCGGAAAGTCCGTGGGAACTGTCTCTCCACAATCAGGACAAGTTCGAGCAGCGTCGGGCATCAGGGCGGTGTCAGGGAGGTTCAAAACCCGCCGCCTTTATGGCCTATTTGTAAGGCATTGTCACGAAAAACATCCCTGTCTCTCTCGGCTCCAAATCAGACGGTTACGTGTATTTTCGGAAAAATAGAGAGACGAAACTCTTGCCGCAAAGGCAAACTAACGATCTACGTGGCAATTTCAGGAACGCGAAGGTTCGCGTCAAAAGTGGCAAAACCGCGTTGTACCTAGGCAATCCGGTATCGTGGTGTTGATTTGACCTCTTCGTGGATGACAACTTCCACTACATGGATGACCTCCCAGCATGAGGACTCTGCCTCGGCTGTCTTCATCCTCTTCCCCGGAGATCTGGTGATGCACCTGCGCCCTGACCGTTCGCCGACAAACTTTCGGAAAATAGGAACATTGAGTATAGATTACTCTGTAATCATGTTTGAATCCCTCTTCTCCAAAGGCGGTCTTTCCCTGGACCGGCTCCGCAGCTTCCTCGAAATGGCCGAGGCGGGCAGCATCGCCAAGGCCGCACCCGGCGACCCGGTCAGACAAAGCCAGATCAGCCGCCAGATCCGGGAACTCGAAGAATTCTTTGGATGTGAACTGACACAACGACGAGGCAAGTCTCTGGCCCTGACTTCTGCCGGCCATCGTCTCGCTGATCTCGTGCGCGGGCAACTCACGGGGCTCGACGACTTTCGCAGGGAGCAGGAAGATCTTCCCAAGGTCTTTGTCATCGGAGCGGGGGCCAGCACTCTGGAGTGGCTTGTTACGCCGCATCTCCCCCACCTGGCTGCTGCACTTGGCGGGGCCCTCCTTCGTACGGAATCTTCGAGGAGTCGATCGCTTGTGGAAGCAGTGCAGGAAGGGAGGGTTGATTTTGCCCTTTTGCGACGAGATGCCATTCCTGATGCCTCGAAGCGTAACACGATCTCGATTGCCAAACTTTCGTTTCATCTCTGCATTCCACGCATCCTCCTTCCGGGCGGTGCAACAAAGGAGGACCTTGTCGATTCCAGTATTTGGCGGGAGCTGCCCTTCGCCACCGGTCGGGACGGAGGACAGCTCGATCAGGCAATCCGTGAAGCCATGTCGACAGCGGGGGTGAATTTCCTTCCCCGCTTTGAGTGCGGATCCATTCTTCAAGTGCGCCAGCTGCTCGTTCAGAAAAGCTGCGCAGCGATCATGCCGAACCTCGGTCTGGCGGGCTTGGACGAGAAACAGATTCTCATCACACCGTTTAAACCACTTGCGCGATACGGGCGTGCTCTGGTCCTACACTGGAATCCGCGTCAAATCGAACGAAGGGGAATTGATCCCAAACAACTCCGGGTCGCGGCGGCACTGCTCACGGGCGAGGGAGGCGAATAGAGTGCTCTCCGTTCGACAGGCTGCTTGAGGGTTTGCCGCTGGCAAGTGGTCCAGAGGTCAAAAGGGCGAATTGCTGGAGCAAGAAATTTTTCAGGTGCTGTCGTGTGCCGCCATATTCCCGTGAGCGCATCTATTTTGCGTAGCACATCCGAAAACTTGGCCTACATTCGACGACCCATTTTTGGGTCCATCAGCCTTTTAGACTTATGAAACGAATTTTTCATCTTGGACTTCCTCTTTTTGCTTCTCTGCTCCTCAGCTCCTGTGGAACCTCGGATTCGTTTCGCATGGGCGGAGTACCTGCATGGATCGCCGACGGAGCGAAACTGGAAGACGAGCCAGCTCCAGTGAAACCAGACCCCGCGATCCAGTCTCATGAAAACGAATCGGGTCCGGTCATGTTCGAATGGATCACGGATAAGCGCCACTACAAGGCACCACCCGTGAAAAAAGCCCCCTCCACTCGCATTTCCGATCCCCTGGAGCGCGGTAGGGATTCCCGAATCAAGCGGCTCTTCCGCTGATTTTCTCCCTTTCCGGCGCAGGGTTGGAACCGGTTTCCCGGGCACGCACGTCATGCCACCATTCACTGCTTTCAAGTCCTCGATCCCGGTCCGGCCCGACGATATCGATATGAATCGTCACGTCCACAATTCAAAATACAACGATTACGTCCTCGCAGCGCGATACGATCAGATGGCTCGTTGCTACGGCATGTCAATGGAAGCGTTTCTCGAGCGAGGGCTGAGCTGGGTCGTCCGCGCCTCGTATATCGAGCACAAACGCCCGCTCTTTATCGGCGACACGGCCGAAGTGGAAACTTGGGTCGAGGAAATCGCCTCTCGGAGTGTGAAAGTCGGCTTTCAGATCACAAAAGAATCGGATAGCAAGTCCGTCGCCAAAGGCTGGCTCGACTACGTCCTCGTCTCCCTGGAGAGCGGACGCCCCCAAGCGCTCCCGGCAGATATCATCGCAACCTACTCCCTCTAAATGACCCGAGACGAAGCCATTGCCAAAATCGAATCGTCCTGCAAGACGATCGCGCTCGAAATGATGAAAATCACACCGGCGGCGCGTCATCTCCATGACGAAACCACAACGGGTGAAATCGTCAAATCCGCCTATCAGCTGACGATCGAATTGGAGATCATCAAAAAAAAGCTGATTCAACTCAAGGGCCGGGACGACTCGACTCTCTTGTGATGCGAATTCTCCAGAACCCCGCTGAACCGCTCAGGCCCTGATCTTTCCGAGGATCAATTCGGTTACCTGCTTGGGATTTGCTTTCCCCTTCGAGAGCTTCATGACCTGCCCCGTCAGAAAATTTGCGGCTTTGTCGTTCCCTTCCCGCACTTCACCGGCCGGGCCGGGATTCGCGGCGATGACCTGATCGACGATCCCTTCGATTTCACTGGAGTCAGCTGGCTCGAAACCCATGGCCTTCGCAATTGCAGCGGGAGATTCTGCCGGGGTTTCAAAAAGGCGGACAAAAACTTCTTTTGCCTGATTGCTGGAAATCTGACCGGACTCGACAAGATCGACGAGTTCCCGAATGCCTATTGCCGATACCGGACACTCCGAGATGGGGAGGCCCTGTTCATTCAAGACCGCAAGGAGATTGTTGATCACCCAGTTTGCAACTTTCTTTGGTGCAGACGATCCGACGGCAGCAGTTTCGTAAAAATCGGCGAGCGCCTGCTCCGACGCGAGAACCGAAGCATCGTAGTGGGTGATCTGATACTCCTTCTCGAAGCGTTCCACTTTCTGGTGCGGCAGTTCCGGAAGATGGGCGGAGACTCGGGCGAGGATCTCCTGTGTCTGCACGGGAAGCAGATCGGGATCAGGGAAATATCGGTAGTCGTGAGCGTCTTCTTTGATACGCATTAGCTCTGTCTGACCGATCTCGTCATTCCAGCGCCATGTCGCCTGAGTCATGCTGCGACCGGCTTTCAACTCTGTCGTCTGGCGAGCGATCTCGTAGTGCAGGGCCCGCCGCACTGCGGAGACCGAGTTCAGATTTTTCAGCTCGATTTTTGTCCCAAGCTCGGTTTGAGAAGACGGTCGCACCGAGATGTTCACATCACAACGCATCTGCCCCTTTTCCATGTCCGCATCGGATACGCCGCTGTAGACGAGGATCTGACGCAGCGAACTCAGATAGGCAGCCGCTTCCTCTGGGGAGTCGATCTCGGGTTCCGAGACGATCTCCATGAGGGGAGTCCCAGCGCGATTAAAATCGATCGTGGTGTAGGTCGAATGATGGGTCGATTTTGCGACGTCTTCCTCCAGATGAATGCGCGTGAGCGTCACGCTCTTCCCGGGCGCGGCGATGTTTTTCTGGGCGTCTTTGGGATAGGCGAGTTCGTAGAGCGGAACCGCCCCACCGAGGCAAAGAGGGAGATCAAACTGCGAAATTTGATAATTTTTCGGCATGTCTGGGTAGAAGTAATTCTTCCGATCCCACTTCACGACTTCCGGTGTGCTGCATCCGAGGAGTTGCCCCGTCAGGATCGTCCTCTCGATCGCACCAAGGTTCAGTTTTGGCAGCGCGCCTGGCAGTCCGAGACAGGTCGGGCAAGTCAGAGAATTTGGCTCTTGGCCGAACTGAACGGCACAACCGCAAA
>JAGPCC010000215.1 GCA_018058245.1 Verrucomicrobiales bacterium
ACCCGACTGGTCGATGGATTTTCAAATCAAAGAGGACCACGGATTCGCACTACTCGAATTGACCGCATCCCGATTGCCCGAAAATCTCGAAGAACTGCACCTCTTCCAAATCGCACTACCCGAAACGGCAGTCGTCGAACCCGTCTTGAATGCTGGCTTCACTGATTCGGCGACCATCGCCCTGATGGCAGCCGAACCAAATATCCACGCATTCCAGGAGTCCCCCCGCTCCGTCAGCGCCGACCGTGGCGGGTGTTCCCATCACTTTGAGCAGCACAAAGAAGCGGCCCGGCAGGGACAGTTCGGCATCCGCTTTGGCGCGACGGCCGATGCCCGACCGGGCGGCTGGGCCATGCAGGGCCGACGCTGGTCCCCATCACTCGACTTGACGGGATGCGAAGCGATCCGAATCTGGGTCCATGGCGACGGCAAAGGGCAAATGCTGAAAGTGCAACTGCTCGACAGCTCCGGCGGGCACCGCGACGTCTATGTCAAAATCGACTTCGAAGGTTGGCAGCAGCTGACCCTCGGCAAACCGTCTAGCGATATCCTCGATTACACCAAAGTCAGCGCCCTGAACTTGTACTACAACTCGATGCCCGCCGGACAATCCGTGCAGTGCGACATCGACCAGATCGAGGCCATGATCCGGAAAGACGGCAAAGTTACCAATATCGTCCTGGAGGATTTCGAGAGACGCGGTTTACCCGACTGGATCTCACCGACCCGAACCCTCAACTTAAAAACCTACGCCCGGCACGGCCTGACTCCGCTCCGTTTTGGCGTGCTCGCGGCCCCCCCGGACGAACTCCTGCAGACCATCGAGCGTTTTGAAAAACTCGCAGGGATGCCGAGTCCCGAGTTCCATGGCACCTGGATGAAACGATCGCCGCAGGTCAAGAACTCCTACTTCTTTCTCACGTCCTTCACTCCCGCCCAATTCGACGACGCCGTGAAGATCGCGCGACACGGCGGGTTTGACACGATCCTGCTCGGACAATCCTCCTGGTGCAGTAGCACCGGGCATTACGAACCCGATCGCAAACACTATCCCGCAGGGCTCCCCGACCTCGTAAAAATAGTAAAGCGCTTCAAAGACGCCGGATTCCGGGTCGGGCTGCACGTGCTTGGTGCCTCGCTCTATTATCCCGATCCCTACCTTACCCCCATCCCCGATCAGCGATTGGTGAAAGATCTCCATATCCCCCTCGCCGCCGATATCGACGCAAAAAGCGACTTTATCCCCACCACCGGTCCCCCAGTAGGTTTCCCCAAAGAAGACGGCGGGTATCAGGGCAACGGCGTCGATTTGCATCTCGGCGACGAGTTGATCCGCTACCAGTCCGTGTCCCTGAAAGAACCGTACGGATTTCTAGGCTGCCGTCGCGGCCAGTTCGGGACCACCGCGACCGCCCATGCCAAAGGGACCGTGATCGATCACCTACAACGCTCCTTCGGTTACCTGATGTATGATCTCGACAGCAGCCTCGCCGACGAAGTGACTACGAACTTCGCGAAAGTCGCCAACGCCTGCGACGTGGACATGGTCTACTTCGACGGTTCCGAGCGCCTCCAGGGCGATCACTGGTACTACAACGCCCGCCTCATCAAATCCTTCTACGACAAATTGGCCGACAAAAACACCCTCGTTCAGGCCAGCAGCATGAGCCACTACTCCTGGCACATCCTCGCGAGGAGCGCGTCCGCAGACGGACACGATGACCTGAAAGCCTACCTCGACGAACGCTCGCCCGCCTTTCATTCCTTCGAGCGCCGGGGCATGCCCCTCGATATCGGCTGGTACTATGGCTACGAAGCCCGCACCACGCCCGACATGTTTGAATACATCCTCGGGGCCACGATCGGCTACGATTCGTCCCTGTCGTTTCAAGTATCCGTGGAGGCAGCCGCGAAAAATCCATTCACCGACGACTACCTCGACATGATCCAGCGATTTGAGAAATTGCGGCACTCCGGGAGAGTGGACACTGCGATGCGGCAACGCCTCCGCATCGACCCGCGCCTCGGCGGATTACAAGACCCCGAGCAGCGCGAGAAGCTGCGGCACCTCCGGCAGGAATACCGCCTCCTCGGCGCCGAGGGAAAAGAGATCTTCCAGCGAGTCGCCTACGACCCGTGGCACACCGTCGACGAACTCGACGGCCAGGCCAACCAGTGGTCCACCCGAGTCGAGACCGACAGCACCAAGATCGGCGTACAGTTTCACGCCCTCCCCGGAGCATGGTTGCAGGCAGGGGCCTCCTGGCATTCACCAGAGGCCATCTTGTTGGAAGGTTTTGACGACCTCAACGGATTCCACAAACCCACCGAAAACAACACCGCCGTAAAATTGATTGAAACCGGACAAAACGGCTCCGTCTCCAGCGGCGTCAGCCATAGCCTCAAGATCTACGAGAACGACGTCCCCGAAGGCGATCACTACGCCCTCTATCGCGCCCACAGCAACAAACCCACCGCCGACGGCTGGAGCATGATGCACCGGGCACTCCCCCGAGAGATCGACCTTTCCCACCACGCAGGCATCGGTCTCTGGATGCGCGGAGATGGCAAAGGCGGAAAATTCAAGCTGCAACTGCACGACGGCAAGACCGCACTCGACTTCTACATCAACAACGACTACACCGGCTGGCGATACCAGCAATTACCCTGGCCCCCAGAGAAGACCCTCGATCTCTCGAAAACCCGTAGCTTTGCGATCTACTACAACGGACTGCCCGGCAACGAAACCGTCGCCTGCGGCATCGCCGGCATCAAAGCCATCCCCGCCATCGACGATCCGACCATCGTCGATCCCTACGTCGAGATCGGTTCTCAGCGATTCGAATGGAAAGGCGTGCTCCAACAGGGCGAATATGTCTTCCTCTGGCCAGGAGAGCCAGTCTCCCACTACCAGCGGGACCACACCCAGCCCACCGCCACGAGCACCACCGCACCGCTCTTGCGCCTTGCGAAAGGGCCACACACGGTACGCTTCGGTTGTGCCGGACGCCTCAACACCGAAGTGCGAGTGCGCCTCACCAGCCAGAACGAGGAAAGACATCCCCTTGCCGCGCCCTGATTCCGCAAAGAAATCCTGACCCCGCAACCATCACCGCAGTCAAAGAAACAGGGTTTGCTCGCGCACCAGACCCTGTTTCCTCCGCTCCGTCCCGGATCACCCCTATCGATTTTCGTTTTCGATGCGATTGCGCTCCATCTCGTAGTCGCTGATCAGCGCCTCGATCTTCTCCTCAAACGAATTCGCGAGCCCGAACAGCTCCGTTACCCGATCCGCGTAGTCCTTTTGTTTGAGATCGTCCTCAATCACAAAAGACAACTCCGCCAGTCGTTCGATCCGCAGTCGCGCCCGATGGGACATTTCTTTGAATTGGGAGAGGTAGGTCGTCATTTGCTTGACGAGTTCTTCGGGGGTGTTTTCGCTCATAGTTTCGTGGCCGGTAAATTCAACGGTACCCCAGAGTAGACGGGGCGGCTTAAGATAGCGATGTTTAAAAGCTCGTTGCCGCATAATGAAAGACACCGAACGCGAAAATGGGAAAAGGCGATTGAGGTCCATTGCCTCATAACCGAGGACACCGTGGCGAGCTCCGTCCGGGAGTAATTGAAGCTCAAGGTCGTCTCGGCGCGCGAGATGCCAAGGGGGTAATGCGATACCTCGAACCTCCGCTCGAAGGAGGCCCTGCGGTGTGGTCGTAGAGAAGCGGGGAAAAGAAAGCGGATCGGTCGGCACTACGGGCGATCGTTGCACCCTACGGTGAGAATCACGCAATGATCCCCTTGACCACTTCCCCGGCCACGTGGGTGAGCCGGAAGTCGCGTCCAGAGTAGCGGTAGGTCAGCCGCTCGTGATCGAGCCCCAGCAAGTGCAGCATGGTGGCGTGCAGGTCGTGGATATGGACGCGGTCTTCGACTGCTTTGAAACCGAACTCGTCCGTAGCCCCGTGGACATGGCCGCCTTTTACGCCACCACCGGCCATCCAGACGGTAAAGCCGTGATTGTTGTGGTCGCGCCCTTTGCCGAGTTCCTCGTTCGCGCCGGGAGCGGGTAGTTCGACCGTCGGTGTGCGTCCGAATTCGCCGCCCCAGAGGATGAGCGTTTCGTCAAGCAAACCGCGGTGTTTCAGATCGGTGAGCAAAGCGGCGATGAGCAGTTGTCGCCCGTGGACACCTGACCATTGCGGATGTTGTCGATCAGCTTTTCGATCTGGGTAAACTGGGAATCGACGTATTGGCCCTGTCTTACCGTCGTATTTGTCGAGCAACGGCTTGCGGTCGAAGGTGTCGACCTGGGAGGGACCACCGTTCATGAAGAGGTGGATGACGTGCTTGGCACGCGCCGGATGATCCGGTTGTTTGTTCGCCAAAGGCGACGCTCCCGGCGAGGCCGCTGCCTCCTCCTGCAACATCGCGGCAAGGGCCAAGCCACCGATGCCGGTTCCAGTCTTCTGAAGCCATTCGCGGCGGGTGAAGGGATGTCGGGGAACGGGTTCATTTGGCTTTCTCGAATTGGTCAGGGATCAGCGAATTGAGGTATTCCTCGATTCGCGTGTATCCACTGGCCGTTTTTCCGTTGCGGTCATCGGGATCGCGGGGATCCAGCCCGAGTTGCGTCTCCCAAGCGTCCGGCATGCCGTCGTGATCGCTATCCAGTGGGGCTTCTCCGGCATTGAGGTTCGGCCAGCCTCCGACCTCTGATGGATCGTTGATACAACTTCCGGTCTTCATCTGCACATCTTTGACGACGCGCAGATCCACTGCGTCCCGTTTCGGAGCGACTGCACCGGCTCCAGCGAGCACCAGATCGAAGGCCTGATTCACGGGGTGGATCGTCACCGGAACTGGCGATGCCGGCCAGGGGGCGTGGCGTTGAATCTTCTTCGACGCGGGAATCTGCATCCACTGCTCTCCCAGCCCGGAAGATCCGTCGCCCACCACCGCCCACTCGTCGCCAGTGCCGTCCGGGCGATGGTGTCCGATGTTGTCCCTGACGTAGAAAAGCGGCTCTTCCGGGAAATTTCCGAGAGCCACCTCATAGCGATTCGTCCGGCTGTCTCCCCCGGCTTTGTAGTAGTTTCCGATCAGGTTTACCTTGGGAGCGCGCTCCTCCGCCTTCTCGAACTGTCCGCCAAAATACATCCAGTTGTAGATCACATTGTTGATGACGTGGTTGGGGCCTTCGTCATTATTGAACTGCGGATTGCGGGCGACATTGTGCGCCAGGAGATTGTGGTGATAGGAAATCCGCCGCGCTTCTGATCCGATCAGGGTTCCCTTGCTGTGGGGGCCTTTCTGATGGCTGCTGTCGTGCAGCGCTTCAGAAATTAAACACCACTGGATCGTGATGTCGTTGGCGGCATACCACGCGTCGACGTTTTCATCGGTGCACCAACTGACCGAGCAATGATCGATCACGATATGGTGCGGTGCATTCTCCTTGTTGTTGATGCTGAATCCGTCACCAGAGCTTCCCTTTTTACCGGTGGGACCGCGGCGAATCCGCAGGCCGCGAATGATGAGATCATGGCTGGCTACCTGGATGACCGGCCCGTCGAATCCCGGATTCGCTTTCAGTAAAATTCCGTCTCCCGGTGCCGTCTGTCCGGCAATGGTGAGAAACGGTGAGCCGATCACAATGGACGAAAGGACTTCGATCGTCCCGCCCGTGCGAAACACCACGATTCGCGGAACCTCGGCCTCGCAGGCCGCGCGGAAACTGCCCGGCCCGTCGTCATTGAGATGGGTCACCTCGAAAATTTCCCCGCCCCGCCCGCCCCGCGTCTCTGCCCCAAAGCCTTCAGCACCGGGAAAAGCAGGAAGCAATTCGTCTCCAAATGCTGGGGAAAAAGCCAGCAAACTGAGGGCGGTTGCGTAATAGATGGTTCTCATTCTGTTAGTGAAAAATATTGGACGTTCTTACTCGATGTTCACAAATTCATTCGACATCAACAAGACCTGAACAAACTGCTCCCACGGTCCGAAATCATTCGGCTCGGCGACGGGTTTCGTTCCGGTTTCGTGCTTTTCAAATGACTGGAAAAGCTTTTCTTCATGCCGCCCTCAATGAAGGCCCGACCCGCCGCCAGTTCTCCGGCACTGGGAGACCGTTGAAAAATGTGCTGGTAGAGTTCTTCGATCGCGTCTTTGCTTTCGTCGATGTCCGATTCGGAAAGGCCCAGTCGCTCGGTCACACCGGCGGCCATCTCCATCGGGAATTCGGAATTCATCAGGAACAAGCTCTGGGTCGGCACCGTGGTGATGTCCCGTTGACTGCTCGTCTCGTCCGGACTGGCCACGTCGAAAGTCTGCAACAGCGGCAGCACCCTGTCTCGCTCGACCGCCGCGTAGACCGTGCGGCGATAGGGATTCACCTGCCAGGTGACATTCGCCGCAGACTCGCTGCCCATCGTCGTCGCGATCAGAGCCGACGGACCACCACGGGTCGGATCGAGCTTTCCGGAAACGGCAAGCATGGAGTCCCGGATCGCCTCGAACTCCAGCCTCCGACGGGTAAATCTCCACAAGAGACGGTTCTCAGGATCGCGTGGAAAATACTCCTGCTCCGAAAGCGCCGCAACCGGTGACGCCGCCTCCGTTCCGTGAACCCACAGGCAACCCAAAATCATCGCCGCCATTTGCGTGATCTTCCGTAGCCAACCGTACGCAGAATTCATCGTTCCCATTCTCCCCACGGTCCTTTATGCCGTGAATGGGCAATGATTACAATCACGAAATGCGGCAACAGGCAGGCAGGCAGGGCAGGCCGCAAAGGAAGGCCATCCGTCCGATTTTCCTGCGGGAGGTTTCCAGTTTCCAGAGATCAAACGATCCCCCCACCAACATCTCCCCATCGAATCCCTGCCATCCGTCTTCCCACCCCCGGTCACCCCCGACCGCAGCCACCAACCAAGAACCAAGAACCAAGAACCAACAACTTCCCCCCGATGCGCCCACCTTCCGACCTCGGATTTACCATTTCCGACCGTAGTGCACCCCTTGGCTCCACTGATCAAAGCTCTTATTTTGTGACACTTACGAAGATTTTGCCCGCTTGCGGACCGGACTGTGGTGGCTCCCGATCCCGCTTGGGGAGGTGCGAGACAGGAGAGACAGGATTGGCAGGATTGGCAGGATGGAGAAACGGAATGTGAATCAGGCCGGTGTTTCGGAATGCACTCGGCACGACAGGGTGGGGTTCCCGATCTTACCCTGTTTGATCGGGGGAAACGGTGGTGGTGCGGCGGCGGGAGATTAGGAGATTAGCTGCTTGCGAGCCGTGGAAATTCAGAAAATCCTTCGCCCGAAGAGATGCTTCTTGACTGATTCCCCCCCCGGCACCGAAAAAACTCTATTTTCGAACCACTCCAGGACGAGGAGAAAGCCCGTCCGCTCCCGGTCTGTCAGCCCGCGGAACTCCGCGAGATCTTTTCTCCAACACCAACGCGCCTTCTTTTTCACGGTTTCGGTCGTCATGCTGTTCAGAAAAGCAATTCCGTGTCGCGAAGCCAAATAAAAAGTGTTCTGGAGAACAGTTTTTTTCAAAGAGGCTTCCTTCGCGGGCACGATTTCCAGCCCCGGACGCTGAGATATCGGCCATGGCAGCTTGTGCCAATTTTCACCCTCCCCACTGTCGTGATATACGCACGTTCCCGCACGCTTTTCGGGAATATTTCTTGCCAGAACGGTGATTTCCTGACATTTTCGGTGAAAGCCTCTTCTTCGATATGCCGGCGGGAGGTCATACGAATAAATACTGTTCTGCGAAGAAAACTGATGCCCGCAACTGACCAGATCGAAGCGTGCAAGGATGTGGTCGTCGGTTTCTGCACCGCAATTAACGATTGGGACACTGTCCGCTGCATTCTCGGTCGGATCGAGAATGGTCAATATCTCATCGGACTCCAACGTGAAGCGGTCGAAGGAATCACTGTTGAAGACCACAACAAAAAGCATGTGAGTATATTCCAACAATTCGTCGTGCCTCAAGAGCGCAAGTTCGGATCGAATCCAGGATCGCCAACATCGTGGGGGACTGGCGGCAGCTTCTTCGATGTCGATCGAGACTCAATCGACTCTGTAGAGTTCCCGACCGATGATCGCGCTGAGATCGTCGCGCCTTGGGGCTACCAGCTGCCGGGTGGATCGACCATGTTTGTCCTGAGTCGCACCAATGGATCGTGGTTGATCGACAATCTCAAGATTCGGGGCGATGATTGTTGGGAGGACGCGCATCTGTAACACACCAACGCAGAACAAGACGCGGATGACCAAGCCACTACCGCTGTGGAGTAGAAGTTTTGAAGCCAGCACTAACATTAACCCAGAAGTCGAAGGCGCGCTCTCAGTAGTGGCTGGCATCGCTCTAACGTTCGCCTCAGACATTGACCTCAGATGAATCTTCGAGCGGCAATATCCCACCGCTATCGCCGACCGATTTTGATCGGGGCGTGCTTTCAAGTTGGATTTCTATTTCTGGGCGCGTTGACATTTGAC
>JAGPCC010000216.1 GCA_018058245.1 Verrucomicrobiales bacterium
ATCAAATACACACCCGACTCGGGGGATGCGCTCCATCGGCTGAGTCTTTACACCTTCTGGCGTCGCATCGTCGGACCGACCATGATCTTCGACAATGCGACCCGACAGACCTGCTCGGTGAACGCCTCCCGCACCAATACCCCCCTGCACGCTCTCACGACCTTGAACGAAACTGGTTTTGTCGAGTGCGCGAGAGCTTTGGCGGAACGGCTCCTTACGAATAGGGACCTCCAAAATGATGCAGATCGCTTCAACACGGCCGGCGAACTCGTCCTCGCCCGCGTTCTCACGCTCGAAGAAACGAAGGCACTTTCCGCGACCTTGACCAAACTACGTCACCAATACACGAGCGCTCCTGCGGACGCGGAGGAACTACTTTCCATCGGCGAATCAAAACACAATCCCTCACTCGTCCCGGTGGAACACGCCGCCTGGACCGGGCTCTGTCTTTTGATCTTGAACCTCGACGAAGCTCTCACCAAAGAGTGAACAACGCGATGAATCCTCTCAGCGATCACACGGCACACTTGACCCGCCGCCATTTTTTCGGGAAATCGGGACTCGGTATCGGATCACTTGCATTGGGTTCCCTCCTCGAACAGGAAGGACTCGCGAACCAGCCCCCCGAGATCTCCGGGCTTCCGCACTACACGGCAAAAGCAAAGCGGGTCATCTATCTTTTCATGAACGGGGCGCCGCCGCATCTCGACATGTTCGACTACAAACCACAGATGGAAAAGTGGCGTGGCCAGGAGATCCCCGAGAGCATCCACGGGAACAAACGACAGAGTTCGATGACCGAGGGGAAAGGCCGCTCCACCCTCCCGGCTTTCACGGGATTTCAACAGTATGGCAAAAGCGGTGCCTGGGTCTGTGATTTTCTTCCGAAAACCGCAGAGATCGTGGACGATGTCTGCTTCATCAAATCGATGCACACCACGCAGGTGAATCACGCGCCTGCGATCACCTTTTTCCTGACCGGCGGAGAACAACCGGGCCGACCCAGCATGGGGGCCTGGCTGAGCTACGGACTCGGAAGCGAAAGTGAGGAACTGCCCTCTTTTGTCGTGATGACCTCGCGGGACAAAGAGGCATCCTGCGGACAGCTCTTCTACGATTTTTACTGGGGCAGCGGGTTCCTCCCCTCGAAGCATCAAGGAGTGAAATTTCGAGGAAGTG
The DNA here is from genome assembly GCA_018058245.1 of Verrucomicrobiales bacterium. GTDB lineage: Bacteria > Verrucomicrobiota > Verrucomicrobiia > Verrucomicrobiales > DEV007 > Arctic95D-9. The sequence continues at coordinate 1,180 of JAGPCC010000216.1, forward strand.
GTGATCCGGTTCTCTATATCGCCAATCCAGAGGGAATGAGTCGCGCCGTCAAGAGAACCCTGCTGGATGGTCTCGCAGAGATAAATCACCAAAAACTGAAAGACTTCGCCGACCCCGAAATCGCCGCGCGGATCGCCCAATATGAAATGTCCTACCGGATGCAGGCGAGCGTCCCGGAATTAACCGATCTCTCGAAGGAACCAAAGCACATCCTCGATATGTATGGTCCCGATGTCCATCGGCAGGGCAGTTTTGCCTACAACTGTCTCATGGCTCGCAGACTCGCGGAGCGCGGCGTCCGTTTCACCCAGGTGATGCACGCGGGCTGGGACCATCATCGCAACTTGAGCACGCAGTTCGAGATTCAATGTCGCGATACCGATGCCCCCGCCGCAGCACTGGTGAAAGACTTGAAACAACGCGGTCTCCTCGAGGACACGCTCGTGATCTGGGGTGGGGAATTTGGACGCACCCCCTTCCTGCAAGGCGATGTCAACAATCTCAAGCAACTCGGCCGCGATCACCATCCCTATGTGTTCACCACCTGGATGGCCGGGGCCGGAGTCAAGCCGGGCATCAGCTATGGAGAGAGCGATGACTTTGCCTACAATCCCGCAAAAAACCCCGTTCATGTACACGATTTCCAGGCAACGATTATGCACTTGCTAGGTATTGATCACGAGAGGTTCACCTTCCGTTTCCAGGGCCGGCAATTCCGTCTCACCGATGTCCACGGGGAGATTGTGAAAAGCATTCTAACCTGACAAGAACGGCACGGACAAAAAGGCGCCGGGAGGAAGCCCTTCCTTCCAAAACAAGAAAAGATTCGCAACTCTCCTGCCATTTCAGGGTTCCTGAAACCGCAAAACATTCCAACTCCACTGCCTACCATCCCATCCCAATGAAATTCCCGGCCCTGCTCTCCATCGCCCTCACTTCTCTCTCTCTCGCCACAGCGGCGGATCCCGACACGATCCTCGCGACCAGAGGTGAGTTACTCCTCAGTGAAGATTTTGCGACCCCCGTCGCTGTCGCCAAAGTAGAAAAAGGCAAACCATGGACCACCGGATGGCGTCTCAAACCCGGAAAATGGGAATTCACGGACGGTGCCCTCACCGGCAGTGAAGTGGCAGCCGACAAACACGGTGCCGTCGCCCGCCATCCTCTCCCCTTTCAGGATGCCGTGATTCAATACGACGTCCGTCTCGACGGCGCGCGCATGACCACGCTGAGCATCAACGATCAAAAGGAGCACGTCTGCCGCGTTCTGATCAATTCCAAAGGATTCTCCGCGCAGAAAGACGATCACGACCACGACGGACCTGACAAGGTGAAGGGATTCGGGAAAGTTGATCTCCCTATCGCTGCCGGAGAATGGAAAACCGTCGTCCTCGAGATCGTTGGGGAGAAGATGGTCGCCCACATTGACGGCAAAACCGTAAGTGGCACAGATCCCCTCCTCGGCACAGAGAAAGCCAATCTGGGCTTCACCGTCGCGGGCGAAAGTGCCAGCGTCCGCAACCTCAGAGTCTGGAAAGCCACTGCAAAATAGAGGGCGACATCGCTCGGAGCGTCGGAGCATGAGAGGCGATCGGCGCGGACTGACGGCGTTATGCCTGTATTTCGGTCGCAGCGTCTTCGGAAAAGAAGTTCAAAATTTTGGTACTGCTTACTTGCGGGAATCACTCTTATTTGAGAGTGTTTCCCTTCTGCCTCGCCCCCGGCGAGGATACTTCTTTTCACGATTCCCGCGAATACCCCGAAAATGACTCAACGACGTACTCCCGACACTGCCCGTAAACCTTCCAGCCCTTCTAAGAAAGCGGAAACCGGACAGGAGGAGACTCCCTGGTCGATCGAGGATGCCTCTGAAACCTATGGAATCAATCATTGGGGAGCTGGTTACTACGCCATTTCCCGGCGAGGCGAAGTCTCCGTAGACCTGACAGACCGGGCGACCGGATCGCCCCACGCCGTGAGCATTCCGAAACTGCTCGACGAACTCGACGCCCGCGGGATTCGTCCGCCGCTTCTTCTTCGTTTCCCCCGGATCCTCGAGCGCCGCATTGAAGAGCTCTACCATGGTTTTGCCAAGGCAATCAGCGATCTGGAGTACAGCGGTATGTATCGGGGTGTCTTCCCGATCAAAGTGAATCAACAACAACAAGTGGCCGAGGAGGTCGCCGCCTATGGACGTCGCTTTCACTACGGTTTCGAAGTCGGCAGCAAACCCGAGCTCATTGCCGCGCTCGCCTATCTGAAAGACACCGAGGCCCTCCTCGTGTGCAACGGCTACAAAGACGAAGAGTTCATCGATCTGGCCCTTTACGGTCAGCTCATGGGCCTGCGGGTCGTCCTCGTCCTCGAGATGCCGCACGAACTCGATATTATCGAAAAACGCTCCGCCGCACTCGGTGTCGAACCAGTCATCGGCGTCCGGGTGAAGCTCTCCGCCGAAGGAGCTGGCAAGTGGGCCAAATCAGGAGGAGAAAAGAGTCCCTTTGGCCTCAACCTCGCCCAACTCGTCGAAACCGTAGAGCGCCTCCGCACCCGCGGCCGTCTCGAATGGCTGCAGATGCTCCATTGCCACCAGGGATCGCAGATACCCGACCTCACGATCATCCGCCGCGCCATCGAAGAAACCGCCCGAATCTATGCTGGCCTCGTCAAAGAAGGCGCTCCCATGGGCCTCCTCAATCTCGGCGGTGGTCTTGCCGTCGACTACGACGGCTCCCGCTCGACCCGATCCTCCAGCGCCAACTACTCGATCGAAGAATACTGCCATAGTCTCGTTGATGCCGTGAAATGGGTGCTCGACGAGAGCGGAGTGGAACATCCCACCCTCGTGACCGAGTCCGGTCGTTCCATGGTCGCCCACTACTCCATGCTTGCCCTTGAGATTCTCGATGTGAACCGCTTTGAAAATCGGGACGAACTCTCCGTCAAGGAAGGTGACAATGAAACCATCGTCGCCCTCGCGGAAGTGGCCGGGGGCATCACCGCAGACAACCTCCTCGAGTCCTACGGCAAAGCGAACCGCTACCGGGAAGAACTTCACGAAAACTTTCTCACCGGGGACATCAGCCTCCGCGAACGGGCCGTCTGCGAGCAGTGCTTCTGGAGAGCGATGACAGACATCGCGATGGAAACGCAAAAACTTCGCTACGTCCCCGAAGAACTGCGGGACCTCTCTGGGCTCCTCGCCGATCAATACTACGGAAACTTCAGTATTTTCCAATCGCTCGCCGATTCCTGGGCGATCGACTGTGCTTTCCCCGTAATGCCACTACACCGTCTCGGGGAGCGACCCACCCGCCGTGGAGTCATTCACGATGTGACCTGCGACTGCGACGGCATGATTAAAAAGTATGTCACCAATTCTGAGGTTACAGAGTCGCTGCCCGTTCACGAAACAAGAGAAAACGAATCCTACTTTCTTGGTATATTCCTCGTCGGCGCGTATCAGGAAACACTCAGCGATTTGCACAATCTCTTTGGGGATACCCATGCCGTGAGCGTCGATGTAGAAAATGGAAAAATCCGTTTCTCACGCGAAGTCGAGGGCGACTCCGTCGCCGACGTGCTCGAGTACGTAGAGCACGATCCGAAGAAGCTCGTCGAGCAGTTCCGGGAACTGGCCGAGACCGCGATCACTGACGGACTCATCACCGCAGGTCAGCGGAAAAAAGCGCTGGAAGCCTACCGGAACGGAATGTCCGGATATACCTATTTTGAAAGCTAAGGAAGCCATGCCCGGTCCCGTCACCCAGTATCTCGAACGCCACTTTCGGCATTTCAATGCCGCTACCGTACTCGATGCGGCACGCGGTTGGCAGACCCTGCTCGACTCGGGCGGACGCATGTTTTTCACCATGGGTGGGGCCATGAGCACTGCCGAGATCGGCCTCTCGCTCGCGGAGATGATCCGCCAGGACAAGATCCACGCCATTAGCTGCACCGGAGCGAACCTCGAGGAGGATCTCTACAATCTCATCGCGCACAATCATTACCGGCGCATCCCGAACTGGCGGGACCTCACCCCCGAGCAGGAGCAGGCACTGCTCGACGAACATCTCAACCGGGTCACCGATACCTGCATCCCCGAAGAGGAAGCCTTTCGTGTCCTCGAACATGTCATCCTCGAGGAATGGAAGTCAGCCGAAGCCGAAGGGCGTCGCCACTTCCCGCACGAGTTTCTCTATCGCATCCTCCGCAGCGGAACCCTCACCGCCGACTACCAGATCGATCCAATCGACAGTTGGCTCGTCGCCGCCTGCGAAAAGAATCTCCCCCTCTTTGTTCCCGGCTGGGAGGACAGCACCTCCGGCAATATTTTTGCCTCCCACTGCCTCAAGGGGAACATCCAGAACGTCCACGTCGTCCGGACCGGAATCGAGTACATGATGGAACTGGCGAACTGGTACACCGCCACCGCTCCAGCTTCCCCGCTCGGATTCTTCCAGATCGCCGGTGGGATCTCGGGAGATTTCCCGATCTGCGTCGTTCCGATGCTGCATCAGGATTTCGGAGCAGACAACATCCCACTCTGGGCCTACTTCTGCCAAATCAGTGACTCCACGACTAGCTACGGATCCTACTCCGGTGCCACCCCCAATGAAAAAATCACCTGGGGAAAACTCGGCATCGACACACCAAAATTCATCATCGAGTCCGATGCCTCCATCGTCGCCCCGCTCGTGTTTGCTCATGTACTAGGCTTGTAAAGTTGGAGAAGGTGAACGCGGGAACGATGCTCTGAATCGAGTGAAACGTCCCCCTTTCCAGAGGGTCTGATGCAACCGAACTTGTTACAAATCATTTCCATTCAAAACCGATACCTTGGAAAATGGTGGTCTTTTGTCCTCCCGGTGATTTGTGCCCTGGCCCTTTTCCCTGCCGAATCCGTTGCCCTGGACCCCGAGCCGATCCCGGAATATCAAACGTATCGATTCAATCACAAAGACGCCGAGTCCTGGTTGCATATCTATGATCCGACCTTGATTAGCGATCGTTTGGTTTCTGACTGGAGTTATGAAAGTCGTGATCTGGGTCAATCGCTCCTCGAAATCGATTCCACGATTCGAAAAGCCATCCCGGTTCGGAAAGACCTCGCTTTTGGGTATCAGTTCGGGATTCCCACGAAATCGTTCCACAATGAGAGCGGGGATGTATCCGGACTCGGGGACTTCCATCTTCGGGGCGGGTATGTCGGACGATTCTCACCGACGCTCCGGTGGGGACTCGGGATGAGAGCGGCTTTCGACACCGCAACGGCCCCTGAATTAGGAGATGGGGTTTTCCAGTTACGACAAATTTCCGCTCTCCGCTGGAACGCGACAGAGACCCTGAACCTTGGTGCCAATGTGGAGTACAGCTTCACCCCGCGCGAAAAAGGGACCGCTGAGATCCGTGCCTTGGAGTTGAAGTTCCCTGCGGCGGTGAAACTGAGCGACCGATTTTCTGCCTCCGTTTCCTACAATCCAAGGTGGAATTTCGAAAACGACAGTCTCCGACAGCGTCTCGAGCTGCTCGGCTCACATGCTTTTGGATCCAAACGTCAATATGTAGTCTCCCTCGGTGGAGATATTCCTCTCGTTTCAGAAGCCCTCCAGTGGAAACTGCTAACAAGTATCACCTGGTTCTTTTAACCCCCCGTTGGGAATCCCGTTGGGCCCACCGTTGGGATTCACGTTGCGTTGCAGAGTCCGCAACGGTTCTTGCCAGGTCATCAGGAAACGGGGAATCTCCTGATAGACATAAGGACTCTGGATTCGTTCCTCACTCGAAATCTAACAAGTAAGAAGTTATTCCAGACGACTCAGACAAGCTTGCTACGCAGCATGATGTCCCCGTTGCCTTCGCCGGTCTTCACTGCGTTGCGAAACGGAATCGCCTTGGGTTGGGCCATCTTCTGGACGATTGCGATCCCGATATTCCGAGTCCCGGCGGTCTGGCGATCCATTCGGGTAAGACTGTTCTGAAGGTGCCGGTGGCAGGGCCTGGCGGCGCGCGCCTCGATCATTCTCGTCGAGTATTTCCACTCGCTCGTCTCTGTTGTCCTTTTCGCGTCCTTCACTATGATCAGAATGTGAATGCGAATTTCCGGATTCCTGGCCGCCACCGAGAAATTGGATCGCATCGGCGACGACTTTGAGTTTGCTGCGGTCCTGCCCACTTTGCTTGTCCTGCCAAGTCTCCAACTGGAGTCGCCCTTCGATGAGGACGGCTCTCCCCTTCTGCAAATACTGGGCGGCGTTTTCGGCATTCCTGCCCCACAAGGTGACATCCACGAAGGTCACGTCTTCTTGTTTTTCTCCATTTTCACCACTCCAGACTCGGTTCAGGGCGAGTCCCAGTTCGGTGACAGAGGTTCCGGTTTTTGTCTTTCTAAGCTCGGGGTTGCGAGTCAGATTTCCCATCAAGGTAACACGATTATAACTGCTCATGGGAACAGTGAACACTAAAGTGTTCAGGAGAACAAGTTTTATTTTCGATTTTTCCCGGTTTTTTTTGCGTCCCAACTCCGATTTCAAAAGGCCGTTATTGACCGAGTTCACGGAGAATCGTCTTGAGAAGACTGCCTACATATTCATTCACTCGCGGAGATGATTTTCCGGGTTTTGTCGGAAGCGCTTTGATCTCTTCAACCCGGGACGCGGCAAATTCGTCCAGATAATCGATTGCATTATTGGCAGCCAGCGCCTCAAAGACATTCCCGGTCGCCTGATTTGCATGGCTCATCAGGACATCAAGTGCCTTTTCCCGTTCAGTCCCTTCTCCATATCGCCCAATCGCTTCCGCCGCGACGATGGCGACGCTTGCACAGTCGTCCTCGAGCGCTTTAAAAAGGAGATCGTGACCGGCTTTGAGTCCCGCCCCCTCATGGATCAATAGACCGGTCGCGCCCCAGTAACGCACTCCGCTGTCGGGTGAGCGGAGCAGGTTGACGATGGCAGGGAGGTCTTCCGGTTTTTGACTACTCGCGATTCCCGCTGCTGCAAAGATCGCCTTGAAGTCATATTTTTGGGGATCGTGCCCCATTTCGTACGGAGTGGAGCCGACACTACGGGCGTGTACTTCCGCTTCCGGGAGAAAACCGACATCGCGGATTTCCGTTTCCCATGAGGCATGAGCTTCTCTCATCTCTTCGAGGATCTCCTGATGCTCGGGAGATCCGACCAGATTGTTCACCTCATCTCGATCCGTTTCGAGATCGTAGAGCTCCTCGGAGGGTTTGCGTTCCCAGAAGTGGGACTGTGCTTCGTTCAATTTCCCGGCAGCATAGAGATCGTGCCAGACTTGCGTCG
>JAGPCC010000217.1 GCA_018058245.1 Verrucomicrobiales bacterium
ATCGCTTTTCCCTTGTCCTCGACGAAGCGGAGTCTCCGCCCTCCGTCCAACAAGCCGGATGATGGCAACGCCTACGAGCCCTTTAACAGAATTCGTCCGTCCAGACGGGCGTGCCATATCCTAAACGCGAGATCTGGAATAACCGCTCTTCTGAAATGACAACTGGCTATTTCTTAATCTGTGACATTCTTGGTTTCTCAGGGATTGTAGGGAATACAGACGAGACCGAACTTAGTGCAAGGATTGATACGTGGGTTAGTCTTGCAAAGAATAGCGCCGAAACTGCCGGCGTTACGGAATTACAACTGCTTTCCGATACGCTATTTGCTTCAACACCTGATTCGTCAGACGGACGGGGAAGATTGGTGAGATTCTCTCAAACATTGCTGTCAGAAGGACTGAAGCAATCCTTACCGATTCGAGGAGGGATCAGCTTCGGAAAGTATTCGTGGGGGGAGTTGACCTACGGGAAAGCAGTAATCGCTGCCCATAAGATCGAAGCATCATCGGAATGGGTGGGCGTGGCGTGCGATGCAGGGTTGCCGCACATTGCGGATCACTGGGGTGTAGACTCCCTGGTGTGCTTTCCTGCACCGCAGCGATCTGGGCCCATTACCCTCCGACCAGTCGTCGCATGGCCAGTACCAAGATTTGCCGAGTTCGCCCGACGCGTGTGCGAACTCGGTTTGACCCGCGAAGGAGAGGTGTTGGAATGGGAGTGGAATCGAAAAATCACCAACACTGTTCAATTTGGCCATTACCTGACTCTACTCAGGAAGCACAGCCACGATCCGCAGCACTTTTACGGGTTATCCCCCCTTGAGACCGTTGAGATCGAGCTATTTGGAGATTATGATGGAAACGCGAACAAGGGGCGGCAGGCAACGGCTTCGCCGCCGCCTGCGCCCTGACGTTGATATGGCTAAGAAATGAAATCATGGCAACTCGCATTGGCTGTTTCTCTTCTTGCTCTGGCTGGGTGTGACACACCAGATCGCGAGGCCCCGATCGTCGAAATCCGGGATACCATGATTGATGACGACACCTGCGATACAGTTTACCATTACGCTATGACTGTCGGCGAACTTGGAAGAGCCGAATTTCGAATCAATGGGCATTTGTGGCGTTCATATAGCCCGCTCGTTTCCGACGACGCAAGATTGGTTGCTGAGTTTTCTACGAGTGGTTATACCAGTCGAGAAGACGTCATAGGATTTCTGGGCGATGAACAACGCGAGAAGCTTTTCTTCTGGATCAATCTTGATGCCCGTGAGCCTGCGCAAAAACTGTTTCTGCTTATGGACATTGTTGAGGAATCTGGGATGAGTTGCTGGATAAATCCAGCTTCGGATGCTGTCGAAAGCACCGTTCGAATCTATGCTCCTCCGGAAACCGAAGCCGAACAATAAAGGGTGTAGCCAAGTCGAGGAACGAGACCTTAACAAGCCGATGATGGAAACGCCGACGCACCTTGAAACAGAATTCGTCCGTCCAGAACGGCGTTCCATATCTTGAACGTTCTCCAAGAAACATGACAGACCAAAAGACAAGCGAGTTCAAGCCGGTCAGCTTTGGGTCTTATGTTGAACTCTACCTCAACGCCAACCCTGATTTCGGCCGTGAAGAAATTAGAACTCTGCTAACATCTGCTTTAAACGATCACAAACGCGGAGAGCGATGTGACTGCGGCAATCTGATTTGGGTTATCGGATCGGCTCTGGCTGGTAATGCTTATTTTACCTGTATTACGGGTGATTCAGTTCCGGACGACGACTATGAACTAGATGAAGCGATTCGAATAAATGGAGAACAATGCGCGGATTGCCAAGCCGCTGCCGCTGTGGAGTAGAATTTTTGAAGCCAGCACTAACATTAACTCAGAAGTCGAAGGCGCGTTCCCGGTAGGGGTGCCAGCGCTCACCGTTGTACCGGAAAATGATCTCAAAAGCCATCAGAAGCCCGAGCGGCAAGACCAGCGGAAAGTTGAGAGAGAATGGAGCAATTCGGATGGGTCCTACATTGTTCGATCTTGAACTTCTTCCATTCGACTTTTCAGATAGACTTTTCTTGATGAGATACCTCTGGTCGGGGGACTCAAAGTATCTCGCTATCGTTGAAGCATTGACGGCTACAGACTCTGAACGGCCATACACCGAGATCTCGATCATTGATTTTGCGAACGATAGAGAGTTTTCCGTCCCCAATGTTGATGGGCGAACTGTCTCGCCCGATCGCTTTGATGGACCACGATTCCTCTACACGAAGTCATCCGGTGGTGGCCGAATTACTTTTGAGATCGAGTTCGAAACCCTTTCGCGATGGCGGCCGCTTCCTCGGAAAAGCGGGGCACAATCACGCAGAGGTAACGATTAATCCCGCTCCCCCCACACCACCCGGCATGCGGGTTTGATGTCGCTGCGCTCCACCCTTCGGGCTGTCCCTTCGGGCTTTCCCTTCGGGCTTTCCCTTCGGGCTTTCCCTTCGGGCTTTCCCTTCGGGCTTTCCCTTCGGGCTGTCCTGCGGATAGTCGTTTGCCTACGGTTGACTTCACTTCGTTCCGTCCATCTCCGCTGCGCTGCGCTTCGATTCGCTCCGTCTATTTCCCCTTCCTTCCGATTCGCTGTCGCTCGGCTGCACCGGGCGGTTCCCATCCGTCATGGCACCCGGATGGGGAGATGGGGAGATGGGGAGAACCTGTCCCGGGAATCTTCTTATCTTCCCTTTTCCGAATCGAATTTTCGACGTGTTTCTCCCGGTAGGGCGAGGCGTCCCCGCTGAGCAGCGAGGTGTTGGGACCGCTTGATTCCTACATCTAGGTCTCCGCAGCATTCTGTCCGGGAGGGGGCCTGACCCAGGGGAATCTGTAGCGGGTCGAGGCACGATGGCGGGAAAAATACCGTAAGACAGGGGCTTTCGTTGACGTTTCCTTTCTACGAGCCTGTTGGAGGTATTCCGCCTGGTTGTTAGCGATATGAAAGTCCTGCTTTTGGTTTCGGCGTTTTTTGTGGTGTCGGGTGTCTTCGCCGATGAGGTTTCCTTTAATCGGGATATCCGCCCGATCATGTCGGACACTTGTTTTCACTGTCACGGGTTCGATGCAAAAGCACGGGAGGCGGGTCTGCGATTGGATCTTCGGGAGGAGGCGGTGAAGGAGATGGAGGAAGGGGCTCTCCCGATTGTGCCGGGTGATCCGGATCGGAGCGAAATCATCCTCCGCATTTTTGATGAGGACGATCCGATGCCACCGGAGAAGGCGCACAAACCGTTCACAAAGGAGCAAAAAGATCTCTTTCGCCGCTGGGTGGCGGAGGGGGCGAAGTACGAACCTCACTGGGCGTATGCTCCGTTGAAACGTCCGGATCTGCCTCCTGGTAAGGGGGCGGAAAACCCGATCGATGCGTTTATTCTCGCTGCGCTCGAGGAAAAGGGGCTGACGCTGTCCCCGGAAGCGGCTCCGCTCTCGCTTCGCAGGCGGCTCCATCTCGATCTGGTAGGTCTGCCGCCGTCGGTGCCTGCTGCGGGAGGGGCGGTGGTGAATTTTGACTACGATGCTGAGGTGGAGGCCCTGCTCGCCTCTCCTCACTTCGGGGAGCGCTTTGCGGTCTGGTGGCTTGATATCGCACGATACGCGGACACGGTGGGATTTCACGGTGATCAGAATCAACGCATTTTCCCGTATCGAGATTATGTCATCGGGGCGTTCAACTCGAACAAGCGCTTCGATCAGTTCACCCGGGAACAACTCGCCGGGGATCTGTTGCCCGATCCGACGGCCGAGCAACTCACTGCGACGGGATACAATCGGCTCAATATGATGACCCGTGAAGGAGGGGCGCAGCCAAAGGAGTATCTCTCCAAGTACGGAGCGGAGCGGGTGAGGTCGGTAGCGGCAGCTTGGTTCGGGAGTACGTTCGGCTGTGCGGAATGCCACGATCACAAATTCGATCCTATCAAGACACGGGATTTCTATGAGTTGCAGTCGTTTTTTGCCGATGTAAAGCAGTGGGGCGTCTATGCAAACTACGGCTACACTCCGGAGCCGGAACTGGAGGGGGTGAACAATGATTCGCCTTTTCCTCCGGAGATCGAGGTGGAGAGTCCATGGATGAAACGACGCAGTGATGCGGTCGGCCGCCAGTTGGAGGATCTGCTTTCTGCGGCGGTGGAAAAACTTTCCGGGGATGCCGTCGCCCGCGAGTCACAGGGTGTCTGGGAGAAGTCTCTGAGTGCCTATCTGAAGTCTCACGCGGATGGATGGCTGACGCTGGTCCCTCTTTCCCCGGAGATCCTGAAGGAGGGGAAGGGTGTCCCCAAACGGTCAACGAAACTCGATCCTGCCGGGGCGATCCAAGCGGACAAAACTCTCGGAAAAGGCGAATCGCTGTCGTTCCTCGCGGATCCGGTCGGCCTCCCGGCTCTCGCGGCGGTAAAGATCACGGTCGAAACGAGTGAAATCGAGGCAGGGACTCTTCCCAGCCTCCTCGGTAAGTCTCTGCTTCCGGTGTTTTCGATCCGCAGCTCGACGGGCCAAACAAAGGCGCTCACGGTCCTCGCGGCCGAAGCGATAGGGAAAAGACCGCTCTATCGCGGCGGAAGCGAAGTCCCCGGCCTCGCCGGTGAATGGCGTCTTCCGAAATCACTGCCCGAGGGGGTGCCCCTGGAATCGGTCTGGCTCATCAAAGACCCGACTGCACTGGCTCCGGGGGATCAACTCGTCGTCCGTTGGAGCGGAGACAACATGCTCCCTCTGCGGGTGAGCCTTTCTCCCTTTGCGGCGCTGGATCCTCTTGATTCGGCCCAGGGGATCGCTTCTCTCCTCGTTCCGATCGATAAAAGAAACCCCGCCCAACTCCGCGCGGCCGGGGAGCTCTTTCTCTTTAGCACGAGGCAAAACCGGCCCGCCTATGATCAGGCTCATCTATTCGCGACGAAGCTCCAAGAGTATGACAAGGGAAAAGCCTGGACGATGGTGACGGAATCGATCCCAAATCCCCTCACGGTTCGGGTGCTCCCCCGTGGGAACTGGCAGGATGAAACCGGAGCGGTCGTGCTGCCCTCAACGCCTTCGTTTCTCCCCGGTCGGATGGAAAGCACGGCGGAGAAGCGACTCACTCGACTGGATCTGGCAAACTGGATCGTCTCCGATGCCAATCCGATCACGGCGCGCACGGTGATGAATCGGCTCTGGGCGGAATTCTTTGGCTCGGGGCTGAGTGCGGCGGTCGATGATCTCGGTTCGCAGGGCGAATGGCCTTCCCATCTGGAGTTGATCGACTGGCTTGCCAGTGAATTCCGCAGCTCAGGTTGGGACATGAAGCATATGATCCGTCTCATCGTGAGTAGTAAAACTTACCGCCAGGACAGCAATCTCCGGAAGGAGGGGAAGGAATTCGACCCGGCCAACCGTCTCCTTTCTTCGCAGAATCCCCGGCGTCTCCGAGCGGAGTTCGTGCGTGACAATGCGCTGGCCATCGCCGGTCTGCTCAATCTCGATGACATCGGCGGCCCGAGTGTGAAACCGTACCAACCGGCTGGATACTACGAGGCGCTGCAGTTTCCCAGTCGGGACTACGTTTCAGAGACCGGCGAGCGGCAGTGGCGACGCGGTGTTTACACACACTGGCAGCGGACCTTTCTGCACCCGATGATGGCCAACTTCGACGCTCCCGCCCGTGATGAGTGTGCCGCCGCGAGGACCGACAGCAACACGCCGCAGCAGGCGCTCACGCTCCTCAACGATCCTGCCTTTGTCGAGGCGGCACGAGTTTTTGCGGCGAGGATCTTGAAGGAATCTGGTTCGTCCGAGACGAGCGGACGCCTTTCTTTCGCCTATCGCGCGGCCCTGAACCGCGAGCCAAAGGAGCAGGAGGCGACCTCGCTCGCGGCCTTCCTGAAAGAGCAACAAACGTATTTCACCGCCCATCCAGACGAAGCCAGCAAACTCATCGTGACCGGCATCGCTCCCGCCGCATCACTCGCCCCCGCAGAGCACGCGGCCTGGACGCAGCTCGCGCGCGTTCTCCTCAACACTCACGAATCCATCACCCGCTACTGACTCGACATGGACTCTTTCTCCCCCCTCAGGGTGCATCGCCGTTCCTTTTTGCAGCAAAGCACCTACGGACTCGGCGGCATCGCCCTGGCCTCTCTGCTCCGCGAAAGCAATGCCGCCGGAAACCTCCCGAAACCCGATCATTGGAACGGCGCTCTCCAGGAGGCGCATTTCCCGGTGAAGGCAAAACGGGTCATTTTTCTCTGCATGGCAGGCGGGCCCTCGCAGTTCGAATCCCTCGACTGGAAACCGGATCTGAAGGCGCTCCACGACAAGCCCTTCCCTGAATCTTTTACCAAAGGTCAGCAACTCGCCCAGCTACAGGGTGCGACCCTGAAGGCTCGGGGATCGTTCACGAACTTTCAAAAGTACGGGCAGTCCGGAATCGAAATCAGTGATCTCTTTCCCGAAATCGCCAAACAAGCGGATCGACTCTGCGTGGTCCGCTCGATGCAGACCGAGCAGATCAATCACGACACCGCGCACGCGTTCATGAATACCGGCTCGATCATCAAAGGTCGTCCCAGCATGGGCTCGTGGCTGCTCTACGGACTCGGGTCGGAAACGCAGGATCTCCCCGGATACATCGTGCTGACCTCGGCGGGAAAATATGGACAACAACCGATCTCCGCAAGACAATGGAGCAGCGGCATCCTCCCGAGCCGATTTCAGGGAATCCAATTCCAGTCAAAGGGGGATGCGGTACACTACATCGGGAATCCCGAAGGGATCTGTCAGAGCACTCAGCGTCAGGTCGTCGAGGAAGTGCAGCGGCTCAACGGGTTCCTCGCAGAAGAGCGGTCCGATCCCGAGATCGCGACACGGATCGCCCAATATGAGATGGCATTCCAGATGCAGTCCAGTGTCCCGGAGTTGACGGATTTTTCGGGAGAATCCCCGGCCACGCTCGAGCAGTATGGAGTGAAGGAGCCCGGGGACGGATCCTTTGCTTCGAACTGCCTCCTCGCCCGCCGCCTCGCCGAGCGAGGGGTTCGCATGATCCAGCTCTACCACCGGGCCTGGGATCACCATGGACAAATCGAAGAAGGCATGACCGACGGCGCCCGCACCGTAGACCGTCCCACCGCCGCCTTGATCGACGACCTCGCGCAGCGCGGACTGCTGGAGGACACGCTCATTCTCTGGGGCGGGGAATTTGGTCGTACCCCCATGGGACAGGGAACAGGGCGGGACCACCACATTCTTTCCTTCAGTCTCTTCATGGCAGGCGGAGGGATCAAAGAGGGGACAACCTGGGGAGCGACAGATGAACTAGGTTATCGTGCCGTGGAAAATGTCGTCGATGTGCATGATCTCCATGCGACGATGCTCTCGCTCCTCGGGATCGATCATCATCGGCTCACGACCAAATTTCAGGGGCTCGATGTCCGCCTCACGGGAATCGCCGGGAAAATCGTGAAAGGGATCATGGCGTGAAATCCGATTCGGGAGCGTCGATGACTACAACCAGATTGATCCGTAGACGAGGTTTTCCCCCCGCTTACTCCGACTGCAAACCGACGGTATTCACGGAGGAGACCCGATACCGATAGGTCTTTCCCGATTCCGCCGTGGAGTCGGTGAACTTCATTTCAGCAAGCGGTTGGGCAGGAGTGTCGCTGTAGGAAAGCTTTTGAAAGAGTGGTCGTCCGAACGGATT
Organism: Verrucomicrobiales bacterium; assembly: GCA_018058245.1. Lineage (GTDB taxonomy): Bacteria > Verrucomicrobiota > Verrucomicrobiia > Verrucomicrobiales > DEV007 > Arctic95D-9. Next base: position 7,713 of record JAGPCC010000217.1, read on the forward strand.
TTTTGCATCTTCGGGGATCTTCGCGAGGAGGACTCCGTCCCGCTCAATCACAAACCCGGCCAATCCACTCTCCAGATCGGCGGTTGCTTCCCAGCGCAACTCGTTTCCGTTGACTTGGAGATTTGTCGGCGCAGGGGGAGGGGTCACATCGGTCACCGCAGAATCTTTCTCATACTGCACCCAGGCCTTTGCGATTGCCTCGTTGGGAAACCAGAGAGAAGTGTCTTTGTCGCCGGAGAAGGCGGCAACCGCGACGGGTGCAGTCTTTTCGGTCGCCCCTACTTGAAGCGGCGCAAGCCAGGCGGTGGACGGATCGATGACACGCAGGGGATCTCCGCTTTTCTCCGGAAGTCGGGCGGAGAGGCAGGCATCCATCCACGGGATCGCGAGGTAGCGCTGATTCCCGACATCGTGACTGGAGAATGGATCAATCGCAACCGCGAGGAGAGCGCCCTTGGGTCTCATGTGACGGAAGAACGCTTCGTTGGATTTCCACGCTCCGGAAAAGCGTCCGGTCGTTTCCGAGACTCCCTCTTTGGTACCGAGATTGCAGAGCATGGGCACCTGCAAAGCGGAGGCAGAGACGGGATAGGGAGCCGGTTTTCCCTCCACCTGAGCGAGGGGAGGCACGCCGGACCGCAACCAAGTGGCGGCCACACGGTCGGGGTGGAGCAGCGTCATTCCGCCCACCCAGTGGCCGCCTCCGCTGTGGCCCCAGAGCGCCCACGGCACGGTCGCGAGTTCCGGGTGTGTCGATTGACTTCCCAGATCG
>JAGPCC010000218.1 GCA_018058245.1 Verrucomicrobiales bacterium
GGCTCTGGTTGTATTACGAAGGCGAGGAACGGAAAATCTCCGAACCCGGCAAAAAACCTCAGAAGAAAGGCTTCACCCGGGAGCAAGTCGAAACGGAGGAACGCAGAAAGGGAAAGATGCCCGCAGCGGAAGCGATTCGAATTCGGGTGCGTTATCTGACCGACGGAGCCGTGCTGGGCAGTGAAGCGTTTGTGAATCAAGTCTTTGAGCGGAACCGGGCCAAATTCGGCAAAACTCGTCAAAGCGGAGCGCGTTCAATGCGCGAGGCTGATTGGAGCGGGTTGTGCGTGCTGCGCGACTTGCGCAAGGAAGTGATGATCTCGGCAGCGAAGCTGCGGGAGTAGTGAGATTCGGAGCTAGTCGAGCTGAAAAAGGTACTCACTTGCCTAACCGGTCCGCACTGTGGATGCCGGAAACGCTCAATAGGTTGGTGGGAGTAGAGGCGTGGAGAATTGGTCCGATTTTGCAGTGAAAGGCAGAAGGTAAGGTCTACTGAGTGCAGCCATACCCGGAGATGACCGGTTGGAGGAGCCTGTTTCCGGTCAATTCAGCGACTTGGTTTCACGATTCGTGGAAACCGCGGAAAAGATCGACAAGTGTTGTCGCTGAGTTCAATAATCAACCTGTCCCTGAAAATTTCTGAAAATTTGCTTGTCCCTGAAAATTTGCTGAAAATTCCAGTTCAAGGACACATACAATAATCAACCTGTCCCTGAAAATGAGGACACATACAATAATCAACCTGTCCCTGAGAATGTGTCCCTGAGAATGTGTCCCTGAGAATGTGAAAATGCCTGAAAATGAACCTGTCCCTGAAAATGTGAGAATGTGAAAATGCCTGAAAATGAACCTGTCCCTGAAAATGACGAGATCGCAGCAGGAAGCAGAGTTGAGCAAGAAATCCAAGTTGGTCGTCCTTCGACCGAGAGCAATAACGAGGCGGATAAACCTTGGAAACATGACGTTCGAGAGGTGAAAGTCCGCTTTGTGGCATTCGGTAACTCGGCTACTGCTGCTCAGATAGAGCAAGAAATTGCGACGCTTGATGAGCGCTTTGCTCAGTGCGGAGTGAAGATGAAAGTCACCGAGAAAATATTGGGAGTAGCGCTGCCATCCGTCTTCAGCACTGGAGGCTTCACACGAGGTTCTGCGCCAATCCAATTGCCCACCGCAGACGAACGAGAGGCGTTGAATCACTTGGATGCGGACAACAACACAGTGGACTTCTTATATGTGCCCGATTTGAACGATGGGCTTGGCAATGGCGTTCGTGCTACCGCTTACAACGCCTGGAGAAATGGGACTGGAATCGCCGCCTTCAAAAACTTTGTGGTTGTCGGTCCATCACGCAGCGAACTGAGCGTAGCTCACGAGATGATGCACATTTTGCTCAATCTACCTCACCGTATGTCTGCGGGAGGCGCTTGGCTTGATCCTGATACCGCGCTCTTCCACGGCACTAACTCGAAGGCCGTTCATGGAACAAAGAGAATCGGTCCATATCCCGCTACAGGCTCCAGTGTAGGCAATGACGACACAACCACAATTCGAACCAACTCAGAGCAGTTGCCATGAAAGCCTTTCCACTATCCACCTTCGTTGTAGCCTTCCTCGTGGGTCTGTCTGGATGCGATAGAGCCTCTGAGGACAGCAATCCGCCCGCGAAAGCCGCATCATCTAACAAACCTCGCATTACCCAAAGCACATTGCCCATGCTCCCTCCGATTACAGAAAACAAAGGAACACAAGAGCAGCAAGCACCCGCACCTATCGAACAGCTCACACCGAAGGTTCAAGGTGCACGAACTGGAGTTCACGGCAGGGCTGCAATCGTGGCGATGCATCAACTCCTTGAGCAGTGGTCACCAAACGGAAAGCGAGTTGTTGAAGTCAAAGCCATGCTGGGGGCACCCAGTGAAGAAGATGCTGGCAAGCTGGTGTATCGCTTCGACGACGGCGATCAAGCGTATGAATGGACGCTGACCGTCGAAGGTGGAACTATCAAGTCACTCGCAAAGGCATTGCATGAGTGAGCGGCAAGTGTGGTTCGCGCAGCTCACCAGCTCCGCACCGTTGCCAACCGCAGGGATGCTCCGCCCTCTCCAACCCCTGCCGCAAAGAACAGTGCGGCTTTCCGTAACGCCGCAGCTCCGCACCCGTTGGAACCAACCGCCGTTCAGTGTGGCTCGAATTAGCAGGGACAGGTTAACTATTGAACAATGTTCTTGCGAACACTTTCATCCTGGTGCATTCTTCTTCCATGAGACAAGCTCGTATCCGTGGGGAGGGGAAAAGCTACTACCACTGCATTTCCCGTGTGGTGGACCGCCAGTTCGTTCTGAAAGAGGAGGAAAAAAGAGCATTTTGTGGCCTTGGTGCGCAAATTGGAGGTCTTTCACGGGATGCGAGTCGTCACCTACTGCGTAATGTCCAACCATTTCCATCTCCTCATCGAAGAGCCCGACCGGGAATCCGTCGTGAGCTTAGATGCGGAGACCATTTTCCGACGGATCGGCTTTCTTTACGACACGTTCTGACGAGCGCCACTATCGCTGGAATACCGAACGACTACAGTGATCGCTGAAGAAGACGAGGAATCCGATCTCTGGAGTTCCGCCCCGTTCCATTTTTGAAGAACGGGCCGATGCTTAATTATTTGGATCGCGGACAGTACTGTGATAGAGGTTGACCTCGTAACCTTCCGGTTTTTATTCTTAGTTTCCTATGGATTTGATCACTAAAGGCGGTCCTCTGATGTGGCTCTTGCTTGGCTGCTCCGTCATCGCCATCGCTATTTTTCTGGAGAGGCTCTTTTACTTTCATCGCGCCAAGATCGATGTGGGTGACCTCCTCTTTGGTCTGCGCAACCTGATCAAGAACAAGGCATACGCCGAGGCTCTCTCGGAATGTGCCGCCACTCCAGGGCCCGCTGCTAGGGTCATCCATTCGGCGATCCGCCGTTATTCTTCTCCCCGCACTGAGTTGCGTGAGATTGTTCAGGAGAGCGGTCAGCTCGAAGTGCCCAAGCTTGAAAAACATCTCGCGGTGCTGCTAACGGTAGCGTACATCGCTCCCCTGATCGGTCTACTTGGTTCCGTCCTCGGACTCGTGGATACGTTTGTTCAGATTAATGCGGTGGGTGGTTTTGCGACCGTTGCGGAGATTTCGAGGGGAGTGTATGAGGCGCTCATCACCTCCGCAGCGGGGCTCATGGTGGCGATTCCCGCTTTTGTTTTTTACTCCCATCTCCGGGCTTATTCCAAGAGTCTCATGCACGACATGGAAAGCGCTGGGATCGAGATCGTGAATACGATTTGTGATCTGCGTTCGATGCCGAGTGACATCATCTCCATCCGTCCGGACGAAATGTCAGCACTAGGAACCGTAGCGGGAACCGTAGCGGGAACCGTAGCGGGAACCGTAGCGGGGTCCGTATCCGGCACCGCTGGTGCAGGGCAGTAGGTCTCGGCTGAAATCTTTTTCCCGTTTTCCCAGGTGAAACTCGAATCCACTCTCACAGACCGGGCAGGGTTGCTTTATACGGCACCTCTCATGGATGTTATCCTGTTGCTGATGATTTTCTTTCTTTTCGGGTCGAATCTGGTCTTGAAATCTGGAGTCGAGGTCTCGCTACCGAGTTCCAGTTCCATGCTTCCGACGGCAGAAGATGCTCACATCATCACGCTGATTCCCTCTGCGACCGGGGAATTCTACTTTAACGATGAGAGAGTCGATCTGGGGAGTTTGACGGCAAAACTTAGTGAAGCGATCAAGCGTTCCAATCAAGTAGTGATCCTCAGTGACGAGACGGTCGACTACGGCATCGTGATGGGGATTGCGCGGCTTGTTTTGAACAGTGGTTTTGAAGTGTCGTTTGCCACAAAACCCGACGAATCCTGATTTCAGGTGATTTGGGAGAGTTGATTTCGTGAAAGAAGATGGCAGCGAGTATCACCAGTGGCGGTCAGGATGAACGAGGAAAGGTCTTCCACTGGGAGCGGGAGAAGCGTGTCTGGTTGTATTTTTCTGCATTTCTTCTCTTTTCGCTGATGATCCACGGATCCGGTTTCTACCTTTTTAAAGTCGTCTACCCGTCGCCCAATCGTATGGGGCGGAAACCGGATTCGATCAGAATTCTCGATCCCTCGAATGCCGCCGTGCGATCCGTTTTACAACGCATTTCCGACCGCACGATCTATCTACTTCCCCCCTCGGCTCAGTCTTCCGTGCGAGGGAACCTCGATCTCATCCGGGTGCGATATACTCCCGCCTTTCAGCGAACGGAGCCGGAGTTGTTGCCTCCTCTTTCTGCGGCATCCCTCACTGGTATACCAGAGCCCGAGGGGCCGTTGCCTCCACCGGAGTACGGGAATGCAAAAATTCACTCGAAACTTTCGCCTTCGCTGGTCACTCGTGCGGTAGCTCCTTGGTCGATCATGGATGATTACCTGGGCACTGCGCCGTCCCTGCCGCTCTTCCGCGTGAATCTCGACGTTGCTCCCGATGGATCCGTCAAGGTGACGGGAGTCGATGCGACCCTTGAAGAGGCGGAGAAATCGGAACTGGCTGCGATCATCGAGTCCACCCTGCGCTTTGTCCCAGGAGTGGATGCGGTCAGTGGATGGATGGAAATCGGTGGCAAAGAATGATGTTTTTGCTGTAGACGAGAGCGCCTGAATCGTTGAAAAGGTACCTTTTGTTGTCCCCCTCCTGAACCATGTTTCACGTAACTCTAGACGGAATGATCGCGGTCTATCTGGTTGGGATCCTGTGCGCTCTCTTTTTTGCGTGGTTCGCGGCGGAGATATTTCGGAAAGGACGGGAGAACCAGCGCCGAAAGCACTTTGTGATTTGTGGGATCTGTGATCATGTTTTTGAAGATCTCACCGAACACGATCTCGCGGAATGTCCGCGCTGCGGTGCGATGAACGAGCGCGAGCGGGTCATCGAGATTTGATTCGGAATCAACCGGAACGGAGGCGCTCAGAGGGGAGAAATCGGCTTGCAATGGCTGGGAAGCACGTTGAGTTTAGCCGCCAGATTTTTACTAAAATGGAACGTCGAGTCGTCATCACTGGAATTGGAGTTGTGTCCCCGATCGGAAACGATCTGGACACGTTCTGGTCCAATCTTATCGCTGGTAAAAGCGGGGTTTCCCGGATCGATGATCCCAAACTGGCAGGCTACGATTGCCAGATTGCCGGGCAAGTCCGTGGTTTTGAGGCTGGACCTTATTTTACGAATGCAAAGGATGCCCGCCGCGCGGATCCCTTTGCGCAGCTGGGAATGGCCGCCTCTGTCATGGCGATGCAGGATTCTGGCGTCGATTTGACCGCCGTTGATCTCGATCGTTTCGGTTGCATGGTGGGCAGTGGGATTGGCGGTCTCGTGACCTTGGAGGGGCAGCACCAGAACCTCTTGGAAAAATCGCCTTCCCGAGTGTCTCCCTTCACGATTCCAATGATGATCGCAAACATCTCGAGCGGGATGGTTTCGATGGAATTCGGGTTGCGCGGTCCCAACATGTGTATCGTCACGGCGTGCGCGACTTCAAATCACAACATCGGGGAAGCCTGGCGGATGATCAAATTCGGCGATGCGGATGCGTTTATCGCAGGTGGGGCCGAGTCCACGATTTGTCCGATGGGATTGGCTGGATTTGGAAATATGAAGGCGCTCTCGACCCGAAATGATGAACCCGAGAAGGCGTCGCGTCCATTTGACCGCGATCGTGACGGTTTTGTCATGGGAGAAGGTGCCGGCGTGGTTGTGATCGAGGAACTGGAGCATGCCAAGGCCCGCGGTGCGAGAATTTATGCAGAGCTGACCGGGTACGGCGTCTCAGCGGATGCCTATCATTTGACCTCGCCGCATCCGGAAGGCGATGGAGCACGCCGTTGTATGGAGATGGCGCTAAAACATGCAAAACTCAATCCGAACGAAGTCGATTATGTGAATGCCCACGGCACCTCGACTGGTCTCGGGGATGTCTGTGAGACAAAAGCGATCAAACGGGTCTTCGGAGACTACGCAATGGACGGGCTGATCGTCAGCTCCACCAAGTCGATGACGGGGCACCTCCTTGGTGCGGCCGGGGGAGTTGAGCTGGCGGCGTGTGTGAAGGCGATCAACAACGGAATCATCCCCCCGACGATCAATTTGGATAATCCAGATCCGCAGTGTGATCTCGACTACGTGCCGCACATTGCGCGAGAAGTGAAAATTGAACGTGCTCTTTCGAATTCCTTCGGATTCGGCGGGCACAATGCCTCGCTGCTCATCGAGCGATTCCAGGGCTAGGCGTCAGAAGATTTTCGTCAGGCTCCCTTTTTCCAATCATTTTCAGCACGTTTCGCGTGGAATCGTGGAACGATGCGATTCTAGCTCCCTGCAGGAGAGATGGCTTCGCCCGTAGCATGGTTTGAGCCCCGCCGAAAAGAGACTGCCGTAGGGCCTGCCGGGAAAGGGGGGGGGACGTTTGGCTGGTAGGAACGGGCCAAAACGTCTCCCGCGCTCACATCGCGAGGGCGGTTTCCTCTTCGTCGCGGAAGAAGTCGTCGTCGCTTTCCTCGCCGCCTTTTCGCAGGGGGCGTGGTCCGGGATCTTCTTTCTTTTGTAGGGCTCGGCGCAGTTTTTTCAGGGCGATATTCTGCAACTGACGGATCCGCTCGCGGGTCACTCCGAATTCCTGACCGACTTCTTCGAGGGTTTTTGGTTTTTGACCAGCCAGTCCAAAACGGGCGTCGATGATCTTGCGCTCCCGCTCATCGAGGACCTCGAGGAGGTCGTCGAGTTGCATGTGCATGTTCTTGTGGCTCAAGAGCTCCAGAGGAGTCTGCGCCTTTTCATCCCCGATGATTTCACCGAACTCTGTCGTGTCGTCGTCGCTGATCGGTGCATCGAGTGAGGCAGGGCGAAGTGCGGCGGACTTCAGGTGCGAAAGCTTTGCACGGTCGATGCCGATCTCTTCGGCGAGTTCCTCATCGGTGGGTTCGCGGCCTAGTTCTTCGCTGAGGACCATGGCGACACGGCGCATCTTTGAAATCTTGTCCACCATGTGGACAGGGAGTCGGATCGTCTTACTCTGGTTTGCGAGAGCACGTTTGATGGATTGTTTGATCCACCAAGCGGCATAGGTAGAAAGTTTCCCACCCTTGTTAGGATCGAAACGCTCGACGGCTTTCATCAGGCCGATGTTTCCCTCGGAGATGAGGTCGAGGAGCGGCAGGCCGTAGTTGGCGTAGTCCTGGGCAATTTTCACAACGAGGCGCAAGTTGGCCTTGATCATGTGAGCGCGGGCTTCTTTGTCGCCTTTTTTGATACGATCTGCCAGTTCGACTTCCTCTTCCCGAGTGAGCAGGGGCGTCTTCCCGATCTCCCGAAGGTAGATCTTGATGCCGCCGTCCATTTCCAAATTTGCCATGAGTGATGAGTGGGTTAGATAAGTTGTGCCGCGAGTGGTCTTCCCGGGGCTGCGCTATAGCAGTTTCTGTACCGTGAATACGGCTAAGGCAGGCTAGTTGTTACTACAATTTCGAAATATTGGTTGGAGTGTACCGGTTCCATTGAGAGCCGGTTTAGCTTATCGCAAATGGCTCTGCCAAGGTTTTATCATAAAGGCCGGTACGTTGTCGCCCAAAAAATGCAGTCAACACGTGGCACGTATAAGTGTTCTGGTTTTTAGGTCCGTTCAAATAAAAATCAACTGAAATTAGCTCGAATCCTTTGCTTCCTTTAGATTTATGGATTTTCAGGAGCGGTATCAAGGAAATAAACGTACATTTTGGACGCATCTGCGTCAGGCTCCTTTCGCGAAAGAAATTAATATCCTAAACCCCAGTCGCCCGAATAGGGTTCGCTCGGGAGGCTTTTTCCGGCAGTGGGATCGGTCATCGGTCCCATTGTCATACGCTGGCCGGGTTTGAGAATGCGGTGTCGCTGATTGAGACGTTCGCAACAGCTGGAAAACTCCGTGGTATCGATGTTGCCGACATCGAACATATCGTAATGACAAGGGATCACGAGACTGGCGCTGATTGCTTTTGACAATGCCGCCACTTCGAATCCGTTGAGGCTCGTTCGGGCTTTGTCGGGAGTATCGGTCCCATTGATCGGGAGAAAGGCGAGATTTACCGACCAGCGCCGGACTTCCTTGATGAGTTGGCTGTGCCAGATGGTTTCGCCGCTATGATAGATCACAAAAGGACCAAAGAGGATCACAAAACCGAGTTCTTTGGAATTCCCGTGCTCGTCGCGGCGGATTTTGGGAGTGGCGGCATTGATGCCATGGAAATCGAAGGCCCCGGTTTTCACGTAGGTTCCGGCGTTTACGGAAAGGATGGGTGGGGCTCCTGCGCCTAGGATCTGGTCCGCCTCGGCCGCGATTCCGGCAGGAACGATGACTTTGAGGGTAGGATTCGCGGCCCGTAGCGGAAGGATGGTTTCCGGAT
>JAGPCC010000219.1 GCA_018058245.1 Verrucomicrobiales bacterium
GAGTGCCGCGGGTTGACAGACCGGGAGCGGACGGGCTTGCTCTTCGTCCTGGAGTGGTGCGAAAATAGGGTTTTTTCGGTGCCGGGGGGGGGAATCAGTCAAGCCATGCCCTAGGCTGGTATAACGGCAGGCCTTTGGCCCTTTCGGAAATGCCCCAGGCTGGTATAACGGCGGGCCTTTGGCCATTTCGGAAATGCCCCAGGGAAACACGATCCACCCTGCCCGTCTTTTCGCCGTGGATGGCGGGCAGACTTTGCTATGGCGAAGAAATTCGCCCTGGATTTCTCTACTGGGGTGTTACGATTCGCTCTTTGGAAACTTCATCCGAAGCGGTTGGATGGTTCTTTGGATTTATCCGTCAAAATTACGCAGGATTCGTTTCGTTGAGGATTTGAACAATCACAAATATAGGGAAGCTTAAGGGAGATTAAATAAATCAGTTCATGTTGTCATTGCGTTTCCCCCTCGCTTGTTTCTTTTCCCTCGCCTTTAGCACCCTGATGGGCGAGGCACAGGCACAATCCATCCAGGATGCGATTCGAATCCAGGCGGGTAAGTCTGGTAGTGGGATCAGCAGTTGGTATCGAGCGCGCAACTACACCCCGGTCTGGAGCGGCGAATCGCTCAGTGGTCTTGCCCAGTTCCTACACTCCCTCGACGCCCATGGTCTCTCGCCTGCGCTTTTCCAATTTGCGGCATGGGATGCCCAATGGCGTGCGCCGAGCGCTGACCCGGCAAAACGTGCCGCAGTCGAGGTCGGGACGACTCAATTGGCCCTCCACGCGATTCAGTCGGTCGCCTACGGATTTGTGGATCCCCGCCAAGTCCATCCGAAATGGGCCGAAATCCCTCGTCAGGTGACGTCCTACCAGTTTCTTGATCAGGCTCTGCAAAAACCACCGTCGCAGTTTGCAGGCCATCTTCTGCAATCCGCACCACCGCAGGACACACGCTATTTGGAACTGGTGAAAACCCTCGCTCGTTATCGTGATCTCAGCCGTTCGGGAGGATGGCGCAGTCTCCCCGCTACGGCGACACCGGCTGGACCCGGGACGAAATACTCCGCTCTTACCCTGTTGACCTCACGACTTCAGTCCGAGGGCGATCTGCCCGGTGGTGCCACAAATAATCTTAAGGGGAAGATCGATAATCGGACCGGCGAGGCGATCAAGTCGTTCCAATTTCGCCACGGGATCGAGCCAGATGGCTTCCTCGGTGCCGAGACCCTGACCGAACTCAATACTCCGGTGGCCCATCGCGTCAATGAACTCATTATCAATCTCGACCGACTCCGCTGGATGCCCCGGACCTGGGATGTGCCCGAGCACATCGAAGTCAACATCGCGGAGGGGGCTCTCCGTATCTACGCCAACCAACGGGAAACTGCGGTCATGAAGGTCGTCGTCGGCATGAAAAGCGTCAGTGAGACTCCCGTCTTTCACGGCAAGGTTCAGGATGTCTACTTCCGGCCGACGTGGAACGTGCCCACTTCGATCGCGAGGCGCAAACTCATTCCTGCTGCTCTTTCCGCCCCGGAAGGACCTGATGGCTACATGCGCAGCAACAATTACCAGATCATTACCTCCTACGGCTCCTCGGCTACTCTTCCGAATACCGTCGACAATTTGAACAAGGTCGCATCGGGCGGTCTGCTGATGCGGCAGGGGGGTGGCCCGGACAACTCACTCGGGCTCATCAAATTCATTTTCCCGAATGACTCGGCCGTGTACCTGCACGACACCAATCATCCCGAACTTTTCGGACGGGCGGATCGGGACTACAGCTCGGGTTGTGTGCGGGTCGAGCGTCCCGTCGATCTCGCCATGTTCATTCTGCGCCACAATCCCGGCTGGAATCCCCAGTCGATTCGCGCGACGATGGATGACCCGAGGGTCAATGATCGACGGGAGACGCTCAAGAAAACCACCTCGGTCTACCTGAACTACTGGACCTGCACGATCATGGGTGACCGTCGCGTGCGATTCGACCGCGATATTTACGGGCATGACAATACGATGTTTCAAAAGTTTGGACTTCAGACTCAGGCCCTGCCGGCAGCAGCGACGCAGGCGGCTCGGTAAAGAGGCGCCGAGGTGGCGTTTTTTCTTGACCCATTGTGACACTGTTGTTAGAACGGTGGCATGGAATCGGATCAAGCTGACTCAACGGTTCACACGGAATGTGTTTCGGATTGCTTGGGACACCAAATTTTCGAAGGTGACTGGAAAAAGGTGACCGTCGGGGGAGATGGCGAGACTGTTGCGGTCGGGACTTATGAGGTGGGGGTTACCGGAGTGGGGGGTACGATTGCGGCAAGCGGATCGCATTGGCATGGAATTGTGGCGATTGCATCGACGAATGGCACTGCCTTTTCTGGCGACGGCGGTGTTGCGGTTTCAAGTAGTAAGGGTAGCCATTCTCTCGTCGGTCAATGTGGTTATGCCTACAGCAAAGGGGGGAAAGCCACTGCAGGAGCATGTAGCGTAGCAGGCACCGCGGGGGGGCACTCCATCGCCGCCAAAAATGGGATAAGCGTTGGCTGGTTTTCGAACACAAGCGCTGCCCGTGTGGAAGCGGGGGCGGGTGGGGTCGTCATCGGCAACACGGGGTGCTTTTTAAAAACCGGAGTCGGCGGCGTCCTGATCGCGATGGCGCTACCTCGTAAGGAACCAGCGATAACCCCCTCTACCAAAATGTGCCGCGTGGGTGAAGACGGGATTGTCGCTGACACATGGTATCAGATCATCGAGAACGGAAACACAGAGTTTGAATTTATTAAACAAAGACATGATGCCCCATCCTGAAAGATTCCGCAGAGTACTCGTGGCCGCCGCCTTGATCGCGATGTGCTCGGTGACTGCTCACGCGCTGGACGCGGAGGCCATCGCAGTGCGCCTGCAAGAATTGGACACTCAGCTGCGGGGCCAGTCAGCCACGGCAGCAGAAGTGCTGGAGACCACTTACCTGAGTGTTTCGAAGAAAGATGACCTTACTGATGCCGACCTCGCTTTGTTTGCCGTGATGCCAAAGCTGGAACGGCTTGATCTGGCAACCGCAAAGCTCGTCACTGCCGCTGGACTGAAAGCGCTGCAAGGCGCGACCCAATTAAAGGCGCTGACCCTCACCTTTCTGAATACGGGTGACGCAGGAGTCGATGCTCTGGCGGAAATCAAGACACTGGAAGAGCTCAGTCTCGACGGCTACGAGGGCATGACAGTTGGTTCGGCAGCGAAACTGGCGGCATTGCCGAACTTGCAAAAAATCGATCTGGGGAGCACCGGGATTGGCGATGATTTTCTGGCTCCCTTCGCGGGCCATTCGTCGCTCCGTGATCTTACGGTGAGCAACAACCGTACGATCACCGACGCCGGTTTGGCCGTTCTTGGCTCGATTCCCAACCTGACCGATCTAAACCTTTCCAATACCGCCTTCGATGGCTCGTCGCTTCGGGAGATTGCCAAAGGTGGTAAGCTCGAACGACTCACCGCGCGAAGCACGAAACTAACGGACGAACACGCTGCGGCGGGGTTGCCGTCATTGACCTCGCTTCGCTGGCTCTTTATCTGGATGAATGACATCGGAGACAACGCAGCCAAGGCAATCGCTGGTATGAAGACGCTCGAAGTGCTCTATCTCGACGAAACGAAAATCACCGATGAGGGGCTGAAAGCGATGGCAACTATGCCTGCGATGAACAACCTCTGGCTGTCGAATACCGCAATCACCGATGACGGGCTCAAGTCGCTGCAGATGGAGAAGCTGGAGAGCCTCCAGCTCAACGAGACCGCCGTGACTGACGCAGGAATTGCTTCGCTTGCCAAGCTTCCAAAAGTGCGCTCGATCAGCGTGCGAAAAACGGCGGTCACCGATGAGGGGATCGCTGCGGCACTTGCCATAGCCGGGGAGGGTCGCAAGATGCGGATCAGTAAGTGAGGGGACGGTAATGAGCGACTCTCTCTGAAAGCCACGGACGACGAAAGTCTGCAATGGGTGACCTTGTACGATGCACTTTTGCTGTCGTTGCGTCTGCTGCAAATGATTGTTCCTAGTTCCAGCCTCAAAAACTCCTCTTCCGCGACTATTCGCTTGCCGGGAAAGGCGGGTTTCGCTTGATTAGGTTGATGGGAACGAATTCGGAGAATGAAACACCTAGCAGGGGATGGAGGGCGGCGATGGCAAATCCTCTCGTTCGTAGAAATTTTCTGTTTGTGCTCACGGCTCTGACTTTGGTGGCAGTGTTTGTCGGGGCGGTTCCCTTGGGGCCGTATCTGATGGCAAACCCGCTGTGGTTTTCCCTGTTCTGGTGTGTGAGCTTTCTTTTTGTGGTGTTTGTCCTAGTGCTTGCGGTATATGACCTCACCCGCGTGAGACGGGATCATCGGCGAAGGGTTCGGGAGCTGGAGAAGGACCTTGCGGTCGCGGCGGCGGACGCTCGCGAAATGGCTCGGCAGCACGCTGAGGATCTGAAACGGGAGGGAGGGAAATCGTCGCATTAGTGTTTGCCGGAGTCCGGTCGCTGGGGTACACAAAAAGAGATGCAACTGAATGCCTGGTTTTTTGTGATCCTAATCGCGTTGATTCTTCTTTGGAAGGTCGATTTGTTTTCCACGCTGTTGAACCTCAAGTCTCTCGGTCAGGTGATACCGGAATCGTTCCGTGATCTCATCGACGAAGAGACTTACGCCAAATCGCAGGACTACACCCGAGCTAAGTCCCTTCTCGGGATCATCGAAGGTATGGTTGCCCTCGGCGCGCTGATCCTGTTTTGGTGGGTGGGCGGTTTTGCCTGGCTTGATGGGAAGGTGCGCGGGTTCGACCTCGGACCAATTCTGACTGGAGTTCTCTACCTCGGTGCAATCGGGATAGCGCTAAAGCTCATCAATCTACCTTTTGATGTCTACGAGACCTTCAGCTTGGAAGAGGAGTTCGGTTTTAACCGTATGACCGTGGCGACTTGGTTGGGAGATCTTCTGAAGGGCACGATTCTCAGTCTCCTGCTCGGCGCTCCGCTTCTCGCATTGCTGCTCTGGCTCTTCCAGACCGTGCCGATGGCCTGGCTCTGGAGTTGGGCTCTCGTGACGGGATTTTCCCTGTTGCTGGCCTACGTCGCACCGACCTGGATCATGCCCTTGTTTAATAAATTCGAGCCGCTCGGCGAGGGAACACTGAAAACAGCGATCCACGAGATGGCGGCAAAATGTGATTTTCCCCTGAAGGAAGTCAGTGTGATGGATGGATCGAAGCGCTCGGCCAAATCAAACGCCTTTTTTACCGGTTTCGGGAAAAACAAGAGGATCGCACTCTTCGACACACTCATCGCAAATCATACCGATGCGGAACTCGTCGGGGTGCTCGCGCACGAGATCGGACATTTCAAAAAGCGGCACATCGTAAAGTCTCTGATCGTCGGCACCCTCACCACGGGAGTGATGTTTTTCCTGCTGGGAATCATGCTGAACAACCGTGCGCTCTTTGATGCTTTCGGAGTGAGGGAGACTTCGGTCTACGTCAGTTTTGTTTTGTTTGCGATCCTCATGTCTCCGGTTAATGACCTGCTCTCGATCGGGGGGAACTGGCTCAGTCGCAAGCATGAATTCGAAGCCGACGCCTACGCGGGCGAGGTCACGGGCAATCCCAGAGCGATGGTGGAGGCGCTGCGGAAGTTGAGCAAAGACAATCTCAGCAACCTGACCCCTCATCCTTTTTACGTCTGGCTGAATTACAGTCATCCGCCGGTCGTCGCGCGGATCGCGGCCTTGCAAAAGAGTGTGGTGACGCCGTGATCTCTGCGTTTGCTTGCCAGCGGGATGGTGCCTCATTATCGCCTTGAGAAATGCCGACGGTGCTGGTAGTTCTGAGAGTGTATTATGTTAGGTATGAAGGAATCCCCGACCACAGTTTCTCCCTTTTTGAGTTTTTCCATTGGTAGTCCGGTTCATCTTCGGCTCATGGAAATCGTGGGCGAAAAAGACGTCTTGATCGAGCGGGAAGATCTCATTCCCTACGGCTTCGACGGAACGGCGGCGCTGAAAAAGAGTGCGATCTGCGTTGTCCTGCCGCGGACGACGGAGGCCGTCGCGGCGGTGGTCCGACTCGCCGCAGAGCTCAAGATGCCTCTGGTAACGCGGGGATCGGGGACAGGGCTCTCGGGCGGTAGTGTCCCCGTCGCGGGCGGGATCGTGCTCTGTCTGGTCCATCTCAATCGCATTTTGGAAATCGATCCGTCGAATCTCACGATGCTCTGTGAAACGGGCGTGATCACCAAGGCGATCGACGATGCGGCGATCCCGCATGGGCTTTTTTACCCGCCCGATCCAGGATCGATGAAGATTTCCACGATTGGCGGGAACGTCGCGAACAATTCGGGTGGTCTGCGCGGTCTCAAATACGGGGTGACGAGAGACTACGTGATGGGCATGGAGGTGGTCCTGCCCTCTGGCGAGGTCGCCTGGCTCGGTTCGAAGTGCGTCAAAGACGTCGCCGGTTATTCGATGAAAGATCTTTTTGTCGGATCCGAGGGAACTCTCGGGGTCATCACGAAGGTGTTGCTGAAGCTGGTGCCGCGTCCGGCCGCACGTCGCACCCTGCTCGCGTCGTTTGATACGATGGAGGCTGCGGCGAGGACGGTGTCGAAGATCATCGAAAAACACATCATTCCCTGCACGCTGGAGTTCCTCGACCGGAAGACGTGCGCCAGCGTCGAGGACTACGCCAAGGTCGGTCTGCCGACGGCGGCGGCGGCGGTGGTGCTGATGGAGACGGACGGTCATCGTGTCGTGGTGGAGGAGGAAGCAACCGCGATGGCACAGATCGCGCGGGAGAACGGCGCCATTTCCGTAGAGGAGGCCGCCGACGAAGCCCACGCCGTTCGCCTCGCGACAGCCCGACGTAGTGCCTTTTCCGCCCTTGCGCGGATTCGCCCGACGACGATTTTGGAGGATGTCACGGTACCACGGAGTCGGCTTGTCGAGATCGTCGCGTTTGTGGAAGAAGTGGCGGAGCGTCACCAGTTGCAGATGGCGACTTTTGGTCATTTCGGGGATGGCAATGTGCATCCCACGATCCTCACCGACGAGACAGATCACGAGGAAATGGAGCGGGTCGAACTGGCCCTTTCGGAGATTTTTGACAAGGCGATCGAGCTGGGCGGCACGATCACCGGAGAACATGGCGTCGGTCTAGCGAAGAAACCGTTTCTCCCCCGACAGTTCGACGAGGCCAGTTATCAGCTGATGAAACAGGTGAAGCGCGCCCTCGACCCGCACGGTTTTCTGAACCCTGGAAAGATTTTTGACCTCGACGAAGCGGTTTTATGAGCGATCCCCCCTCGATGCGACGGCTCAAACACATGGGCGATCTCGATTACTCGGTGGTGCAGCAGTGCATGCACTGCGGGATGTGCCTCCCGACTTGTCCTACCTACCTGGAGACTCGGGAGGAGCGAAATAGTCCGCGCGGGCGGATCGCGCTGATGCGGTCAATCGCGGACGGGGAGCTCGAAGTGACGAAGGCGTTTGGCGAAGAAATGTACTATTGCCTCGGTTGTCTCGCCTGTGTCACGGCTTGTCCAGCGGGAGTCGACTACGCGCAGTTGTTCGAGCATGCTCGTGCCGAAATCGAGCATCAGGGGGTTCTCTTCCATCCCGAACGACGATTCTGGCGCTGGTTGAGCCTGCGGCAGATCTTCGCTAAACCGTGGATGCTCCACGCCGTGGGACGTATCCTCTGGGTCTATCAGGCGAGCGGGGTGAGTTCTCTGATCCGGAAGAGTGGGGTGCTTCGTTTTCTCCCATCGAACCTGGGGGTGCTGGAACCCTCCACCCCCACGGTGAAACGCGAATTTTCGGATCAGCTCATCGCCGCAGTGGAGCGTCCCCGGACGCAACAGTATCGGGTCGGGATGTTAACAGGGTGTGTTCAGGACCTGGTCTTTTCCGATGTCAATCGCGATACCGTGGAAGTGCTGCTAGAAAACGGCTGCGAAGTCATCACCCCACGTTCTCAGGGCTGTTGTGGATCGCTCCATGCCCACAATGGCGATCTTGAGCAAGCGGAGATTCAGGCAAGGAAGATCATTGATCGTTTTGACCTCGACTCGCTTGATGCCATCATTACGAATGCGGCGGGGTGCGGTTCCCATTTAAAACATTTTGCGAATCTGCTGAAGCATGACGATGCCTACCGTGCGAAGGCTCTCCAGTGGGATGAAAAGGTGCGCGACATCTCCGAGTGGCTCGTGAGCATAAATTTCAGGAAGCCGGCGGCTTCGGCGACGGCCTCGGCAGGAGGGCCTGACCTAGTCCGGACCACCCATCACGAAGCCTGCCATTTGTGCCATGGACAGGGAATTTCGCGTCAGCCTCGTGAAATCCTCAAGAGCATTCCCGGACTGGAGCTCGTCGAGTTGGA
>JAGPCC010000220.1 GCA_018058245.1 Verrucomicrobiales bacterium
GTCGTGGCGAGTCTTCAGTCGAATTTCTTTGATCTCGACCCGATTCGGATTCCTGCTGTGAAGATGTATCGCCAAGAGGCCCTCAAGGGCACGATTTTTTGTGTCGTAGCCAGTTACTTCCGACGTGAGCTTCCCGTTGATGCGGTGGATGAGATGATTGCCACGGGCGATGATCGTGTAGTCATTCCACTCGGCGACATTCACGACGACGGGTTCGTGCTCGCTCACGACCCAACGTCTGCCCTCGGGGTCGAGGATCATACTCTGTCCGTTCAAACCGAAGATGCCACGACCTTTTTCCTCGTAGGTCATCCCAGTATGTTGAATCGCGGGGTGGATATCACACTGGTAGCCGGTGATCGCCCAGGGGCCGACCTCTGGGAGGGGACGACTGCGATACTGAACTCCGGAGTTGTTGTCACCGATCACTCTCGCCTTCACATGGAGTTCAAAGTCTTTGAGGATTCCGCCACGCCAGATGAGGAAATCGTTGTGTTTCGGACTCTCCGGTCCCGAGCAGGTCCCGATGAGAGTTCCATTTTCGACCTTCCACAGAGCCGGGTCGCCGTCCCACCCAGAAAGATCACTGCCGTTGAAAAGATCGGTAAAATTCTCCTCGGCAAAAGCGAGGAGGAAAGGGAAAAGGAGCAGGAGGAGGAACAGGGACAGAGATTTCATGAGAGTTCGGCAGGTGGTTTTGGGTGATTTTTTATCCAGAAGGTGAGTGTTTTCGGAGTGGGCACCGGTTCACCGATTTCTTTCCACTCTAGTTCGCAGTGGAGATCGGCATTTCGAAGATACCCCATGCGTGTCCAGAAGGAATCCAGAGTTTCGTAACCCGGAGGTCGCTCCGGATGTTCGGTCGGTCGATTTACGGCGCAAAAAGCGGTATATCGATAGGGCCCCACACAACGAGCATGGGCCTCGCGTCGTTGAAAAAATTCGTGACCGGCACCGCGGCCGCGGAACTCAGGCAGGATGACGGATTCGCCAAAATAAAAAATATCCTCGAGCGAATACCCGGCGGCCAGAAAAGGTGCCTGGAACTCGCCGGACTCATCAGACAAGGGGAGGCAGGTCGTCGCCCCGACGATTTTCCCGTCCGATTTCAGAAGGACGACACAACTCCGGGCCGATTGCACGTAGGTGCCGAGATAGGCCTTTTCGTAATCGAAATCACCATCGTAGAGGTAGGGGAATTCCCGGAACACGGCAATGCGAAGCCGTCCGAGGTCTTCGATCAACGGGGCAATCTCCGCGCCGTGAAACGATTCGTAGTGAAAAGTCTCTCGCATCTGCGGCGCTTCCTGACTTCCCGATTCGACTCAGACTCGAGCTTCGACTTCGCGCATGTAGCGGATGCTGTCTTCGCAAATCGTCTCAATCCCCGGTTCGTATCGGAAGACTTCAACGGAAACCCAGTCTTCGTAGCCGATCTCCTTCAATGCCCCAAAGATCGGATCAAATACGACCTCCCCCATTCCAGGTCCGAGGAGATTCGGGTCATTGGCGTGGAAATGAGCAATCCAGTCATGACTCTCGCGAATGATTTGTTCAATCGGAATCGCCTCACTCGACATCGCCTTGACGTCGAGATGAAGGCGGCAGTTCGGCGAATCGACGAGCTTTGCGAGTTCGATTCCGCTCGCTGCGGTGTTGAGGAAGTCCCCTTCCGACGGAGCGAGAGGTTCCAGCGCCAGAGTCACACCGCAATCTTCGAGAACCGGCATGGCGCGGCGTATCGTGTCGGCGGCGAACTCCATCGCCTGTTCGTGGGAGACACCGGGAAGGAGATTTCGCTGCACCGGGGAACCAAGAACCATGATTTTTCCATCCAGATCGCGACAGAGCCGTGCGAGTTCGGCGAGATAGTCACCGGTGCGATGGCGAACGTCGTCGTCCGGAGTGGTTAGGTAAAATCCTTCCGTTTTCGCGAGGAGCCAGTGAAGGCCGACACATTCGAGGCCGGCATCGATGATCTGCGACTTCAAGGCTGCGCGTTGATCAGCCGAAAAGTCCGGAACCGCAGCCCCGAGCGTAAACGGTGCGATCTCGATCCCGGTGTAACCGATTTCTTTGGCGTAACGGAAGGCCTTTTCAAAGGGCCAATCCTGAAAGGTCTCGTTGCAGATCGCGTATTTCATGGAGGAAAAGGAACGGGAAGTTTACTTGCGGCGACGTTTGGGTGCTGGAGGGCGCTTGCGACGCAAAGGAGTCGCGTTGTCCTCCAGCAGAGCGGTGTAATTGTAATCGAAGCCTTCCAGCTTCCTGCGCTCGATCTTCTGTTCGATGAAATGCTCCACTGATCGTGCGTTTTCAAGTTCGTCAGCGGTCAAAATCGTGAAAGCGTCGCCCTCCTGCTGCGCTCTTCCGGTCCGACCGATACGGTGGACGTAATCTTCGGGGTTTTCCGGGACGCGATAGTTGATCACGTGCGTCACACCAGAGACATCGAGGCCACGAGCGGCAATGTCGGTTGCAACGATGATGTTGAACGTGCCGTCACGAAATCCCTGGAGGGCCTTGGTGCGGTCGCTCTGTTTGATGTCCGAGTGGAGCGCGGTCGGTCTGGTTCCTTCGATATCCTGAAGACGGGCAAGAAGGGAGTCGGCTTCCTTTTTTGTCCGGGTAAAAATCATCATGCTCTCAAAACCGGTCGCTTTCACAAGAGCGACAATGAGTTCGTCCCGCTGATCCATCCCGACAGGATAAAAGGCATGGCTGACCGTCTCGGC
Organism: Verrucomicrobiales bacterium; assembly: GCA_018058245.1. Taxonomy (GTDB): domain Bacteria; phylum Verrucomicrobiota; class Verrucomicrobiia; order Verrucomicrobiales; family DEV007; genus Arctic95D-9. The sequence continues at coordinate 2,736 of JAGPCC010000220.1, forward strand.
CGGGGAGCGACGCTCACCGACCTCCACGCTGAGCGGGTCTTTCAGGGCCCAGTTCGCCAGCGTCTGGATCGCCGCAGGCATTGTGGCCGAGAAAAATTGCGTCTGACGACCAGACGGACACTGGTCGATGATACGCTTCACGTCGGGGAGGAAACCCATGTCCAACATGCGATCCACTTCGTCGAGGACGAGAAATTTCACCCCGCTGAGGTCGAGATTACCCTTTTCCATGTGATCGAGCATCCGCCCCGGAGTTGCGATGAGCACGTCCGGTTTGTTCTCGAGCGCTTCGATCTGGTGACCGTATCCCACGCCACCGTGAAGCAGCATCACGTTAAGCGGTTTGTAGTAGGAAAAGACATTCATCTGATCCTCCACCTGAGCGGCGAGCTCACGAGTCGGTTCTAGGACGATGCACTGAACCTTGGTCGAGGGAGTGAGCTTACAAATGATAGGGAGGCCGAACGCAGCCGTTTTTCCAGTGCCCGTTTGCGAGGCTCCGATGATATCACGTCCCTGCAAAGCCTCCGGAATCGCCTGAGCCTGGATAGGCGTAGGCTCCGTGTAACCGGTTCTGGCAATGGCTCGGAGCACCGGGCCGGACAATCCTAGATCTTCGAATGAAGGCATCTGGGATCAACGCGGCTTAGTCCCTTGGTTTCAAGGGGAATTTCGTAGGGTTTCGACGGAAAACAGGCTCTAGGCCGGTTTTTTCCGTCGTTCGCGACGATTCTGGAGTGCATTGTCGAGTGAAAGCCGTCCGGCGCCGCCAATGGTGAGTCCGGCAAAGACCGTGAGATAGAGCACCAAAGCCTGTGGATTCAGCGTCGCGGAGAGAGTGATCGGTGCGATCAAAACAAACCCAACGATCAGGGTTGCGAGCAATGAATTCAAACGAGTGAAAAATCCAAGCCCAATTCCAAGGAGCGCCGTCGCGAGGAGGAGAGTCGCAGAAATGGCCAGAATGTCCGGCATCGGGAGACCTTTTGTTTCGAGTTGATTGACCAACTCCCAGTCTCCAGAGTCCCAGAGAAAGGATTTTGCAGAGAGCAGTTGACTGGCCAACTGGTAATAGAAAAAGGCCGCTACGGTGAGACTGCGGGCCACAAAAAGTCCGAAATCGACTGATTCCGGTTTTTTCGGTCCGGTGTCCGGAAGGGGTTGGAAGCTCATGTGCTGGGGACGAAAGGCGAATCCGACTCAAACACGTTCCGTCCTCTTTTCGCAATTGAAATCGCGGAATTTTGTAGAGAAGAACTCGATTTTTCATGCATTTATATCTTCTGGTTGCCGCGAGACGAGGGAGGGGGCAACCTTCACGATATGGAAACAACGTCCACTGCGCTCGAAGTTGGAAAAGTCATTGGTGGTTTGATTGGCTGTTTTTTCTTTTTGGCAATCCCCGCGTTTTTCGTCTTTTCATTGGTCATGGCGATTACGAAAAAATCCCGCAACTGGACCATCGCAACGGTAATCATGGGAACTTTGGGGTTCCTTCTCCTTGCAGGAGTATTCGGCGTTGGCTTATATACCGGTTGGCAAAAAGCGCAGGAAGAACGTGTCGCTCGTGATTTCAACACTTCCGATGGATTAGCTGTCGTGACCGGAGGTAGTGGATGGACGAATCTTGATCTGGATGCGGAAGATGCCACGCTCAGTATTGGAAATCTTTTTGCGGAGGAGTATTTGATCGTGATCTCAGAAGAGAAATCGGCGTTTGATTCGGATTTCGGCGTGAAGGATTTTGCGGATGTAGCGGTGGAACAGACGGTCAATCTGCTTGAGGGGGCCATCGTGAAAGAACCGATCGCAACGACAGTAAACGGACTGCCGGGATATGTGCGGGAGATCAGTGGAGAAATCGAGGGAATTGACATCACATACTTCAATACCTACGTCGAAGGGCGGACTCACTTTCATCAGATTCTGACGTGGACGCTCACGCGGAAAAAAGGGAAAGCGTTGCCAAAACTGCAGGCGGCGGCAGAGAGCTTCCGAGAACTCCCGCCCATCGTCCCGTAAGGGGGGCGGGGGAGGTTTTGCGGGAAATTTGTCGCTTTTTGTAGCGATTCGGTCCGGAAAGTGCGACAGAAGTCTGGAAAGCTAGATCGCAGCAAAACCGATTTTCAGGTCACTTATGAAACGAAATTTAGAAGAAACAGTGGGTTTTCATGGGACCTCGATGCAACCAGGGCCTGCAAACGACGAGCGCGCAAGGGAGTATATTAATCTCAAGTTTGCGGCGAGAGGACTTCCCATCGTCGGAAACGAAAAGGATTTTCCCTTCCTGGAAATGGGGCGTTCTTTGATTCTGAATTTTCAGGAAAGACTGCGACTCCTCAAAAGCCACCGCTGCTCGGCGGATCGCCATGTCGCCGATTGGCTAGATCGATACCTCGCGGATACCGGGGTTTTTTCCGCAGAGGAGCCGAAATTGCCCGACCCGTTGGTTCTGGAGCGTCACGGCCTTGCGAGATTGCTCTCGCTTCCCTCGGGGGAGGATACCTTCGAATCTGCGATCGTCTCTAGTTACCGTACATGGCAGGGGGTCTGCCACAATCCGGCAAAGGACAAGCGCACCACCAAGGGCGTCTTTCATGTCGCGGAAGGCGGTCTCGCCATCGCGGCGGATAAATTGGTGGTGCCGAAGGTCACCTTTGCGCACTTGCTGAAGGCGGCCTTGCATCCACCGGAGGATCTTCTCATGCTTCCATTCACGAGTCGGGAAACAAAACCGACTAGGGCCTTTGTCTCTCTCCTCCTCCGACCGGTGATCAGCCCTGAAGTGCCGGGATTTTCGAAAGAAAAGACGATGGAAACTCGGTTTTTTGCGCCGGGAAGTCTTGTCAGTAATCTTGATTTTGTAGAATCGATTTTTGGCAATGCAGGCGACCCATTCCTCCCGGAAAACGACGCGAGACTGGATGTGGAGCACTGGTCCGGCCACACCGGTTGTGTCATCCTCGCCCCGCATCTCATTGCGGTGAAGAAGAAGGAAGTCGGTCTGCCTCATGTCTCAGCGGCGACGGAGCAGCAAAAGCGCCATGGCATGTGCTGGTCCGATGAAAACGAACTCTACAACAACGGCTCGGCCTTCAAGCTGACCGCCCGTGATTCTGATGGCGTGATTGTCACGCTGATCGCGGACAACTATTTCGGATACTGCAAAAAGGAGGTGAAAACGCAGATTAGCTACGCGGCAAATCTCTACGGACTCGTGGAGGAGGAGCACTCCGGGGGTGCTCTCGTGTTTCCGAGTTTTGATCTCGGGGAGGATTTTCATCTTGATACCTACCGCCGTGATGTAAATCACACCTTTGCCGAGATCGTCGAGCGATTGGGAGACACGATTGAAGTAATGCCGGCAGGGTATGCTGTGGATCGACTGTTTGCAGACATCGTCTATGTGCCCGAGGACTCTTATTTTGATCTGACGAAGCAGGCGGTTTCCTGGGGGAACGAAGATGGCTCCATCGCGCTGCAACCGAACATCACCTACGTACTACCTTCGGGTTACAAGGTGGAGATGCGCAAGCCGTCCTCCGGTCAGCGCTGGAGATTGATCGGGACCAATGCGGAAGGAACTTTTTGCCACAAACCGTGTACTGTTTCGGGCGGAGGGAAATCAGAGATCTCGAAATCTCTCGCCGATGCGATGGAGGAAGGACCGGTCATCATGCCAAAATTCGACGAGGATATGCTCCGCGTCGCTGAACTCCTTGATCGCGACTATGGAGACAGAGCGAGAAATCCGAGAGAGCCCCGAGAGAAGAGCCGGGACATCCTCGACCCGGAGCGTTCTCTCGGCTCGGTGATGCGTCTCTTTTCCCAAAGCGAAGAATTCACGGATGAATACAACACGTTCATTGCGACAATTCCGCGTACGGTGAGCGACTTTATTCTCACTTTGAAACGCTACTGGAAACCGAGTTGGGGAACGGACTGGCGCAACCGTTTCCGCGTCGACCGGATCAATGGGGAGCAAGGATTTCTCCTGAAATACCGTCTTGCGACAGTGATGACACGGTATCTCCGGGTCGGGTTTGAGCAGGATGGTTCTTGGAGGATGTTCAGCCTGCGAAAGGACTTTTCTCCGGCGACAAAACTCCAGCGGGAGGATGATATCACCGCTTCGATCACGGTCCCGGCCTCAGCCCTCGATCGTTCCCTGATGCACCCAGACGTCGATTTCCCGAGCTATAAATTCGCGCAGAACTGCGAATATCGGCTTTTCCAGCGTCCTGACGATGCGATCCATCGGGGATATGACAAACAAACGGAACTCGATTTCTCCAAGGGCGGAAATTTCTTTTCCAACTACGAACCAAAGAGCCGCGACGAGATAAAGGCCATTGTTTCAGACGCGATTCGTTTTGACTACTTCACCGCACCGCTCAAGAAGACCCTCCTCGACTTTGCCACCGCCGAGGGAAGTCCCAGCTACGCGGTCAGCTCCGCCCACCCGCGAATCGTAGACGGAGTACCGAGTGAGAATCCCCGGTATCTTCAGAATCGACCCGATCTGGAAAATCCCAGAGCCGAGTATCTTGGGGAGCTCGGCGCGAGGCTCTATCGTCGCATCGCTGCCGGAAGACCAGTCCTCAATCCGGTGCATGCGATCCTCCCGGGACGCCGCAACAACCCGGCCGATAAAGCCGCCGGAATCGGTGCGCTCGCCGTCTACGGGCCGATCCACTATCAGGAGCTGCCCGAGCTCTTCATGGACTTTATTGCGAGCCTCACGGGCAAGTCACCCTCCACGACCGGGGCAGGATCGGAAGGAGCTCTCACGAAGGGTCCGTTTAATGCCCTGCTTCCGATTTTGGATCTCAATGCGGCGCTTATGAGTTATCTTCTGAGTGGCTATGAGGGATTCAGCACTGCGGCCGGCTACGTCGGACCAAAATACAAGGTCTCCCACGATATCAGCCTCATCGTGCCGGAAGTGTGGAGCAGAATGTTCCTTAATGAACGGAAACCAAAATGGCTCATCCAGGAAGGGTATTTCGAAGCCATCGAAGACTTTGAGGAGAACGGAAAACTTATCGCCGCGAGTCGCCTCGGCTACCGGATCACCGAAAAATTCGTCGAGACTTTCTTTGGTCGAATGTTTGCGGAACCTCGAAGTGTCTTTAGCGAGGAAATGTTGCGACCGGAGCTTCAGGGACGGGAGGACTACCTGGAAGGGATTCACAACATCGTGGAAACCCAAAAGAGTGTTGCCTTGAGCTATTTTGAAGACGGAGGGATCGATCTCGCGATTCCACCATTGAAAGCCCTCCTGCACATCATGGCCTATGGGAGCTATGACGGCAAAACCGTGCATGATCCAGAGATCCGGGCACTTTTTGATCGAGAGAGAGTGCTCAAGAGCGAATGGTATCGTGCTCGTCTTGTCGCGAAAAAGGATCTGCGGATGAGACTGATGAAACAACACATCGTGTCCCTCCAGGATTTCCTCGACCTGAAAAATTATGAACAGGAAGCGGCCCGGCTGAAGCTGGCGGAACGTCTTGAGTGGACTAAAACATCCCTTTCCGCACTGGAAAAAGATCCGGAAGTCTACCTCCAAAGCATTGTCGGAACGATCGGACTCGATCCTTCTATTTTCGGGTGACCGGAATCCGTTCACCAGTGGCCTTCTA
>JAGPCC010000221.1 GCA_018058245.1 Verrucomicrobiales bacterium
TCGTGGTACTTTGTGAGGACTTTGCCAAACAGATGGAGTCTATGCTCGAAGTCGATTTTGCCCATTGTCGGGAAGTCGGATCGGATGACTACAGTCGGCGAAACTGGTGGTTCCGCGTCGCGGTGCGATTGGCTCGCCTCGCCAGTCCGGTATTGTGAAACATGTGATGTCTGCGATCTCTGGGTACTTCGATTACAATGCCACGACGCCGATGAGTGCGGCGGCGCGGGCGGTGTGGCAGGAGGCAGCGGAGCAATATTGGCAAAATCCCTCGAGCCTCTACCGGGAGGCGGCGGTCGCCAAGCACCTCCTCGAAGATCGCCGGGAGCAGCTCGCCGATGCCTTTGCGGTCGAGGAACCGGAGCGCATCCTCTTTTCCTCAGGCGCAACGGAGGCGAACAACGCCGTGATCCGGTACTTTTCCGCAGTGCTCTCGAAACCCCTCGCCGTATCGGCGATCGAACATCCTAGTGTGGAGGCTCCGGTCCGAGCGATGCTTTCTGGCGATCGAATCAAGACAATTCCGGTAGACGCGGACTCCGGGGTGGTTGATTTCGAGACAATCGACCGCTGGATCCGCGACGGAGAGGTGGGTGCTGTGTCGGTCATGGCTGCCAGCAATGAAACTGGGGTCTTGCAACCCTGGGCGGAGATCGCGCGAGCTTGTCGCGAGGCGGGAATTCTTTTTCACACCGATGCCGCCCAGTGGATCGGGAAATGTCCGCTCGATGGTCTCGGTGCGAGCGGTTTTGTGACCGGCAGCGCTCACAAATTTGGAGGAGGAAAAGGTGCCGGATTTCTCCTCTTGCCACCGGACGATCTACGTCATCCCTTTTTGATGCAGATCGGAGGGCCACAGGAGAACGGTCACCGTGCGGGCACCGAAAACCTGCCTTCGCTCGCCGCGATGGTGACCGCGTTGTTAGAGCAGCAGGATCGCGGATACGAAAAAAGCGAAGGGATGCAATCACAACTCCGCGATGCCTTCGAAGCCGAAATCTTGGCCGGTGGCGGATTTCGCATCGTCGCAGGGAGGGGGCCCCGTTTGTGGAATACCTCCATGATTCTCGTTCCCCATGGAAAAAATCTAAAGTGGCTCACCCGTCTAGGTCAGCAGGGTATCCAAGTTTCGACCGGTTCCGCGTGCAGCGCTGGCAAGGGAAATCCGTCGTCCGTGATGCAGGCCATGGGCATGGACTATGAAGAAATGGGGCGCGTCCTTCGCATCAGCGGAGGACAGGAGACCTTGGCGGAGGATTGGAAGCGTCTCGCTGATTCCCTCGTTTCAATCGGAGAGGAATTGCGCGGTCGATAGATCGACAGCGTTTTCAGACTCGTCTGATGAGGGAAGTATCGGTCTCCGAAGCGTGTTTTTGAACAAAAATCGAATTGAAGGATGCGCTGGCGTCTCCATAGTAGGGGAGACGACTTTATTGATCACCAATCCCATGCCGAATTACGACTACAAGTGCCAGACCTGCGGACATCAGTTCGAAGTGTTCCAGTCGATGAAGGATGACCGCCTCACCGAATGTCCGGTCGAATCCTGTCCGGGACCGATCAAACGACTCCTCGGAACCGGAGCGGGCATCATTTTCAAGGGATCAGGATTTTACGAGACCGATTATCGTAGCTCTTCCTACAAATCGGGGGAAAAAGCGGATAAGCCAGCAGGTGACTCCAGTGGCGGATCGAGCAGCTCCTCCAGTTCCTCCGATTCGAAACCCGCTCCCGCACCTGCCGCACCCGCAAGTACTCCCGCTAAATCAGATACCTAATTCACGGAAAGAATCGATCCCATGACCCCGCACCATCGCCAAGACAATCCGCCGAGAAGAGAGCCCGATTCAGGATCGGAGTCTTACGAAGGTCAAGATCCGTCTGGTGAGGTTGCTCCCGAATATTACGAGGAACCAGCTGTCCCTTACGATCCCGGCGCGGCGTTTATGGATGAGAATCAGCAATACGGGGATCCAGGCCAAGCCTACGTAGATCCAAATGTGGCCTATGCCGATCCGAATGCAGTTTACGACGAGTCTCCGCAATCCTATGCTGCGGAACCGCAAGCGGATTACCCGGCCCCGCCGCCTGCGATCTCCCATGGCGGAGTCTACGATGAGGCTCCTGAAGCGCCCGCACCTCCGCCGGTGAAGAAAAGAATCGTGAAGAAGAAAGTCGTAGGGCGGGCACCAAAACCTCGTCCTCTCACCCCGAGAACTCCCCCCGGCAGGGGATATTCCCGTCCGCGCCCTTCCTACAGCGGCGGTGGCATCTCGATGATGACTGTTCTGCTCACCTTGGTAGCGCTCGGCATGCTCGCGATTGTTGTGATGGTGGGGCTGCCGAAAGAAATGTCCTCTTTTGGGGGATATCCGGTAGATCCTCTAAACAGCTCCAGCTCGAAACCTCGCAACCTCCTCAGCGAAGCCCAGGCGACGATGATCTCCCGCTCGTCGGCGATCACGTTTACCGAGGAAGAGGTGAATCAATATCTCAACGCGAGATTGCAAGGAACTCAGGGCGGGGTGGTCGCTAATTTTGTGAAATTTCGTGGAGTCTACGTCGATTTTACCCCCGATGCTGCTGAGATCGTGATTGAACGCGAGGTGTTCGGGTTTCCGCTTACGATGAGTTCCCGAATCACCGTCGATACATTCCGACAACAGACGATCTACAAATCGGCCGGTTGGAGCCTCGGTCGGATCGATCTCGGAACCAAGAATATCAAACCGGTGATCGAGCTCTTCATTCGGCTACGCAACTCCTGTCTCGATGAATATCAGACCATGCAACAGATGGTGAAGATCCAGTTTGAAGAGAACAAAATCGTGCTCGATTCCACCATTTGATGATCTCTCGCTCTTCGTCAGAGCCAGATGAAACGATTCATCGCGGTCGTTTTCTCACTTACGCAAAGACTACTTCGGGTTGGGAATATGTATCGCGTACCAAGTGCAAAGGTTGTGTCGCGATTCTCGCGATGACGGATGATCGCCGTATCATCCTGACAGAGCAATATCGGCCTCCCGTGCGTCGCAATGTGATCGAACTACCCGCCGGACTCGCGGGCGACATCCCCCTACAGGAAGACGAGCCACTCCTCACTGCCGCACAGCGCGAGCTGAAAGAGGAGACCGGATATGTCGCAAAGAACTGGACGACTCTCCTGGAGGGGACTTCTTCCGCCGGGATGACAGATGAAATGGTCACCTTGTTCTTTGCTACTGGATTGGTGAAAATGACCGAAGGAGGCGGCGTTGATGGCGAAAATATCAAAGTTCACTACGTCCACCTGTCAGACGTTACAAAATGGTGTCGTGACCGCCAGTCGGAAGGGAAGCGAGTAGATTTCAAGATCTTTGCTGCGATCCAACTGGCGCGATCCGTCAGCCAATCCAGCGAGTCGCGCCTCTGGTATTGATCCGAACGAGGCGCTCCATGCAAATGATTTCTCCGATCGTTAGGAGAGGGCAGGAGATCCTGTCACTTCGCCGACGAGCTTTTCAAGACGGCGTGTGTACTCCACCCAGACCGCTCTTCCTTCACCACTATCATCGACATCCTGCCCCGCGTGAATGGCGGCCTTGATGTGCGGTTCGATCGAGAGCCAACCATCGTAGCCCGTCTTTTCCAGATCTTCGATGATGCGTCGTTGTACGGGATCTTCGTCGACGTGGCAAGTGATCCAGTCGCCGCCTTCAGGATTTGGCTTGGCGCTCTTGATGTGGACGTGGACGATCTCCTCGCGGCAGCGTTGGTAGTAGTCCCAGGTCGCCTCGTTGTCGTTGTGATGCAGGCTGTTATTTCCCGTATCGATGATCAGTTTAAAGGCAGGACTGTTCACTGCCTCGATCAACTCTAGGAACCCTTCCGGGCTTTCGCCATACCCGCTGCAATTCTCATGGGCGAGGATGATCCCGCCGTCCTCCGCGATCGGAGCCAAAGCCCGGATTCGCCGAACCGTTTCCGTCCTCCAGTTTTCCCGTGACCAAGGGTGCTCCGTCGGATTCGGATAGGACATGATCCGGAGAAATTTTGCGCCGACCTCACGCATCCGGGGAGCAACCCTCTTCAATTCGTCAAGATCCTTCTGAAAGTCCGAGGTGATCGGCCGAGCCCAGTTTCCAATCTGGCCACCAAATCCCACGATCTTGATTTGCGCTGCAGCGAGCTGATCCTTTACGCTGCCCCAACCTTCGTCGGACAAGTCGCAGACGTTTTTTCCATCGATGAGACGGAGCTCGATCGCGCTCCAGCCGACCTCCTTCAAGGTAGAAATTTGTCCAGCGAGAGATTTTTCGGCCTCGTCCGCGAATCCAGTATATTGAAAGGGCATAGTGTCAGTGAGCTGTTAAGAATGAGCTATTAGGGGAGCACAGACGACAACTTCTGTCCACGTAAAATGCGCTGCGAAAACAAGAGTCCCCATTCGGTTCGCTCAAAACTCTGCCGGAGGCCTAGATTCGGTATGTTTAAACGCCGCCGTTGTCATCGCGAGCGGGATGGCGAGAGAGCGCCTGCTGAAAGGAGGGATGGGGGACGTGGGGGCGAAGTTGTCTTTCCGGATCGAGGCAAATGCCTCCCGCCATGCAGTGAGATGACCGTTGCCTATTTCTTTTTCGAGAGATCCGAGAGGCCGAAGCAAGGACTTGAGGCGATCAACGATGGGGAGCAGTCTTTCTGCCATTTTGGGGTTCACTATTCGCATCAAACGATCACCGCTCTGGCAGATTACTTTCAACTCCAGCGTCAGAGTCTCGCTATTCAGAGATTCCGCCGTCTGCAGATTCCGTAGGATCTCGCACGCGACTTTCTCCGAGAGAAGACGCTCCCAGTTCCGAGCAGACTTTCCGTAGATCGTAGACAGTCTGGGAGCAAGACCGGGATCGGTCAGTCTCACGAAATCATCGTAGGCTTGTCCGACCTCCTTCCGCACGGACTGAAAGTGTGGAAGCTCCTCGGAAGGAAGAACATCCGCCGCTCTTGCAAGCCCTCGGTTCAAAAAGTGAAGCCGAAACGCAAACTGAATGAGTGGTTTTGACGGAGGGGGAAGCTTTCTCATCGAAAGTTTCCAATGCACTTTACCTGCCAATGGGAGATGTGTCATTTTTCATCTTCGTAACCGATTGATTATCAATGAAATCACGGGAGTCTTGCCAAGCGGGATCCCACTTCGCGGGAGGCCGTGCAGATGGAAATCTGCAATGAACTTTGGCAATCTGCATGATGGGATCTGCAGAAATTCGAGCCACCTTTTCGCAGGCATCACCTGCATCAGGTATCATCGTCACCGATGAATCACGGAGCGGCTGACTTGAGCAAGTCACTCGGGGCGTCGGAGCAGATGATGCTGGCACCCCAGAGCACAGCGAGATCGGCATCCTCCTGTTTCCGAATGGGCCAGAGCGAGAGCTGCATTCCTGCCTCCTTGATTTTGCGCGCGAGCTGTCGTGTCGTGGTCTCGATGGGGACCGAGAGACGGCCGCAGCCGAGTTGTTTTGCCTCGGCGATCATTGTCTCGGTCGGCGCTTTGCTGCTGAGGTAGCCAGTGAATGCCTCGGGTGCGATCCGGTGGATCGCGGCGAGCGCGCGGAGGTCGAAGGAGATGAAGCAGTAGGTGTCGGCCGGCAGCATTCGGCTCGCGATCTCGTGGAGTTGGCGGCAGTAGAGTTCGATCTTTTCGTCCGGGTAGGTAGTCGTGTCCGTCGTTTTCATCTCTAGCATCAGGTAGATATCCGGTTTGTCTTGAAAGTAACGGAAAAGATCCTCAATCGTCGGGATCGGCGCGCCTTTTTCTTTCGTTTTCAAACCTTGGATCTCCGCCAGGGTCATCTCCTCCACCTTGCCGACACCGCCAGTGGTGCGGGTTACGTCGGAGTCGTGCATCAGCACGAGATGACCGTCGCGAGTCAGGCGAATATCGACTTCGTAGCCACGGATGCCTCGCTCGTAACTCTGGCGGCAAGCTTCGACCGTGTTCTCGTCAAATTCAAATCCCGCACCGCGATGTGCGATCACTTTTACACCGTGGAAGTCTGCGGCAGTAAGCGGGGAGGCCGGGAAAAGCGGAAATAGCAAAACAAAGAGGCCAAGAATGGGAAGGGTTCGCATCAGGGGGAGGAGTGGGGAATTGAAAGAGATCGCGACGATTACCCTTTTTCTAACACGGCCTATGCCCCTTGGCGAGTCAATCTGGATCACGTAATGAGTGACGTCACCGCCCGACACGAAAGAGGGTTTACCCGGAATCTTGACTCTCCCATGAGAGGGAAGTTCATGCTGTAGCGACGGCGTTCCTGGCAGCCTATCCCGGCGGCAGGCGAGAGATCGGAAAACGCGGACGGAGTCTCGCCGGATGATTGGGTGGGAACCTCAAGAGCCTCGGAGGCATCCCCAATCATTTCGAAACGCTTCTGGACGCCCCAAAATGGCCTTTCTCCTCGCTTTCGTGAAAGTTCGTCTTGATTAAAACCCGAGTTACCGCCCAGAGTGTCAGGGTCGCATTTACCGATATTGACCTTTTTATGAACGAAGAACCCACTTTGCGGAAATCAATCGGAGCCTGGCAAATCGGTTTCTACGGTCTCGGTTCCATGCTCGGTGCGGGCATTTATGCTCTCGTGGGGAAGGCGGCGGATTCACTCGGAAATGCGATCTGGCTGGCCTTCCTGGCGGCGATGGTAGTGGCGTTGTTGACGGGGCTCTCCTATGCGTGCGTCGGGAGTCGCTATCCGAAGGCAGGGGGCGCCGCTTATGTGACGCAGCGTGCCCTGGGGCGACCCTGGTTGAGTTACGTCGTCGGTCTCTGCGTTACGATGAGCGGTCTCACGAGCATGGCGACAGGAGCGCAGGCGATGGCGGAGACGCTCGAGCGGGGACTCGAGATGGTCCTTCCCGTGAAGTTGATTGCGATTGGAATTGTTTTGTTAGTGAGCTTGGTGATCTTTCGAGGCATCCGGGAGAGCATGTGGGTCAACACGATTTGCACCCTCGTGGAAGCGACTGGCCTGCTCTTTATCATTGTCGTGGGAATGCGCTTCTGGGGGAGCGTCGACTACCTCGAAACTCCCGCCCGTGCCCTCGGCGGCACCGATGCGATTCCGATGATGCTGATTCTGCAAGGTGCCGTCCTCATGTTCTTTTCCTTTATTGGTTTCGAGGATATTTTGAATGTCAGTGAGGAAGTGAAGAATCCTCGCCGAGACGTCCCGATGGGGCTCATCGGAGCGATGGTAGCGGCGACAGTGATCTACATGGCTGTGGCGATCACGGCGGTCTCGGTGGTTCCCTGGGCCGAGTTGGCAAAGAGTCCGACGCCCCTGATGGAGGTCGCCAAAGCGGCCGCCCCGTGGTTTCAGAACATCGATACGGTCTACATCTGGATCACTCTTTTTGCGATCGGGAACACTGCCTTGTTAAATTATGTGATGGGCTCCCGGCTCCTCTACGGCATGAGCCGTCAGGGTTTGCTCCCGGCGATGGTAGGGAAGGTTCATGCCACGCGGCGCACTCCGCACATCGCGATCATGATTCTCTTTGTGGTAGTAACCGCTCTCATTCTCAGCGGCAGTGTGAAGCAACTGGCTGAATCGACCGTTCTCCTGCTCCTGATGGTATTCAGTGTCGTAAATGTGTCCCTGGTAGTGCTGAAAACTCGCAAGGGAGAACCAACGGGCGGGTTTGAGGTCCCCCTCGTGATACCGATTCTCGGGGCGATTGTCTGTTTGATTCTGATCGCGGTGCGCATCGAGGCTGCGTGGAGCCAACCCGGCGGACATGTTGCGCCGCTGGTAGCCCTGGCGATTGTGTTGGTGTCGCTGGTGTTGTATTTTCTGACTAAACCCGAAAATCCCGTGGTGGGGGAACTGGACTAGAATGACGTGGTCTGCCTGAAAAACCTCGTCTGAACCTCTGAATGTCGGTAGGAGAATATCCGAAGAGAGATGAATGCAAAGGAGTCGCCGCCTAGTTGGATAGGTTTGTCAGGGTGTCTCGGGGGAGGTCTCCTCGTAATCCTCCTGATCATCGTCGGTGTCGGATATGTGCGCGGAAAGGCGGCGGAGAAAAAGGCACGTGTTTCTACGGAATGGCTCACTCCATACTTGGAGTTGATACGAGAGGGCGCGGCGGAGAGGGCTTGGGAAACGTTGACCACGGAGCGATACCGGGAACAATTTCCGCAGGAGAAATATTCGGAGAATGTTCGAAAGGTGCGGGAACTGCTCGGAACGATCGAACCGGTAACAATCACTTCTCTCCGAGGCGGCGGAGAGATCGGAACCGGGCGCAGATACGAGAGTGTCGTGACGAAATGGAAGTGGCTGGATGGCGTCGAGTTCTTCCGCACTTTTGAATTGGTGGATGTGCCCGGAG
>JAGPCC010000222.1 GCA_018058245.1 Verrucomicrobiales bacterium
GAAGAGATTCAGGGAAGTGCGGAGATCAGCGATGACCGCCTCGTCAAATCCCGGATAGACTTCTTTGTCCTTGGTAAGTTCGTCGGCGCGTTCGAGTTCGAGCCAGTGGTGGAAAAATCCCCGCATTTTCGCGCGGGTGCGCCAGTTCCAGACCATTTCGTTGACGAGGCCATCTAGTCTCTCTGGTTTATCGAGTTCCCCTTTTTGCACGAGATCAAAGAGGCGTTGATTGGGGATCGAGTCCCACAGGGTGAGCGAGATATGAGAGGCGAGATCCCATTTGTCGGGTTTTGTGGTGCGTGTCAGTCCTGGGTAGAGAAACTGCGGGGAAGCGAGCGTAAGTAGCACGATGCGTTTGATGGCTTGCTCCGGCGTGGCGTTCCCCGCAAAATGCATTTCGATAAATTGCTTTTTCTCGCCTTCTTGGAGCGGGCGTCGAAAAGCTCGCTCGACGAAATGTCCGGCAAATTCCCGGATTTTCTGATTCCGCTCGGGTTTATCGGGTTTTGTTTTCGCGAGTTCGTCGAGATGCTCCACTACATATCCCGCCGCGTCGATTGCTCCGGCGGTGGCCGCATCGAACCAGGCTTTGGAAATTGCGGTCCCTCGTTCATATCCGACACTGCGATCATCTGCAGGGAAGGGCGTATCGACCAGGAAGGTTTCCTGATTCCAGATGGGGGCGAGATTTCGTTTCGGGATCGTCTCGAGTACCCCATGAGGTGTTTTCCAAAGGAGTTCAATGGAGGCGGATTTTTCTTTGTAGGTGAAAAATTCGAGACGGAGTGGGTAGGGTCGCCCGCCGATGAGAAAGAGGCTGCCTGTTTCGTCCCGAACCGTATTGTCGGGAGCAACCCAGGCATCGATCAATTTCCCGCGCGATTCTTCCCCGTGATTGTTCTCGTTTACCCAGAGGGTAGCACCGTTCCGAGTGCGAATGACGAATTCGTAGACCCCGGTTTCTGGCGGCAAGATGGTACCTTCCCAGCGGATCGAGAAATTTTCCGCAGTGAATTCCTTCGCTTCTGTGTGTTTCGGAACCCCCTCGCCGTAGTCGAAACGGATCGCATCGTCGATTCGTTCGTAGCGATCGGGTTTCTTCTGATCGCGGAACTCCTTGCGTTCGTTAAAGGAACGATCCCCGAAGTAGGAGCCCTTGATGCCGTGTTCTTCGCCAACATTGACCTCTCCACGAAAAGCGAGAAGAAGGTCGGCGATTGAATTGCGATACTGAGGGACCGTGAGGCGGGACAAGTCGATCCGGGCGGGGGTATTGCGAGCGCGCGCTTCGACGGAGTAAAAGGCATCGTAAACGTAGGCGGCGACAGCCTTTGCCTCCTCCCCGACGCAGAGGTGTTCTTCATCCTCGGGCATCGTTCTCTCAATGCGACCGGCAAGATCCTCCAGAGTGCGGCTGCCCTGGAGGGGGTCGTCGGCTTTGTCTTTGACGCCTTCGCCGCGTTCCCCGTGGCAATCAACACAGAGCTTTGTGTAAATGGTTCTTCCGGGATGATTTTTCAGAGCGACGGGTTCTCCCTGCATTTCCGAGTGACCGAAAAGGAGACCAAAAAGAAGGAGGATGAAGGGCGAGATCCGCATGAATATCCGTATAGTTGGTTCAATCTAGTCGCGTACCGCAACCGAGTCACGGTACGCATAATCGGTTCGTGAGGTACTCGATCGATCTTCAGAATCGCAGGCACGGAGAAGATCTGGGCTGCGAGACGGCTTTGACGCGGTGAACATGTTAGACGAAGCTCGGCCATGCCTGGACTTGTCATCAAACCCCGCTCGCGAATTTATCACGGCCACGACTGGATTTATTCCAGTGAGGTTCAGAAAATTTTCGGCGATCCGAAACCAGGGGATGTCATCACGCTCAAGGACTTTCGGGACCGACCGCTGGGATCGGCGATCTACAATCCGGCGTCGCAAATCGTGGCACGTCGAATTTCACGACGGAAACAGGATCTGGATGCCGACTTTTTTGACCGTCGAATTCGCCGTGCCCTCGGTGTGCGGGAGGCGATGGGCTTCGCGGAACCGATCTACCGTCTTGTTTGGAGTGAGGCAGATGGATTGCCTGGAGTGGTCGTAGATCGCTACGGGGACTGTTTCACCCTGCAAACGTTGACGCTCGCGATGGATCAGCGGAAAGAGATGATCGTTTCGGCATTGTGCGGCATTTTCGGAGATATCACGATCATCGAGCGGAATGATTCTTCGATTCGGAAGGCGGAGGAACTGGAACCCGTCGTCGGTGTCCTCGCAGGCACTTGGAACGGGCCAATTGCAATCACGGTGAACGGGTTGCATCAGGAGGTTGATCTCTTGGAGGGGCAAAAAACCGGTATTTATCTCGATCAGCTCGACAACTACGCGGCGGTGGCCTCCTATGCAGAGGGCAAATCTGTCCTCGACTGCTTCTGCAATCAGGGAGGTTTTGCTCTTCATGCGGCAAAGGCTGGGGCAGCCTCGGTCCTTGCGATTGACATCAGCGAAGGCGCGGTCGCGGCCACGTTGGAAAATGCGGCTCGCAACGAACTCACGGTCGACGCGCAGGTAGCAAACGTATTTGATTTCCTGAAAGAAGCGGAAACGGCGGAGCGGAAATTCGATCTCATTATTCTTGATCCGCCCTCTTTCACCAAAAGCAGGAAGGCTGTCAGCGGTGCGATGCGCGGGTACAAGGAGATTCATCTTCGCGCCCTGAAATTGCTGAATTTTGACGGGATCCTGTCGACCTACTGCTGCAGTCACCATGTGAGCGAGCAGGAGTTCTTTGATGTGATCGTCGATGCCTCGGTCGATGCGAGGCGGAATCTCCGGCTCCTCGCGACCCATTCGCAGAGGCGGGATCATCCCGTGCTCTTGACGCTCCCTGAGACCAAGTATCTCAAGGGATTCACTGTCCAGAGCGTCGCGGGATTCTGAAGCCCTGAGTCAAGGGGGGGACTTGTGCCCTGCTCCTTCGGGGGCGTACCGTTTTGACTCATTGTTCGAGCCGAAATTCTCGTTTTGTGGTTGGCGTAGGGGGAATGCTGGGTATGTTCCTCGGATGAAAATCGTAAGGGCCTTGCCCCTCCTTCTCCTGTGCCTCATTCTTGCTTCGTGCGACTCCTCCGAAAGTGGTGGTGAAAGTCTTGTCTCTGATGTCACGAACGAAGTCCCCAAGGAAGCGGACGGACCGATCGTCGTAGACGGATCAAAGGCCGCCGAAGTCCTCGCGAGCGATCCCAGTGTCACCGTGCTCGACATTCGGACTCCTCAGGAGTTTGCCGCTGGCCACCTCGCAGATGCCGTCAATATCGACTTCAACGCGCCCGATTTTGAGGCAAAGCTAGCGGCACTCGACGTTACAAAACCCTACCTCGTGCATTGCGCTGGCGGGGTCCGGAGCGGAAAAGCCCTTCCGATCTTTGAAAAACTGCACTTCACTCGGCTGTACCACCTGATCTCCGGATTCGACGGCTGGGTCGCGGACGGGCAACCGGTCGAGAAGTAGCGTTCGGTTCTTTCCATTCAGCTTTGCGGAAGCGGCTGAATGAGGACAAAGGGTGAAACCACGAGCGCGAGGAAGATCGTACCGCTCTCTGCCCAGTATTCGGCGTGAGGTGCGGATGGCGTGACCAGATCCCCGGTCCGTCTCCACGCGGCAACGCGGGCGGCATCATCGGCGGTGAAAGCGTGCCCTACCTCCGTGAGGGCGAGAGAAGGATCGACGTAGAGCAGTGCTCCGGTTTCAAAATGAGGTTTGAGGTAACTCCAGTCAATCGTGCCCGTGTATTTTTCGAGTTTCTCCAGCATAGAAGCGGTGTCGTCGCCCAGCAATCCATAGCGGAGTGAGTCGTCGGATCGTTGGCCGTCGGGTGAAGTGCTCATATCACCCCGAATAGAAGGACCGATCCCGGATCGTGCAATGAGTTTCTCCTAATTCAACACTGTGGCGAGTGAAGCTTTTCCAGTGTCCTGTGCGTTTGCTTGCGTTTTTTTGCGAGAGGCGGGAATGTGGAGGATAATGGGTGACGCGGAAACAATGGGACAGCAGGAGTTCGACGTAGAGTCGATTCTCGATGTCCTCTTGAAACCGACGCCTGATCGCATCTCGGAGATCGCAAGAATCGCGCACCCCGGGGACGTCGCGATGGCCTTTGAGCGACTGGATGAGACGGAGCGGGAGAATGTGCTCGTCGGCCTTCCTTCGGAAGTGCTGACTGCCTGGGTCGATTATCTGCCGGCGGCTGATGTCGAAAGGCGGCTCAATACCTTATCAATCAAAGAACAGAGGGAGGTGCTCGACGCTCTCTCGGATGATGATTTGGTCGATTTCCTACAAGAAATTGAAGAAGAGGAGCGCCCCCAGTACATTGAACTGCTCGGAGCGGAAAAACGCCTCATCTCCGAGGATTTGATGCGATACCCGGAGAGGACTGCGGGGGGACGGATGACAGTTGCGATGGCGACGATCCGGGAGAATCTCACGGTAAAGGATGCACTCCAAGCGCTGAAGGCGATCCGGGACGAGGCGGAACTTCTCAGTCGGATCTACGTGCTTGATGAAAATCGACGCATTCTAGGGAAAGTGCGTCTCCGCGATCTCGCATTTTCCACGTGGGACACCCCGATCCGGGATTTGATGGATACGGATCAAAGTTCGATCAATGTCCATGCCGATCAGGAGGAAGCAGCCCAGATGATCGCGCGTTACGATCTCATGGCACTCCCTGTGGTCGATGATGGTGGTAGGCTCCTCGGAGTCATTACTCACGACGACGCGCTCCAAATTCTCGAAGAGGAATCCACCGAAGACATGGAGCGTAGTTCGGGGATTGGAGGCCAGGGCGATCTGGCTTATCTCCAGACGCAGCCTTTTACTCATTTTAAAAGACGCTCAGGTTGGATTCTCGCCCTCGCTTTTATGGCGCTTTCGTCGGGATTTGTGATCCATTCGTTCCAAGATGTATTTACGGCCCACTACATCTTGGCTCTCTATCTGCCCATGGTCGTAGCAGCCGGGGGGAATACCGGCGCACAATCGGCCACCATGGTGGTTCGAGCGATGTCGTTGGGAGAGGTGGGCACTCGAGAGTTCTGGCGAGTCATTTCAAAAGAAGCCCAGGTCGGGCTGATGCTCGGAACGCTCCTCGGCGTCTGCGTCTCACTACAGATCAATTTTCTCCTGCCGTCCGCCTTCGTCGAAGGGAATGGGGGAGAGTTCAAGATCGGTTTGATCGTGGGCCTATCGCTCATGGCCCAGGTTCTCACTTCCACGTTCATCGGTGCGGCTCTCCCGATTGCCGCGAAAAAGGCGAATCTCGATCCCGCTGTGGTAGCGTCTCCGGCGATCACGACTCTTGTGGACATGAGCGGATCGATCATCTATTTCACCTTGGCAGGCTGGGTATTTTCATGAATGTCTTGATTCGATCTCTCGCAATTGCTCTTTTTGCGGTATTTCTCTCCGGGTGCGTGACTTTGCCCGGGAAAAAGGGAAAGGAGAAAGAAAGCAAGCCCGCGGCGGAAAAATCCAAGCCCCCCGTGATGAAAATCCCAGTCGGGACGATTCACCATGTCGATGCTGCAGGAGGGTTTGTCCTCATCCGTTCGAGCCGACTCCTTCAGATCGAACCCGATACATTGATCACCGTTTTCGGAAATCAGGGCGAGACCACGGCCACGCTGAAAGTCAGTCCGGCGCGAAAAGGGCAATTTCTCACCGCAGATATCCTCTCGGGAACTCCCCTCGTGGGCCAGCAGACAGCGATGGATTATGCCAAACCCGTTCCGGCCGATCCGACGGGAAGTGGCCTTCCCAGTCAAGGAAGCGGGAATGATATTCAGGTGCTGGAGTGACGCCTTCCTAGTTCGTTTTCAAGGACTCAACCCTCTTAACCGGAAGGAGATACCCTCTTGGTTCTGCGTCGAAGACAATCATTTTTGGCGAAAAAACAATAGGTCTTTACAATTAATGGATTTAAATTACTGTAAAATCCATATTAATTATAATGTCGTCACCTCTTTCCCGTGTCAATCAAAGCTCGGGCGTGAATCCGGCCCCTCCGGAGAAGCGTTCGAGGCTTTCCGTGTCCGCGAGCGGTGGATCGCGGAAGCTCACGATGGCATTCCCGGCCGCGACGTTGGGGCAGATTTCCGATTTACCGGATGATAGGATTCTGCCCAATGCGCTCGATGCTGTCGCCCGTCTCCATGGCGGGTGGGGCTGTGTTGTCTTTTCGGTTGAGGATGCCGTGGCTCTGAGCCATGAATCGGCAGAGGAAAGTGCCGACGGTTCCGTCTCGTATGCCTTGAATCCTGAGTGTGTCGTTGCGGTTCCTCTTTTGCAGGAGAAATTTTTACATGCCTCCGGCGATCTCCTTGTGCAGACCTGTGAGCGAGTCGCGGCTAAGGTGATCGAGGCCAAAGTAGCATTGTCACTCCCGTCGACCTTGGCTGGCCAGACTTGCCTCGTGATGGCGGTTCCCGTACTGGAGCGCGGAAAAGTGACTTCGATCCTTTGTCGTGTGCATGATCTCAAGCAGACTGCCGAAATGGGGCCTCTGGCGGCGCTGCAATCGGTAGGTCTGCTGCATCTTGTGTCGAAAGCGAGGGGAAGTCACCGAGCGATGATCCGTCGTTTCGGAAAAGTCGCCGCTTTTGTCGAATTGCTTGCGGCCTCGGAAGGAGGAGTCGATTTTTCGGAATGTGCGAGGAACCTCGCGAACCACCTGTGCGAGGTAATGGAGTGCGATACCGTTGCACTGTCAGTGAATCGCCGCGGGTCACAGCATCTCGCTGCGGTGTCGGGAGAAGCGGGACCTTCCGAGGCGCACTCTCCAGGGCGCCGAGCTCTCCTGAGTCATCTCACCGAAGTCGTGCATCGTGGTCGGTTGTGTATTGCGAGAAGGGATGAAGGCGGGAACTCGGCGGCCTCCGGTCTGCGCCAAGGGTTCGATCCGGCACTTTCCCTTTGCCTCCCGCTGATCGATGCACAGGGAAAAACCCGGGGGGCTTGGCTCTTTCTGTGGAAGGAAGAACCGGATGATTTGGTGGAAAAAGAATCTCTCCTCCGTGCGGCAACGCCTGAGGTCGCTCCGTTGCTTTCACTACTCTACCGTGCAAAACCTGGTGCTGCGATCGGCGGGATTAAGAGGCTATGGATTCGAGGGACCCTCACACAACGACATCTTGCGGTAGCGGTTGGCGTCGCAGCCTTGATCGGGCTACTCGTTCCGTTTCCCTACCCGGTAAAAGCGAAGTGCGAGCTACAGCCGGTAGTGCGGCGGGTCATTGCGTCCCCCTTTGACGGGACTCTCCGGCAATCGTTCGTGCGAGCAGGAGAAGTAGTGACAAAGGATCAGATTCTCGCAGAGATGGATGGTCGGGAAATCCGTTCTCAGCTCTCCGAAGCTCTTGCTCAGAGAGAACGAGCAACGAAAGAGTCGGATCATGCCCTCTCTCAGGGCCATATTGCGGAAGCCCGCATTTCAGCGCTGGAGGCAGAGGGGCTGGACTATCACATTGAGTTGTTGAAGTATCGTCAGGATCACCTCGAAGTGCGATCTCCGATCGATGGTCTCGTCCTACGGGGGGATCTGGAAAGGTCCGAAGGGGCACCGCTTCGCGTCGGCGACACTCTCTACGAAGTCGGCCCGCTAGATCGCCTCGTCGCCGAAGTTGCAGTGCCTGCCTCTGAAATTTCTCTTGTGGAGATCGGAGCGAAAGTAGATTTGAAATTGGAATCCCGCGTGAATCTGACCGTGGAAAGCACCATCCTCCGGATCGCTCCGAAGTCCGAATGGCTCGACGAGGCGAATGTTTTCCTCTGCGAAGCGGAAATCGAGAACCCTGAAAATCAGCTGCGGGCCGGCTTAAAGGGAAAGGCGAAAGTGGCCGGGCCGATTCGTCCGCTGATATGGAATCTGTGCCGCGATGGATGGCTCGCGCTGCGATACCGCCTCTGGTGACGTGATCCCACCCTGTAGATGAATGCATTTCCTGACAAACCTGACTTTGCGATCCGAGAAATCGAGGTGACCTCGCCTCGACTTCGGGAGGGATTGAAGTGGACCTTCCAGGAAGTGGGCGGGGAGGGGAGTTATCTCCTCGAAGACCCGCTTTCAGGGAACTACTACCGACTCGGGCGAAAGGAATATGAATTTGTAAGGCGACTCGACGGGAACTCCTCTGTCTCTGAACTTGTCGCCTCTGCCTCTCGCGGAGACATTGCACTTTCGATCGAAGGGGCAGAAGCCGTTTCCCTTGTCCGAATGCTGATCGATGCCGGGCTGGTAACCGCCTCGGGCAGCGAACATGCCGGTCGAG
>JAGPCC010000223.1 GCA_018058245.1 Verrucomicrobiales bacterium
TCCTTTCACTCCCCAACCTCACTTGGGCAGCGCAACCTCACTTGGGCAGCGCAACCTCACTTGGGCAGCGCAACCTCACTTGGGCAGCGCAACCTCACTTGGGCAGCGACTCACGGAACTGTTCCAGCCGGGAATAGTCGAGACCGGGAGGGCGGTTCTTTAGAAGCCAGTCGAGATCTTCCCGCGCACCTTCCAGCTTCTCCGACTGGACTCGTAGAATCGCACGCTGGAAGCGCTCGTAGGCGGAGTCCGGCTGAATCGCGAGCAGGAGCTCCAGATAATTTTCCGCTTTTTCCGGAGTCTGCTTCCGGTTGATCTCGATATCGACCAGATTCCGCAGCATTCGCACGGCGATGTCCCGTGACGGGCACGGGGCAAAGGCGGAGTCGTCAGCGGCGGTCCCACTCAGTTCCTGAACGACCTGCTCAGCGCTTTCCCGATTGTGGGACGCTCCTTCTTCGAAGACATCAAAGTAGACCGCCTCACTTTCAGCGGTTCCCGCGACCCCGACCATGAACTTGCCTGGAAGAGCTGCCCCGTAGACATTTTTGAGTTTCAACCGCCGCGCCAACTCGATAAAAACGACACTCAGGGTGATCGGCAACCCCTCCCTGTCATCTAAAACACGGTTCACATAGCTATTGGCGTGATGATAATATTCGCCACGGCTCCCGTGAAATCCGTTCTCCTTGAAGAGAAAATCCCGCAACGCGGACGCTTTCTCCTGATTGTCCCCTTCCAGGGCAGCCGTCTTCAGATAGACTTCGGCATCTTTTGAAAGTTGCGAAAATACCGCCCGGTAGTGATCGGCATCCAGCTCGGGGTCATCCAATCTCGCGATCTGAAGTCCGACTTCAAACAGGTCTACCTCGGCCTCCGGTTTTTCGAGGGCCATCAGCATCTCCCTCGTCACCGAGGTTCGATAGACTTCATTCTCAAGTCCCTTCAGGCGTGTCACTGCTTCTTCCAGTTCTTCTACCTTCCGATGGATCAGACTACGACTACCGATCCCGTCGTGGGCCAGCTCCTCGATCATCTCACGAGCGGGAGTCCCCTCAAGATACCGGTCGAGCAGTTTCCCGACTTGCTCCTCGTTCTCATGGGTCGCCACATTTTCCGCAAGATTTGCGCCCAATTGAAACTGGCGGAATTCTGCCTCCGTTTTTCGGAATTTGCACAAGCCGACCGCCCCGGCGCGAAAGGTGTCGTCTTCCAGCTCCAGCACCTTCTCATCATTGACCCAGCCGGTGATCTTTTTGTCTTCGATGCGGACACGCAGTCGGTTCCAGTCGCCTTTGCGGTAGGACGGTGCCTCGATCTGCTCTAAAATCGTCCAACTGTAAACATCCGGGCCATCAAAGCGCGTCAAACGCAGTCTCCCTTCACTTGGATAAAACCCATAGTGAACATCCTTTCCATCGGCAGAGAATGCTAATCCGGCCGCTCCCCCTTCGCCATCCAGCTTCACCTTCACCGCGAGCTCGTAGGGGAGCTTTGGCACGGGCAGGGTGGACAGACAGAGCGCCCGTCCACCAAAACCGTCACCGGTCTCACGGGAAGTAATGATCCCGCCTCGTTGGCTCCACTCCGCCCCCATCACGGGAGTCCATTGCCGGGGATCAAGGGTACCTATCGTTCTCCAACGGTTCATCGCTACCGGATTTGGTTTTTCGAGAAGGTGTTTCAGATCATTCCCGGGCACGGCAAATCCCAGATTCTCGGTGACGCGGTGCCGCAAAGTGACGATCCCGAGGACTTCACCGGCGAGGTTGATGATCGGTCCACCGCTATTCCCCTGTTCGATCGGCATCGCGAGTTGGAGCATGGGGAACTCCGGGGTCTCTCCGTCACCGGCGAAGCCCGGCTCCAGTTTGCGAATCGCGGAAATTGCTCCTGGGACGACACTAAACGAAAGGCCCTGGGGAGCACCAAAACCGAGAATAAGGTCGCCCTGCCGGATTCCATCCGAGTCACCCACTGGCAGCGCCGTGAGCGCCTTCCCCTTCGCATCGATGCGCAACACCGCCAGATCGTAATTGCGATCCGAGGCATAGATCTCGGTGACATCACAAACGGTACCATCTGACAACTCCACTTCGATTGAGCGGCCTTCCCCGATGACATGAAAATTCGTCACGACAAGCCCGTCCGCTGAAACGATGAATCCAGAACCTGTCCCGCTCCGTTCGCCGTCGCGCCCCATCTGTCGGACAGTCACGAGCGAGGGGGTCGTTTTTTCCGTGAGTGCACGAACCTGCCCCGGTTCCAGGAAATCCCGTGAGATGTCCTTTTCGCCATCTGACAAAGCCACTAGTGCCGCAGCGGCTTCGTCCGAAAAGGGATCAAACTCCGGCTCGGGTTTTTGCCCCTTCGCTGTATGCGGAAGACTGAGACAGAGACAGAGACAAACGAACGGGCAAAAGAGGGAAAGGCGCTTCATGACAAATTTGCGAAAGATTCTTTTCCCTTCCATGGTAGATGGCGACACAGGGTGATGCAATCTTCGCTCTCGATCTCTCCATCTTGATTGTTGCGCTCGCCTCCCCACGCAAAGGAATACCCCGGCGGGACCGGTTTGTTACGATTTGGTGCGGGAAGAATGCCCCGTTCATGCCTCGGTGAGGACTCTCTCCACCGGCAACCACTCGCCTCGTGGTAAACACTGATACGTGGCCGCCCCCTCCTCCTCGATCGCAAAAAGATGGAGCCAACTTCCTGCGACGAGTTCTCGAACGGACTCGTGAGTCGCAAGAACCGCATCGATCGCCGTCCGGGGTGCCTCGAGCACTACGTGAAGCCGAAGCGGTTCGTGGACCCAGTTCTTTCCATCGTGAACGGATTGGAGCGGGAGACCAGTGAGCAGGTCGCCTCCATTGCCCTGACACACCCCCGTAGTTCCGACGACATTGTGAATGGCTTTGTCGCCACTGCCGAAAGCCGCATTATTCACGGTCGAGGCGTAGTACTGCAGGTTGATCCAATTCGCCACGACCATGGGGGCGACCATGATGAGTTCGAGCGTTTTCTTTTCTAAATCGGTGTGGTGATTGTAGTTGTGAAGAAAAGCCCGGCCACCGAACGATATTCCAGCAGTCCGCTCCCGAGGTGCCGCGATGAATGCCGCGTTCCCCGCGAGTCCCCATTCCGGACGCAATTCGGACCAGTCACTGGCTTTTGCTTTGATCTTGCGATCCAGGGCGGGATCATCGGAATCCAATCCGAGGCGCGAAGCCCGCTCCCTCCTCGCTAACACCCCTGCGCCAGCCAGTTGCTTTTTGACTGCCTCGAGTTCGCCCCCGAGTGCAGCCGGCACAAGGTTGAGGTCGAACAAGGTCACTTCATCGGTCGTCGTATTGTGTAGCCCGGAAATGAACCAGGTGTCTTCCGGTATCGCGATTTCGTGATCTGCCGCAAGAGCAGATCTCACCGCTGGATCATTCAGAATCATCGCCGCTACTCGGGCATTCGCGTCACCCGCGTGCCCACCGCAGGCTCCGCAATCGAGACCCGACCCGTAGGGGTTGTTCGTCGTTTCACTGCCGTGGCCGCAGAGGAGAACAAAGCGTGCGAAGTGTTTCGTCAGCCCCATATTGACCAATGCGCCGAGAGCCAGCGCAACCCTCGCCTCGGCCGGTATCCCAAAATCGCCAGTTGGTTCGAGATCGAGACGAGGTCGACAACCACTTTGCGAATGGCCCTTTTTGGGTATTCGAAAGGAATCTCCCAGTAACTTCACCCCGTAGCCGAGACCGGCCGTCTCGACAAAAGAAAGAGAAGAGACAGCGGAACTCTTGAAGGAATTCCAGGATTGGTTAAGCCGTGCGCTGATTCCTTTTCTTTGGAACGCGTTTGCCTCCTCCTGTGGTCCAGCCCCGATGATCCCCTCTTTGATACGATAGCCGGGAGTGAGAAGCACTGGACAGCGGGCCCCTCCCCGTTCCTGCCCAAAAGAAATTTGCTCCAGCGCGACCCCAAAAAATCCCGCAAAACCAAGAGTCTCAATCGTGTCCGCCTGTGCCTCAAGGGCGCGGCGAAAAACCTCGGACCGTACATCAATGCAAAAAATTGCCTGCAATGACTTTCTGCGCGGCGACGGAGGCGATACCCGCCGCACCGAAAGGAGCTGCCCGAAAAATTGACGCTGCCAGGCCTGTTCCTGCGCCATCTGCCAGAGCAAGTTGATCAGGAGATGGTGCGACGGGGATTCTGAGATCTTGCCTGGCATGATCCGCTCTGCAAATCCATGGGGAAGAACAAATCTGCCACATTCGAGCACCGCGACATCGTGGGCCAGTCGAATCGCAAGAAGGTGGAGCATCGAATCGTCCGATTCGCCACGAAGGCTCTTTTCCCTCGTGAAATACTGCACGCGCCCCGCCCAGCCCCGAATCGAGAACAGTTGTTGATGGAGAAAATCAGTGGCCTTCTCCGAGGTGATCCCGATCCTCGCGAGATGGAGAAGAATCGACTCCAGGGGATCGTCCGGCAGGTTCGCGATCCATTTCCGATAGCCACCCAGCCCGAGGTATTCCATCCTCGGATCCTGCGCCGCCGACTTTTTCCAGGCGTCGAAGAGTGGTAAATGACTCCAGGGCGATCTCCACGTCGATTGGTTTTCGTCGTAATGGGCCGCGCAAAACCGGGCAATCGATTCGATTACGGTGATCTCCCAGGAAGATCCTTCTTCCTGATCGATCGCACTCGCAAGAGTAGGAATGCGATCCTCTACAGAGTCCCCGGGACCATCGAGCGCCGCAAGAACCGACTCCACTGGCAACTCTCTCACGAACGTCGCCGCGTTTCCCTCCCATGTCTTCCGGGCGTACGCAAGTGCCGCGCCGAGATCCGATTGCTGAATCGCTCCCTTCC
The DNA here is from genome assembly GCA_018058245.1 of Verrucomicrobiales bacterium. Lineage (GTDB taxonomy): Bacteria > Verrucomicrobiota > Verrucomicrobiia > Verrucomicrobiales > DEV007 > Arctic95D-9. The sequence continues at coordinate 4,870 of JAGPCC010000223.1, forward strand.
GGAATTCGCTCCGGTAGTATTCCAGCGGCATCTGCATCCCACCTTCGGTGATCCTGCCAAGGAGAGCGCTCGCCCCGAGAAATCCTTCCCCTGTCACTCCCAGAAAGGGATTGACCGCGACGAAATTTTGCAAAGGCCAGAGCGGAGCGATTCTTTTGATCGCGGCTGAAGCAAGCTCTCGAACCGAGGTCAAAGTTTCGGTGGGGAATGGGATTTGCGATGCAGTTTTTTCTTGTGGTGTAGTTCGTATCATGATCTTTGATTTCTAAAATGAAGTTTAATTTTCCTGGCAAAAAGTTAGGTGATCGACGGGGCTCTGGAGTGCCCTCTTCTCTTCTTCTGCATCAGCCGATTCGCCCACGTTCCGATGTAGAATCCGTTGGAAGCGTAGAGGTAGATCTTCTGACCGGGAGCACTCTGCGACCACGCCGGTATCTGGGCCTGCATGACTAACACCGCCAGAAAGAGAAGAGCGATGAAGGCCATTACACCATATTCCAGCCCGGTGCGGACGGGTGCATAATGAGTCAGGGAACCGCTCAGGAGTTCCTCGAATCCTGCATGCAGAGTGAAGTAGGCAGTCGAAGTAGCAATAATGAGGAGCAACCCCAGGCCGATCAAAGTCACTTCCTGCGAAGCAGACCAGAGATTCCAGAGGAGGAAGGATACACCCATCAGAAAGATCGCACTGAGGAGCAGTACCTCCGGTTCGTTCGCGAGGCTCAATCCGAAGAGCGACCCGATCCCCCAGGTCAATGCCACCGCACTGCCAAGAGTTGCCACAAGCACTGCCGGATGAGCCGAAACCCGCTCCGTCGGTCGCCATGCCGCTCTCGTCAGACTGACGATGCTTCCGGAGCTGAGAAAGGCATAGGCTTTGTAGAGGGCGTGGGCAACGAGGTGCAACGCCGCAAGGGCAAAGGCTCCGAGACCACACTGAAGCATCATGAATCCCATCTGCGCGATCGTCGAATAGGCAAGGGATCGCTTCACACTTGTCTGAGTCAGCATCACGATCGAGCCATAAAGGGCCGTGATTGCACCCACGAGTGCGAGGGCGTTGAGAGCTCCCGGCGCACTGGCAATCACAGGACTGAGTCGGATCACGAGGAATCCTCCCGCATTGATGAGGCCTGCATGCATCAGCGCCGAAACGGGGGTTGGCGTTTCCATCGTATCCGGCAGCCAACTGTGGAAGGGAAACTGAGCCGACTTCAGGAGAGCGCCACCGACAAGGAAGAGACTGGCCCACCCGAGGCACGGAGGCAGCACTGCCCCGTGGCTTCGCAGACCGTCGATTACTTGAAAGAGAGCCGAAAACTCCCACGTTCCAAAGCAATACCACGTCGTTGCGAGCGCCCCTATCAAACAGGCATCGCCGAGTCGACTGATGACAAATTTCTTCTTTGCCGCAAGGATCGCGGAAGGGCGATCACGAAAGAACGTGAGCAGTTGGTGCAGACTCACACTTGTCGAAATCCACGCAATCGTGAAGATCAGCAAATGCCCCGAAACAATCGGTGCGAGAACCGTCCCGAGCGTGATCGAGAGCCACTTTGCAAAGCGCCCCTGCTCCGGGTTCCCGTCCAGGTAGCGACAGGAGTAACGAGTCACGATCACCCCGAGGAAGGACACGAGCAGGAGCATCATCGCCGAGAGGGCGTCAAAGTACCCTGCCGGGAGAAAGGGTGCTAGTCGGAACGTGATCGGACCGCTCACGACGAGCTGCGCCGTAGCGAGGAAGGCCCCGGCAAAGGCTACGAAACTGAATCTCTGGATCAGATCCGCGTAGTGACGCCCTCTCGCGAGAGCCACCCGAGTCGGCACGAATGCACTCGCCAGCATCACCACAGGTGCCGTCAGGATCGCCGCGACGTAGAGTGGCTCTGAGAAAAAAGTAACAGCAGTTGGTTCAGTCATGGGGTGACTTACCGGCACTCACTTCCTTCTCTCAAATATATCTTTTGATTAAAATCGTTCTGTAAAATAGAATGATAACATGTCCTTCCTGAACTACCACCACCTTCGCTACTTCCGTGCGATCGCCAACGAAGGGAATTTGACGAGGGCTGCGGAGCGCCTCGCTGTTTCACAGTCTTCGCTCAGCATCCAGCTGAAAAGTCTGGAAGAAAACCTCGGTCAAGCGCTCTTCCTACGACAGAATAAATCACTCGTCCTCACCGAAGCGGGTCGTATTGCCCTCGACTACGCGGAATCCATCTTTCAATCCGGCGAGGAACTCGTCGATGTTCTCCGGCATCAGAATACAAGTCATCGTCAGGTTCTCCGGGTCGGTGCAGCCGCGACTCTATCGAGAAACTTCCAGCTGTCCCTCTTGCGCCCCTTGATCGGACGCGACGATGTCGAGCTCATCCTCCGCTCGGGGAACCTTCGCAGTCTCCTCGCCCAGTTACGCGCCCACACCCTCGACATTGTCCTTTCGAATCTACCGGTGAAGCGGGATGCGGAAACGAATTGGCACAGTCATCTTCTCGACGAACAGCCCATCAGCCTCATCGGGCGGAAGATTCCCCGTCAAAAACCGTTCCGCTTTCCCGAGGATCTCGAAACGACTCCACTCGTTCTCCCCAGTCTCGACAGCAACATCCGGGTCTCGTTTGACCTTCTCCTGACGAAACTCGGGATCCGTCCTATCATCGCCGCCGAAGTAGATGACATGGCGATGCTTCGCCTCCTCGCCCGCGAAGGAGCCGGACTCGCCCTCGTCCCTCCCGTGGTTACCCAGGGCGAACTAGCAAGTGGCCTTCTCGTCGAGCGCCACCGCTTTGACGACCTCCGCGAGAGCTTTTATGCAATCTCCCCCACCCGCCGTTTTCCAAATCCGCTCTTGCGCGAGATTTTGGGATAGGGTGCTCCCCAGAAAATTCTAGCAAATTTTCGGAAATTGGTTTGCAAGAAAATTGAAACTCCCTACTCTGACACCCGTATGGACGCATCCGCCCTCTTAAAAACGTCACTCGATTCGTTCGCGGGCATCACGCTTACCCAGATAGTAGCTTTCTTGGTGCCCTTTGTCGTTGCTGTTGCCATTGACCTAAATTCCCATAAAAAGGGACATAAGATCACCATGAAAGACGCCGCCATGTGGTCGGTGATCTGGATTTTGTGCGCAACCGCATTCGGAGTCTATGTCTATTTTGATCGAGGCTTAGAGAACGCTAGTCTCTATTTCACCGGTTATGTGCTCGAAAAGGCACTCGCTGTGGACAACCTTTTCGCTTTCTATCTGATTTTCAAATCCTTCGGCCTCACCGTAGAGCGCAACCAACCGCTCCAGCACCGCATCCTTTATTGGGGCATTTTGGGTGCGATCTTATTACGATTTCTGTTCCTTGGTGCCGGGGCGATCATCGTGAACCTCAGTCCCTACGTCTTGGTTCTGTTCGCCGCAGTCGTCCTTTGGAC
>JAGPCC010000224.1 GCA_018058245.1 Verrucomicrobiales bacterium
CCTGGGATCCGGAGGTAGCTGCTTTCGCACAAAAATACGCGGACATTCAGGCTGCGGATACGAGCAAATGGGATCACAATCCAAACCGGACGCTCGGATCAATCACTCTCGGGGAAAACCTCGCTATGGGGACAGGATACACTCCACTTCAGCTGGCAGACCAATGGTACACCTCCGAGAAGAACCTCTGGACAAGAGGTTCGGTGATCTCCAATGGATCGAATCCGGCGGGTCACTACACCCAGATGATATGGAAAACATCCACAAAGATCGGTGCCGGGATCGCCTCCTCGGGCCAGAGCCTCTATCTCGTGTGTAACTACAGCCCCGGTGGAAATCAAATAGGTCAAGACCCTGAAAAAGCGGTTGAGAAAGGGAACCCCTGAAATAGTTGATAAGTCTTTTTTGATTTGAGGTGCTCCAAATCATCCCGATCGAGCCACTCCACTTTCCGCGCCTTTCCCTGCAGCCGCGGGATTCCTTTTTCCGGATAGAGAGGGAACTACCTAGGTAAAGGCGGTGGGAAGGCCTGAGGCGATGCTTCCCCGTTCTGATTCTGGACCGGAGGCAGTTGAAGGTTGTTCAGGTCTGGCAACTCGCTCTTCCGGTTCACCCAGTCCAACAACTCCTGGCGGCGCAGTTCAATGGGATACTTCGAATAGGTGATAAAAGACTTCTTCGATGCTTCGAACTTTTTCCCTTCCTTTGCGATTTCCGCATTGATATCCGGCACCTCCTGCATTTTCCCCGTCAGGGTGCTGTATTCGCTTCGCAACCGCCCCGCCATCGTATCAAGTTCGCCGATTTGGCGGCGATACTCCAGTTCCGCGCGAGAGTATTCGGCATTGAGTCCATTGATTAGCTGGATCAATTGATTCTCCTCCCCCTGAAGCGTTGCCAATTGTCTCCCAAGGATGAGAGCCTGACCTTGCATCCCTAACGAATTGCCCTGGTTTCCCTGATTTTGCGCAGCAAACGCCTGGGTTGCCGCCGCGCATTCGGGACAGTTCGGATTAAATCCACCCTCCTCTCTGTGCACAGCGCAAGCCATTCTCTGCATCGGGGCTTGTGGCTGTTGTTGTAGCCCTCCCAACTGCGCCTGGATGACCGCGAGATTCTGCCTGACCCGATTGATTTCGTTCGTATACTGATTTGCTTTAACCTGAGAAGTTCCTACATAGGTTTGCCACTGATTGTTGATTGCAATTTTTTGTGCGTCGTGATTCCCGAGTAACCCCTCAATCTCACGCATTCTCACCCCCGTAGTGGCCTCGATACGTGCTTTCTCCGCCGCCGCTTCCTGCATGACTTTTTGCTTCGCATCGTTCTCCGCAGAAGACAGATTATTGTATTGGTTGAAAACACTGTTTCGTCCCTCGACGTAGGAACTTCGCAATGGTTCCTGCAACGCGGCGATGGAGTTCCGGTCCAAGTCAGCATATATCTGCTTCGTCGCCTCACTGTTCCATGGGCCATTCAGTACTCCCACCGCCACACCGAACATATAGGCGGTTTGCCTACTCTCCGGGGTTGCAGCGCGAATCGCGTAAGAATTCGTGATCAGTCTTCCAATTTCCGACGCAGCGTTTTGCGCCTGATCATAATACATGAGCGACCAGATATACCCCTCACAGGACCGGTCCCACCAGATGTCGTCCTGAACTTTCCCTGCGGCTGCGGAATAGGCGGAGAGAGCCCCGCTCCGATCCTCTCCTCTCAGCGAGGAAAGCCCTAAGGCGTAGTCGACTTTTCCATCCCCGGGATCCGCCTTGACTCCGTTCTGGTGAAATTGACTTGCCGATGGTTTTCCCCACCCCTGCGTCAGAATCATTCGGATCCAGTTCTCCAACTCCATCGCCCTCGGGTCGAGTGCGAGGATGGGCTTGTCTGTTCCAAAGGCCACCGTGATGGTCCCTGTGTGTGGTTCATATCCTTCCGCAGCGACGGCGACCTGATAGGTCCCTTCGGTCACTTCCTGCGCGGAAAATTCTCCCTGTCCGTTCGTCGTCAGGGGAATCGAAAGGGAATCCGGGAGCGTCATACCCGGGGAGACTTGAAAGGCGATCTTCGCATTCGGGATTCGCTTGCCGTCCGCCAGAGTACCCGCCACTTCCTGAGTTGGTGAGGTTTTGCTAGACCGCAGCGCCATCGGGTTTTCCACGACGACACCTGTCAGATCGATGATCTTCTTCTCATCGGATTTGAAGAGCCGCACAGAGAGCGAAACAAGCTCCTCCTCAACCTTCAACTCCTGAGCATGCATCTGATACCCCGACTTGCTTGCCGTGAAGGCATAATCGGCAAATCCGTCTTTTAAGACCATCGAACCGGTACCGCGCTCGCCAGTGGCAATCTGTTCCGCGTCATTCAGCCCTTGTCCGCGAGTCCGGTTGATGAACTTAAGATCAACCCCGGGAATCGGAGTTCCCTTTGAATCGTTCACTGTGACGAGAACCTCGGGCCATTCCAGCAATTTTACTTTCAGAGTCGTTGTAGCCTCCTCCACCGAAACCTCCTGCACAAGTGACTGGTAGCCCTCACGATTGATCATCACGTTATAGGATCCAAAACCTCCGTCCAGGATCTCCGATGCGACCCCTTCCCCGTTCGTGACGATTCTCGGAGCATCCGCGAGCGACTGTCCCAAATTTTGATTCACCAGAGTCACACTTGCTTCCGGGATCGGGGTTCCCTCGCTAGACTCGACCTGGACCAGGATTTCCGGTCGCACTCTCTTGAGGACCAATTCGAAGACTGTCTCAAGACCGGCATTTGCAGACCGGGGTTCCGCCTCGGCAGGAACGTAACGTTCGAGCGCGGATCTTGCCGCATAGAGGCCGGGCGAAACACCGCCTTTTACGGGCGAAGCCAGAAAATACTGCCAATCCCCTTCTCTCATGGCGCCCCCCATGCCGAACTTTTGGAAAACAGGCGAACTTCCTGGATTTGCGCCGAGCGGTTCGATCGTTAGGTCCACCAACGCGGGATCTTTGTCCTCTCCCGCCATTTTGAGCAACTCAATCATGGGATTCCCGCCGACCTCGTTTCCCTGTCTTTCGATCGCCACCATCACGTAGACGGGCGAGAGATCCGGAACGGGCAGCTCCGGAATCACGAAGTCAATGCTCTGCGTCCCTCCCGCTTCCAGTGTCACGAGATCCGGGTGAACGTGAGAACCAATCTGCCCGGAACTGGCCGCGATCCTCCAACTGTCAGCGGAAAGCACGAACTCATAATTGCCCTCTTCATCCGTGAGGACTTCATCCCTCTCTCCCATCGAGTTCATCACTGTGACCCGTACGCCGGGGAGAGGAACATCCTCGTCTCCTCCCTTCAAACGTACGTGACCTGCGATCTGACCGGATTTCGGGGCCGGCTCCACTTCAAAGACGAAATTGATCTTTTTCGAAGCCCCCTCTGCAAGAGCCACCAATTCGGGATGATTCCTGTCCCCTAGTTCTTCGATCGAGGACCCCACCCGGTACTCTCCCGCCGTAAGTTGGAATTGATACGCCCCATTCTCATCCGTTTGCACAACAGCCATCGCTCCGCTTGCTTGATTCAGGGCAGCTACGGTCGCGCCGGGTTCCGGGAATTTCCCGTCGGAGTCACTTACCGAGACAGTCCCGGTCAATTGGACAGGCAGTGCGAGGGGAGGTGTGGGATCCGTTCCGCTGAAAGTGAAATCAACAATCTCTTTTCCCCCGTCGCTGATCGATACGAGTTGTGGATAATCCTGGCTTCCCAGTCTGTCTGCGGTCGCGGAGACCCGCCACTGACCTGCCTCCAGGAAGAACTCGTAGCTTCCATCTCCATGGGAGCGGGTCGAAGAGATCTCTCCGGTGGCCTGATTCATGACCGCGACTTGTGCGTTTCTCGCAGGAGTCTTTAATTCCCCGTTGTCGGCCCAGACATGCCCGGAGAGTTCGCCCGATCCTGATTTTGCGACAGGCCGGGTCAGGATGAAGTCTAACACATACCCCTCGTTGTCTTTGGGCAGCCGGAACCCCGGGTAATCGTTGATTGCATCGTAAGGTTCCCTCAAGACACGGTACTGATATTCACCGGCCCTCAGTTGATCAATTTCATAGAAGCCTGAAGAGTCCGTCTGAGTCGATGCGACGAGCGCACCTCCCGAAAATATATCCACCCGTGCCCCCTGAAGAACCCCTTCGTAATCACCCCTGTCGGTCTGACCACTGACACGCCCCATCACCCTCGTCAGACTATCGTTCACTGTACCAATCACAGGAACCGGATCCGGGTCGGGTTCCCCATTTTTGGCAGAAGAGAGATTGAGATCGAAGTAAGTCGAGCTCCCCATTCCCACCGACTTCGCCTCCGAACCGACGGGTTCGTAGCTATCGAGCACTCCTGTCACCCGCCATAAACCGGCTGGAAGAGACTCGGTTGGCGTCGATTCATACCAGTTCAGATTAGTGGAACTCGCGACGGAAATTCCTCCCAGAATTTCGAGATCACGACCTCGCAACTGCCTCACGGTCCCGATGACAGATGTCTCTCCTCCTTCGGTCACAAAGGCAATTTCGGGAGCAGGGGGAGACGCAGCACCTTCCGTCAATTCCACGGAGACAACCGCATAGACTTCGTTGATTCGGGTAATCTTCTCTTCGGGTGTTCCTGAGAAAGTGAAATCGATTGTCGCCTCGCCATCCGCCAGGAGCTCGACCGGGGCAGGATGGACATCGACCTGAAAATCGTCACTCAAGGCGGAGGCCATCCACATTGCGGGAGCCAACTCGGATTCGAATTCACCCGAAGAGTTTGTCGTCAAGGTTGTCAATGTCTTCCCGGCTTCCTGCTTCAATGTAATGAGAGCACCACTGATCGGGAATTTCTCCCCTCCCATCTCTTTCCAGACGTGCCCGCGAATTTTCCCTTTTCTCGCGGGAGCGGGATTCGTACGGGAAAGGATAAAGTCGAGGATCTGCACGCCCGATTCCTCCGCAATTACAAAACCCCGGCCCGCATCATCGGGCGCGAAGTCGGGCGATGTCACCCGGTATCCCCACGTTCCTGCGCCCAATTCGGGAATCTCGTAAAAGCCCGTCTCGTCAGTAGTCGCAGTCGCTGCAGACGCACCATTCTCGCCAACTAGCTCAATCGTGGCACCCGCTACGATGCCGAGATACTCGCCCAGTTCGTTCTGTCCCGAAACCCGCCCCCGCACACCTGGCAAGGTGGGTTTGATCTCGATCGCGGGAATCGCTGCTGCGATAGAAAGATCGAACCAGGTTTCCTGATCGGAAGTGACCAACTTCTCAGACGATATCACCACGGGGAGCCCGTCCATTTCGGCCTCGGCGAGATAGTTCCCGGGCGGCAGAGGCTCTGAAGGCTGTGCCTCATACCAGATGACAGGGTTGTCTTTCGAAAAGAACCCGGTTACTCCGCGTCTTTGCAATTCAGCATCCGTGATTCGGCTCACCGTTCCCGGGTTGGCCTCGCCACTGGCGATACTGACGAAACGAACTTGAGGAACCCTTTCCCCCACCTCAGCGGGAACATTGACCTGGGCAAAGACGTCTTTGGTCGTCGTGGCTATCGTGAAATTCGAATCAGTAAAAACAAAATCGACCTTTGCCGGAGTGGTTCCTCCCACCGTCAGCGTCCCCGGATTCACCTTCGGCTCCATTCCCAGGTTCACCGCAGAGACCTGCCATTCGCCCGCCGGAAGGTCAAGGGAATAGGCCCCCCCGGGATCCGTGAAAGTGGTCGCAAAATCTCTTCCGCCCGATCGCTTCGCCGAGATCTTGACTCCCGCCATCGGGGTGTTCTGTCCCCCGTTTTGCATCTGGACCTGGCCCGAGAGAGAACCGGATCGTGGTGGAATCCCATTGCCCCGCACGAGGATAAAATCGAGAAGGAAACCGTCGACGGCATTGGGCAGGAGGAATCCCCTCCCGGCGTCGTCCGCTGCGAAGCTTTCCGCCGTGACTTTGTACCGGTATGTCCCCGGAACGAGATTCGCGATCTCGTAGTAACCCGTCCCGTCCGTCCGCGCCTGGCCCGCCGGGGACCCGTCCGCCGTTGAAAATTCAATCGTAGCACCGGGCACCGTTCCGAGATAGGCACCTTTTTCATCGTGGCCGGAGACCCGGCCGCTAACGACGCTGCCGGAAGGGTTGAAAATCCCCTCCTGGGCGGAAGCCGAATGCATTTCCCCCTGCCAAAAGGCACTGGCGATCCAGAGCGCCGGTAGCAGCACTCTCCATGATCGGAAACCGGATGAAGTTGTTTTCATGGTTGGATTCTTGCTGTTCTGAACTCTGTGGAGCCGATCGATTCTCAGTAATAGACATCCGGAACGATCCGCAAACCAAAGACCCCGAGTGAATCGGTAGGCGCAAGGTTACTGGTGTCGATCATGATGGTGAAACTGACGTTGATAGAGCGATCGCCATTCGTCTTCGCCATTACGTAGCCGATAAAGTCCCGCTGGGAGAATTCGTTCCGGAGATGGTGGCTACTCGGTAGACTTGATAAAGCACTCTCGATGAAACTGCCCTTCGGTGAGAAGGGAGCAAAAGCCCCCGTCGGTTTGAGGGCCTTATAGGCTTCAATTACCTCCGTCGTACCGCTGCTCGTGGACCTCGCTACCTTGTCGAGCAAGTCGAATCGGATCGGGATGTCAAACGACTGCATCGCCCCCCCCGCCGTCTTCGTCACCTGAAACCCGGAACTGGTGGCAAGCCGCATCCATGCGCTCTGCTCCCTCAGGTTCGGTTTTTTCTCAGTGGGGATGAGATCGGTCGCACGATCATGGCCTGAACGATTCTGGAATGTCTGAGGTTCCGTCCATTGACCGTCGCCACTGAGATCCAGCATCATCTGAACGACGGCAACCTGTCCCTCGTTCCCCGTGGGACCGCTCAGAAGTCCGAGATTCCCCACAATCCGGTACCCTCGCAGAACTCCGCCAATTCCGGCGGGCGCGTTGGGGTAACTGACGAATCCCTGATACATCACACATACCTGATCGCCTGAAGCGCTTGTCTTGGCAGCAAAGTCGAAGAAAGGAGATTGCCCGAGCGTGGCAGGTGCGATGCGATCACCAGACAAGGTATCCGTGGGAACCAGTGTTAGCAGGCCAACCGCAGCGGGTTCAGCAAGGTCCGGTTTCCCCAATTCCACGTTTTTCCATGCCTCTCTCGGTCCATTACCGGGAAACAACTGAAATTTTCCAGTCCCGGCGGGATTCGCTCCGTTTGACTCTGCATCATTCCCACTCCAGTCGTTTTTTTGAATCGGGGAGAGGGGTCCCCCCTTCAGCGAAAACGCTTTAAGAGTGGGATGAGGGGCATGGGAGGCATACGTCGTCGGATTGGCGAGGAGAGGCAGGGCGGGCCCCTTCTGCGCCGTCCCGGATCCGAGAGTGGCACCGCTGACCATAGGAGTCACCTCCGGCTCCACATACATCAGGAGAATCTCTTCCTTCTTGACTTGTTCCGTCACCCCCGTGGCGCCCTTGAAGGTGAGCTGGGTGAGATCGGCCGGCAACGAGATTCCCACGGACGCTTCCCCGGCATTTCCGTTCGCGGTGACTGTGGTCGCGAGCGGGCCGCCCCCAAGTCCGATTCGCCCCGGTTTATCCAGTAGGCGTCCCCAGAGTTCCACTTTGAAATCGGAAATCGTAGTGGCTCCAGCCGAACCCGGCTGCACCTGCCAGGTCACCTTGGTGGGAGGACCATCGATCACGATCGACGACACGCTATCACCAAACCCCACGTTTTTCACCGAAGGTTGGGTGACGACATTTGGATTCGGCGTTGCAGGAACGGGCTGGAGGAAGTTTGCGGTTTGCGTCAATAACTTGAGTTGAGCGGCATTGGAAACGCTTGGTGTAGTTGCGATCGGCTGAGGGGCAAAAACGAGGGGCGTCAACCCCGTGCCCGTGTTTCTGCGGATCGGAGTAAATCCCTGGTTAGCACCCGTTCCCGAAAGGAAGGCACCCTGTTGAAGCCCAGTCAGGGGGTTAACCGCCCCCGAAGGCACGAAGGTTCCCGTGGTGACTCCGGTCAAGGTCGTCGTCGGCAGGATCGGATTCGAGCCGGGAGCGGGAAGCGCGGCAATCGGATTCGGGCCGGGAGCGACAAACGTGGTGGTCGGGTTGGGACCGGGAACGACAAACGTGGTGGTCGGGTTGGGGACAGGTCCGCCGGCAATCGGGGCAATCGGAGCGATCGGGGTAGGGACGAGTGCGCCGGCGATCGGGGCGATCGGATTCGGGCCGGAGCCCGGG
>JAGPCC010000024.1 GCA_018058245.1 Verrucomicrobiales bacterium
GCCATGCGCTGGTAATCGTCCGTGGTTCGGGAAACCATGTGGACGTGGGAATCGAAAAATCTCATGGGAAGAAGAGGTTAAGGCAAGGCGGGAGAGCCATTCAGGGAAACGGGAAACTCCCGTTTTTCGCCGAGTCGATGCCAGGATAAGGTCCCGGCCTCAATCGCGGAAATTTCCGAAGAAAGGCGTTCTTTGAGGAAATCAAGGCGGTCGGACGATTGGGATGAGACTACCAAGGCGACTGCCTCCCGGTCGAGCGCATCGCCGTTTTCGACCAAATGGACGAGATCTTCCGTGATCTGATCCTCGACAAACTCGGAGCAGTGCTGCCACGCTTCCGGCGAGATCTGCCGTCCCGCCGCCCAACGTTCATGGGCGAGGTAGGAGATCGCGAGAGCGAGATCCCGGTTCGCGCGTTCGACCAGTCCCGTCATACGATAGACCGGACGATTGATAAAAAGGACCTTGAGAGCCATCTGATTCCACTCCGCTTCGGAAAAATGCTTCGCTGGGAACGGATTCTCCAGCGCAATGGAATCGAAAATATCCACGATGTTGGATCGCAGCCCATCGACCGCCGCCTCCACCAAATCCTCCTGATGGGGGAGGAGCGCAAAGGCGGAGAAAATCGCGGATTGTTCCCGCAAGTCCGCCGTATTGAGCAGGGCCGAGATGGTTTCCAGAAAAGTTTTGCGATCTTGCTGCCCAAGCACGAGGAGCAAGAGGACTCTCGCGAGACGGAACTGATCCCAGCGCGAGACGGTGAACCCAGGGACGAGAGAGTCAAGGACGCGGGCTTGCTCCTCCGATACCGTGATCTCACCTCGTTTTTCGAAATGACGAGAGACCCCACTGAAGCTGTAATAGAAAGGTCGTTTTTGGAATTCGGCCTCCTGGTCCCGCAAGATTGTGTCCAGCCACTCCATCGCAGGAGCGGGAGAAGAGATTTTGAGAAGATCGTAGAGCTGCTGACGCATAGGGTGTGGGATACGGTTGAATTGATTCCTCTCCGAGTCAAACGTCTTGAGTTTCACGAAGGGGACGTGAAAGTGTCGTCATGGCTCGCCGTCTCTTTTTCCTTCTTGTCGCCAGCGCTGTGGTTTTCACTTCCTGCGGGGAGAAGTCCGAGACAACTCTCGGGAAAAACAGGACACAAAAACCGCTCGTCGTGGGAATGGAACTGACCTATCCGCCCTTTGAAATGCGGGGTGCGGACAACCAACCAGATGGCATCAGTGTTCACATGGCCGAAGACCTTGCGGCCTCTCTCGGGCGACCGGTCGAGATTCTCGACGTAGAATGGGACGGAATCATCCCGGCCCTTCAGTCAGGCAAGATCGATCTCATCATTTCCTCCATGACACGCACTCCCGAGCGGGAAAAGGTCATCGCCTTTTCCGATGGCTACGTCACGAACGGACTGTGTATGCTCGTGGCAAAAGATTCCCCTCTGAAGTCCGTTTCCGATCTCGTTCCGGGGAAACACCATGTCGCGGTGAAACTCGCGACGACGGGGCACCAGTGGGCGCGGGCGGAGATGCCAGGGCTCGATCTCATCACCCTCGACAACGCGGCCGGGTGCGCTCTCGAAGTAGTGCAGGGAAAAGTCGATGCCTTCATCTACGATCAGATTTCCATCTATCAGTTCTGGAAACAATACCAAGACAAAACCCGTCCGATTCTGACTCCGATCCGCGAAGAGACCTGGGCGATCGGGCTGCGTCAGTCGGATGATGAACTGTTAGGACAGGTCAATGTCTTCCTCCGCGACTATCGTGCCGCCGGGAAATTCAACGAACTAGCCGAAAGATACATGGCAGCACCCAAGGCTGCGTTTGAGGAGTTGGGAGTGCCCTTTATTTTTCATTGAGAGGGCGGTTTTGTTGCTACTCTGATTCGGACTAATGATTTCGCCAAAAAGGGATTTTGTGAGGCGTATTTTTTTGCTTCTTCCAGACCAAAATCACGAAGTTCCGGTATCTCAAATTGCCGTCCGATAAAATTTAGATTGTAGAAATTCCACCCGTCGTGGGGATATCGAATCGCAAAGTCCCGAGCTCTTCGTTTCGCTTCGTCCTGATTCATGCACTCGGCTGCGGCGAACGAGAAAAATGGTTGTACCGGAATTTTTCTACGGCTTTCGTTTGGGTGGGAATGAAAGAGAGCCATCAAACGCCAGCGGGAATCCTCATCCCAGTTCCGGCAGCGTGCCGCGACGACAGAGGTGACGTAGTGGAAAAACAGTGTTCTTTCGCCCCACTCTCGTTGATACCGGTCAAAACCCAAATCGCTGAAGTCCGACCACGTCCATTCTTCCTTTTTCGGAGGCCCTTTCTGAATCATTCGGAGGGCAAAGTGCAGGGCTTGCATTCGCGGGAATTCTCGTCCTCTGTTGAAGGAGGGGTTATGTCGTTTTGATCCCGGCACGGACGGAGCGAGGATATCCCCGGGATGGGATTCAAATGCGAGGGTCTCGAGCACCTCCATAGCTTCGGAATCAAATTCACCATTTGTGATGGCCCGTTTCCAAAGACCGTATCGCAGGATTTCTAATCCCTCTTCGAGGCATTCTCCGGACCTAGATGCTTCGGTCAGTGCGGTGAGCCTTTCACCCGTTTTTGCAAATTCCCCGGACGCCACTTGCGCCTCAAAGCGGGCAAATGGGAGTCGTCCTAGATCAGTTGGAATGACAGGATTAGCAGAGAGTCTTTCGATCGCCTTCGTCAGGAAAACTCCCGCACCCCGAATCCGACATAGCTCGTCGAAGGTTAGCCTCTCCAAATGCGGACTCGTGAACTCCGTGGCTTCAAATTTTGCCGCAAATTCGCGGGTAGATTTTTCGTAGTGTTCGAAACTTTTGGCGTAAGAATCCCAGTCTGGATTCGAGTAGGGGGAGGACCATGTGTATCGAAAATTCTGACAATCCAGATAGAATTCAGAATAAAACCGCAGGGCGGACCCTTCGGGGAACGTCTCGGGGAAAGCAGTGACAGCAGGGAGCCGAAATTGTTTGCGCGAAATTTGCGGCGGAGAAGCGAAAGTGAGTTCATCCTCTCGTTCCATCATGAGCTTGCGAGCGTCGGATCCACGATCGTTTATTACGAGTCGCCAGACTCGCTCCGTGATCGCGATATCTTCGTTTGTGAGTAAATCGTCAATCTCAGAGGAACTAGGATCTAGCAAATAGCGGGTCCGTGACTTCCACTCTTCAAATCCCTTGATCATATTTGAATTTCCCGATCGGTCCGATTCCGAAAAACGGATACCGTGGAAGCGGGCGATTATGGATCTTGTGCGATCCGTTAAAGGATAGGACACCAGCTCGTTTATGATTTTGGTAAAATATCCATAATAGACTGTATCATTCCATGGAGAGTCCCCCGAAGGGGTTTCAAAGGGACCGAGAGCTTGTTCGGCCTCCCACGAGAGGAGACGCAGGATCTCTTCGTCCGTGAGGTCCCTTCCGGAGGGATGTTTCTTGAAAGAAGGGCAGTTATCCTTGGTGGAAAAATAGTTAAGAATCCAGTTCCGTGCATTGGCCGGTGCATCAGCCATTGTTTTTTCAAACTCGTCGAGATCGATGGAATTGCTGTTGTAACCGTCAAAGGCGATTCTCAGCCAGTCGTCTTCGGCAAGTTCATGAAAGCGAGATATCGACTTTTTTTCATCGTCCGAACTTTGCTTCCAACTGATCGAATAAAACAATTTCCGAACGATCCAGATTCGTAGGGGATGCGATGCAAAGGATTTACGATACACTTGCCCGGCTTCCCACATGTCGAGTTTTGTGTCCCTATCGACGAACTCGGAAAAAGAAGACGGCCACTCAAAATCACCGGAATTTTCTCGATCCAGAATCCGGCTGAGCCAATCCATGGACTCGGAAAGAGGCCGATCTTGAAATTCTTTGATGAGTGTATAACAAATCGTCCCAAAAAGAGAGGATGCATTCGCCTCGGGGAAACGCGTGGCGAACTCTTTCATTCTTGCAAAGAGCCAGGGCACGGACTCTTCTGCCTGGCCGCTGCGGATCTGGCGGACGAGGAACCATACCGCAAATTCCATATTACCAGAAGTAGCATCATTTTTTCCCAGAGTCGACAGGTGCAGGAGTTCTCGAAGTCGTACCACCCCCTCCTCGTGCAACTCGTTCCCGGGTGGAGTTCGCAAAATCTCCGCGATGAGAGTGCAGAGACGAGGAACTTCCTCAAGTGAATCGACCTGTTTTGCATATGCGAGCCAGATTTCCTTTTCATTTTTTGTCGGATTCCATTCCCCGCGGTAGGCAGCCTCGGCAATGTCGTCAAAGCTTAGCGCTCCCCGCCAACGATCAAAACACGGTCGACCCAAGGCAAACGTTTCGGGATTTTTGCTCAAAAGCATTATCACGGTATTCTCGAGCATTTGTTCGTTCTGGGTTTCCGCCTCATTGAGTCTCTCAATGGCCTGGTTCATTACCAGTATGGCGCCTTCTTTGTCCGGGGCGGCATGTAAATAACCAGATGCTCTTTCCGCGATCGCGAACTGGATAAAACCTTTCGTTTGAGGACTCTTTGCATGGGGCAAAATCTCGTGAATCAGGTCCGTATATGTCGAAAGAGTTCCTGGGTTTTCATAAGAATTCGGATTCGAATAACTACCGATTCTGGGGTTTTCCTCGGGATTGCTCTCAATGAGAGCGCAGACAGCGGAGAATGATTTTTGATCAACAAACCTTCCAATCCACACGTACTGGGGTTCCAAAGTCTCTCCCCATTCCGAAATGGATCGCAGGAGGAGATCTGTCTTGCCTAAAATGTGGCAAAACCAACTAAAGCTCGGTCGATTCTTGGCAGAAATTCGCTCCGTGAGAATGGGCGAGAGCGAGACATGATCGAGCAGGAACCCCGCAGTGACCTGCCAGTCGCCGGAGAGTTGACCGTCCTCTTGCTTCTGAATCATTTCAATCGCACTGTTGATGAACTGATTCCCACCATCCGGAGCAGCTGCCAGGTAATTCTCCGTGAGAGTAAAACACTCCGAAGCATGAAGACATCGGTAGGACAGGCAGTCACGTGATGACAGCATCCAAAAGAGTAGTTCGGTCCGAATACCTGTCGCCTCGCGGCATACAAGCAGATCGTTGATCAGTCCGAAGAGGGGTTCCGTAAGAGTTCCTTTTTGTAATTCAGCGAGCAGAGCCAAAAATGCGTGTTGGACACTGCTGCCTCGCAGGGAGAGAACGGAGTAGATCGTCTTGCTCTCTTCTGGGTCGAGAGAAGGGTCCGTTAGAATCCGGGCGAGGCTGGCGAGAGGTTCGTTGCTGAGGTGCAGTGTCCTCTCCAGAGTGGAAGAGAGCGAGGAGTCCAAACCACACCGAGTCTCATGTTCCCGCAATTCCTCCACGAGGGGAGGGATTTCATCGAGCTGATTGTTGAGGTAGGCGCTGCGAACGATCGTAATGTCCCACGTGGAGAAACTCGCTGCTTTGACAAGGGAAAGCGCCTCCAAGAGACCTTTTGGATCAGATCCTTGAAGTTGATGTTGCAGAGTGCTTTTGAGGAGCGGCCATGTCTCAAAGATGCGACTGCGACGAGTGGTTTGGTCGACATTTGAGGCCACGACCAGGGAATAGTCGTCCCGCTTCAGCAGTGTTTCAGTGAGTTGCTTCTGCCTGAGAAGTTGCTGTGTGGCGAAATAGGTAATACCGAACCGACGGGCCTGAACTTCGATGAATCCTGGTCGGGGAGGGGAATGAATGTTCTGGAGCCAGCGCGCATATTGCTCTGTCGGCTGCGAATTGTGAATCGAAAAGAGAACGAATGAAACCGCGATCCAAGTGAGGCAGGCTAGTACCACAAGGAAGCATTTTACCGGTCTTGAAAGTTTTCTAGCCATCGTACGCTTCCAGTGAATCTTCCAGTCGGCACACTCTCTTGTATTGCAGGACCAAACATTTTGTCGATTCAAAACGAGAGGATTTTCAAGATTTTGAATCGTTCCTATTGCCGACACTACTTCCCTCTGCGAGCGAATCCTCACTCAACAATCCCTTTCCCGAAAAGCACTCTTTGCCCTGTGCCAATCTGTCGTAGTTGTGACAAAATGGCTCTCACATCCGATGGGATCGCGCCAAGTTGTCGCTTCGATCTAGGGACAGGTTATTTATTGCAAATCATGAAAATATCATATCTCATTGGTTTTAATTGAGTTGTAATAAATTTCTTCTGTTTGGCACGGCGAATGCAAAGAGAAAAGACAGAAAACATGAGGACCTCCGTTCTCAAAACAACATCAAACTTTTAGAGCCTACCACTGACTATTATGAGCAAAATTTTGGGAATTGACTTGGGAACGACGAACTCCTGTATGGCAGTGATGGAGGGTGGACAGCCCATCGTTCTGGAAAACGCCGAAGGGGCCCGCACCACTCCGTCTGTTGTGGCCTTCACTAAGGATGGCGAGCGAGTCATCGGACAAGCCGCAAAACGTCAGGCGATCACCAACCCCCGGAACACGATTTTTTCCTCCAAGCGTCTCATTGGCCGGAAATTCGACGAGCTCTCCGAAGACGAGAAGAAGACTCCCTACAAGATCGTAAAGGCATCCAATGGTGATGCGCACATCCAGGTGGAAGTCGGCGGCGAGACAAAAACCTACAGCCCTCAGGAAATTTCTGCGATGGTGCTCTCCAAGCTCAAAGCGGATGCCGAAGCGAAACTCGGCGAGACGATCACGGAGGCGGTCATCACGGTCCCAGCCTATTTCAACGACTCTCAACGCAATGCGACGAAAGCAGCGGGAGAGATCGCTGGTCTCGATGTGAAGCGCATCGTGAACGAACCCACCGCAGCGGCACTCGCCTACGGCCTCGACAAAAAAGGGGAAGAGAAGATCGCGGTCTATGACCTCGGTGGCGGAACCTTTGACATCTCCGTTTTGGAAATTGACGAAGGATTCTTCGAAGTGCTCGCGACCGACGGGGATACGCAGCTCGGTGGGGATGACTGGGATAGCACCGTCATCAAGTGGATGGTAGACGGCTTCAAGACGGACACTGGCATCGATCTGAGTGGCCAACCTGATGCACTGCAGCGGATCAAAGAGGAGTCGGAGAAAGCGAAGATTGCCCTTTCTTCGTCGCAGTCGTATGAGATCAATCTCCCCTTCATTACGGCTGACCAGACTGGTCCAAAGCACATTCAAAAAACACTTACTCGTTCCGCTCTGGAGCAGATGACCGATCATCTCTTCGAGCGGACAAAAGGCCCTGTGAAGGCGTGTTTGAAAGAGGCAGGGGTGAGCGCTGGCGAAATTGATGAACTCGTTTTGGTGGGTGGGATGACCCGCATGCCAAAGGTCGTGGATACCGCCCGTTCGCTTGCCGGGAAAGATCCTCACCAGGGGGTGAACCCAGACGAAGTAGTTGCCGTCGGTGCGGCGATCCAAGGCGGAGTTCTTGCCAAAGATCCTTCTCTTGGTGATGTCGTGCTCCTCGATGTGACCCCGCTCTCGCTCTCGATTGAGACCATGGGAGGTATCGCCACAGCGATGATCGAGCGCAACACGACCATTCCGGCGAAGAAATCGCAGGTCTTCTCGACCGCGGCGGATAATCAGCCCTCGGTGGACATTGTGGTCTGTCAAGGAGAGCGCAAGCTCGTTGCGGACAACAAAGTGCTCGGGAACTTCCGCCTCGACGGGATCGGTTCTGCCCCCCGAGGATTGCCCCAGATCGAGGTGACGTTCGACATCGACCGCAACGGCATTCTCAAGGTCTCGGCGAAAGACAAAGGGACCGGCAAAGAGCATCACATTTCCATCGAAGGATCTAGCGGTCTTAGCTCTGAGGAGATCGAAAAAGCGAAACGCGAAGCGGAACAGTATGCCGAGGCAGACAAAAAACGCCTCGAAAGCATCGAAGTGCGCAACGTCGCTGACAACGCCGTTTACACCGTGAAAAAGCAACTCGGTGAACTCGGTGAACAACTCCCCGCAGAAGCAAAGTCTGAAATCGAGTCGCTCGTCAGTGGTGTCGAAGAGGCTCTGAAAGGTGATGATACCGATCAGATCCGCAAGGCTTCGGACGCCCTCCAGGAGAAGTTCGCAATGCTCGCGGCGGCAGCGCAGGGCGCAGGCGCAGCGGGTCCGGGAGCAGAGGCAGGGGAAGCGGCCCCAGAGGAGCCAAAACAGGCCAAAGGCGACGTCGTCGACGCCGAATTCGAGGAGGTCAACGAAGACAAATCCTGAAATCTTTTTTCAAACCTAACCCAAAAGTAAACCCAAGAAACCTACCTATATGGCTACGAAAATCACACCACTCGGAACACGTGTTCTGGTGAAGCGCATCGAGCTCAGCGAGCAAAAAACCGACGGCGGTATTTTCCTTCCCGACACCGCGAAAGAAAAGCCCCAAGAGGCTGAAGTAATCGCCCTCGGAACTGGCAAAAACGATGAAGGCGAGATCATTGAGTTCTCCGTCAAAGTCGGCGACAAAGTGCTCATCTCCAAATACGGCGGTACCGAAGTAAAAGTCGGTGGTGACGAATGTGTTCTCGTGAACGAGAGCGACATCCTCGGGATCCTTTCCTGAACCCAAAAGAGGGTTGAGTCATTGACCTGACCCTATTGAATTTTACCAATCCAAAGAACCAAATACTATTATGGCTAAACAACTCGTATTCGACGAAGAAGCTCGGCATGCCCTGCTCTCCGGCGTGAAGAAACTCGCCAGAGCCGTCAAGGCAACGCTGGGGCCTGCAGGTCGCAACGTCATCCTTGACAAAAAATTCGGCAGCCCCACGATCACCAAAGACGGTGTCACTGTCGCAAAAGAAATCGAGCTTTCCTGCCCCTATGAGAATATGGGTGCTCAGCTCATCAAGGAAGTCTCATCAAGGACCTCTGACATCGCCGGCGACGGAACTACCACCGCTACCGTTCTTGCAGAGTCCATCTATAGCGAAGGTCTTCGCAACGTGACTGCCGGGGCCAACCCGACCAGCCTCCAGCGCGGGATCATGAAAGCAACGGAAGCACTTGTCGCCGAGCTCAAAAAGATCTCGACTGAAGTGACTGACACGAAGGAGATCGCACAGGTCGCCACCGTTTCCGCCAACTGGGACACCGAAATCGGCAATATCATTGCCGATGCGATGGACAAAGTTGGTAAGGACGGAACCATCACGGTAGAGGAAGCCAAAGGAATCGAAACCACTCTCGACGTAGTTGAGGGTATGCAGTTCGACAAGGGTTACCTTTCTCCCTACATGGTTACGGACACCGAGACGATGACTTGTGATCTTGAGAACGTTGTCATCCTCATTCATGAGAAGAAAGTTTCCAATCTGAAAGACATGCTTCCTCTCCTCGAGAAAGTAGCTCAGAGCGGACGCCCACTTCTGATCATTGCTGAAGATGTCGAAGGGGAAGCCCTCGCGACTCTCGTGGTGAACAAGATCCGCGGCACTCTGAGTGTTGCAGCAGTGAAAGCTCCTGGATTCGGTGATCGCCGCAAGGCCATGCTCGAAGACATCGCGATCCTCACTGGTGGACGTGTCATCACGGAAGACCTCGGCATCAAGCTGGAGAACGTCACTCTCGAAGATCTCGGATCGGCCAAGTCGATCAAGATCACAAAAGAGGACACGACCATCATCGAAGGAGAAGGAGCTAGCGATGCGATCAGCGGTCGTGTTTCGCAGATCCGTCGCCAAATCGAAGAGACCACTTCCGACTACGATCGTGAGAAGCTCCAGGAGCGCCTTGCAAAACTTGCTGGTGGTGTTGCTGTCATCAGTGTCGGTGCTGCTACCGAGACAGAGATGAAAGAGAAGAAGGCCCGTGTCGAGGACGCACTTCATGCGACTCGTGCAGCCGTCGAAGAGGGGATCGTTCCCGGCGGTGGCACCGCACTCATCCGTGCGCAAGCAGGGGTCGGTGATCTCGGTCTCGTCGGTGATGAAGCAACTGGTGCAGAGATCGTGAAACGCGCGATCGAAGCCCCGCTTCGTCAGCTCGTC
Source organism: Verrucomicrobiales bacterium (assembly GCA_018058245.1). Taxonomy (GTDB): domain Bacteria; phylum Verrucomicrobiota; class Verrucomicrobiia; order Verrucomicrobiales; family DEV007; genus Arctic95D-9. The sequence goes on from JAGPCC010000024.1 coordinate 10,002, forward strand.
GCCAATGCAGGTCGCGAAGGTGCCCTCATTGTCGAGAAGGTGAAGAACGAGAAGGGCAACATCGGATACAACGTCGCTACGGATACCTACGAAGACCTCGTGAAATCGGGTGTCGTCGATCCAACCAAAGTGACTCGTAGTGCTCTTCAGAATGCTGCGTCGATCTCCGGTCTTCTCCTCACGACCGAGTGTCTCATCGCAGACCTTCCTGAGAAAGAAGCCGCAGGCGGTGACCACGGTCACGACCACGGCATGGGCGGCATGATGTAATATCAGTCTCCGTTTCTTTCAAAGAAACTCATTCAAGAGACCGGGCTCGTCGCAAGACGGGTCCGGTTTTTTTGTTTGGTGAACTGATCAGTGATTGCAGGCAGTCGGGGGATCGATCCATCTACTTTCCTGACTGGTTCGACAACCCGTCCTTTCTGCCAGAGGCCGCTCGTCGCGGGTGTACACGGAGGATCCCGATTCCCGGATTTGGTCCTCTGGGTGAGTATTCCCTGCGGTGTGGTGCGAAGGGGGGGCTAATAGATGCGGAATCCTCTTGATTGCCGAAAGACCTCTTCTACCATCTCCTGATGCGTCCGTTCTTCTCAAAATTCCTGCTCATTTTTAGCATCGCTGCTGCCTACGGAATCATCACGCGTCTCCTTTTTGCCGTGAAGGACATGCAGGAGTGGCTGAACATTGTCTCGATGGCATTTATCTACACGATGCCCATCAGTCTTGGGGCGCTTGTTTGTTTCCTCGGATACCGGCTCGATAAGCCGTCGCCATTCTGGGCGTTTGGAGCACCTCCGATCACGATGTTCCTGCTCTTGCTTGGCAGCATGCTTTTCAAATTGGAGGCCGCGATCTGTATTCTGGTAGCGGCGCCCATCGTCCTGCCGTTTACCCTTTTGGGAGGGTGGATCATGAGCTTGCTTTTGAAGCGCAGGCAAAATCGAGGGAATCTCCAAGTCTCCGCGTTCGTGCTCCTGCCATTTGTGGTATCTCCTCTGGAGCAGGCTTGGGATGTGCCACATGTCACTCGAATCATGCAGAACTCGATTTCGATTGAGGCACCGGCGGATCGCATTTGGGAGGAAATCTACGAAGTTCCTGCGATTCAAAAGGAGGAAATCCCAGCGCAGTGGATCTATTTTTTGGGCTTTCCCCGTCCGGTCGCGGCGATGATAGACAAAAAGGGTATCGGCGGGAAGCGATATGCCACTTTTGAAGGAGATGTCTCTTTCTATGAGGTGGTCTCGGAGTGGGATCCTCCGCGCCGACTCTCTTTCAGTATTAAAGCGGATCCAGAATTCATCCCCCATACCGCCTTCGACGAGCACATTATCGTGGGTGGGAGATTTTACGATGTCCTCGACGGGACCTATGAAATAGAGTCCATCGACGCGAACACATCAGTCCTTCATCTCGAGAGCACTCATCGGCTCTCGACTCGCTTTAATGCCTACGCCGGTTGGTGGAGCGAGTGGGTCATGAATCAGATCCAGGGATCGATTCTGGAAGTGATTCAGAAACGCTGTGAAACGCCTCCGGTGCCGGGTTTCCAGAGGTGATGTCCCAAAACTCCTTCTTTTAGGTTTTGCCGAAGGCTATCAAGAGCGAAAGCCAGGTGGCCGTCGGAGTCGTGACAACTGAAGAACGGCGCGATACTTCTGGAGATGATTGGTTTTGCATCACAGTTGAGTTAACGTGATTTCCAGGTTCCCTACGCATGGCCTGATGGAGTGACTTGAAAAAGAGGCATGAGACTCGATGGTAGATGGGAGTTTTTCTCTGAATTAGGGTTGATTTTTTCCCGGTTTCCCGATTTCACCTGATTGTTACAATCCTTTTAGACACCGAATACGCATGGCAACTTCCGTACATCTTCCACGGGTAAATCCCTGTTTTGTGACTCATAATCTCGCGCTCGGCGGTGCTCAAACGGCGGTTCTGCGTTACATCAGTGCGCTTCCCGAGTGGGTGCGGGAGCGGACCACACTTTATTCGCAGTCTTCGGATATGCCATTGCTCGATGCGGCGGAAAAGAGCGGGTTTTCCTGCGGGGCCGTTACGAGAGAGGCGCCGATCGATCCGTCGTCTTGGTTTTTGAGTTACGGAGACCTTTCCGGGCTGCCGCAACGACCGACTTCGCTCGTGCTCCATTCCTGGGATGATGCGGGATGGCGTTTTATCAACCGGGCCTATGACAATCTGCACGGGATGACTGTCGCAGGGGTGTCCCAGAAGGTACTGGACCGGTATGCGGGATGGGCACGCGAGAAAAATCACCGTGTTGTCGGAGTAATGACGCCGCCGGTATCGGAGTTTGCCGCAGCAAAGGGGGAATACGATATCAAAGGTCGTCTTGTCGTGGGCTGGATGGGTCGTCCACTGGAGTCCAAAGGGATTCTTTCCCTGCCCTACCTTCTCGCCGCTGAACCCCGCATGGTGATCCGCGCATGGACCGGTGCCGACACGGCTGGGCTCGAATACACGCAGCGCACGCAGGCGGAAGCTCTCGCAAAAGTGAAGGCCCTCGCGGAAAAACTCGGCGTTTCGGATCGCCTCGATCTCCGGCCGCTCGATTTTAATCCCTTCAACTACCGCCATCGTCTCGATGGATGCCATGTTCTTCTTGGAAACAGCGAGAAGGAAGGATTCCTCCTCACCGCAGCGGAAGCGCTCAGTTGCGGGATTCCGGTGGTTGTCACCAAAACCTGCGGTATCGCCGATCTCGTGAAGAACGGTTACAATGGCTACGTCATCGATTGGCACGCAAATCCCCAGAAACTGGCGAAAGCTGCCCACAGTGCGCTCCTCAAGGCGGCACAGATCCCGGGAATCAATTGTCTTGCCTCTGCGGCGAACCTTTCTCTCGGAGCGAATTACGCGGCAGCGCATCGCAACATTCTTGCGGAGATGACGGGAACTGCGCTCTTTCATTCCGAAGCTCGCGTGACAGTGGGTCTTCGGATTCATAAGGGCACCGATCTTTCCAAACTCGATGATGCGGTCTGTAGCCTCGCCTCTCAGAGCTATCGGAAGTTCAAAGTGAAGCTCCTCGTTGACGGTCCCTGGTCCTTTGCGGAACCGCTCGCGAAGCGATATGGACTGCCATTGATCTGTACCGGGCTAGAGCCCGATATCGAACATTGTAGTTGGCTTCACCGTCAGGCAGTGGCTGAGTGTGATACCGAGTTTTACAAACCGCTCGATTATGATGATCAATTGATGCCGACCTATTTGGAACGGGCCGTCTATGTAATGGATCAGAAAAAGGTCGATGTCTACGGCTGCCTCCTTCTTACCCACGAAAACGGCGAGATTACCCCGCGCCTGCATTGGCCGAATAAGGCAGTGGAAACCATGTTTACCGGGAATTCCGATGACAATATGCTGCCACATTCCTCCGTGCTCATCCGGGCGGAGGTCGCCCGCCGTGCCGGGAACTACCAAGAGCGGGCCGTCGGATTGGGTGCAGATGACTATCACCTCTGGTATCGGGTTCACCTCTCCGGTGGAAAATTCTATCGCGACGACGAAGTGCGAAATGTCGTCTATCGCATCCACGAGAAAAATTCGCTTCAAATTCGCCGCGAGCGATTCGGCGGGACGGAGAAGAACAAACAGAAACTCTCGCTCCTGCAACGGGCTGCTGCGGCGGCAGGGATCACGGTGATGGCAGCGCCGCTTTTCGGGGCTGCTGGCTGTGCGGACGAAGCGCCGAAAGTGACTCCGAAGACTCCCTCTGCGGAAAACTCGTCTCCCGATCAAAAGGCCGCGATTTCAACTACGCCAGGAACTCAGAAGAAAACCGATCCTCCGCATTCTTGAGCGCACCCCCATCACCATCCAGAGGTATTGCTCGGAGCATGTTCAAGAATGGAGCAGGTCATGAAGCGAGTTCCTAGAGCAGGAACCACTTCTTCAATAAATGCGTAGGCACCTCCGCTGGGACAAACGGGACAGATGGGGACATAACCGTCCGGTTGAATGAGCCGTAGTTTGAGACCGGAAACTGGTTGTCCCGGCTCGATTTGGTGGAGATTGCAGTATGAACGCACTGCCGTTTGCACGGTTGCGGTCTGCTGCACGCAAATGGCACGGTTCGATCCCTCTTTGTAGGAAGCCGTACCGACAAAAAGAGCACTGATCAATCCAAGGAGAATGGCGACAACAAGGGTGACCTCGGTGAGAGTGAAACCGGCATTACGTTGTTCAATCCTTCGATTCGGAAAATTAAAAATCATATTCATAATATATGTTAATTATCGTAAAAATGGAAATAATGAAAAATAAAACTTCACGGAATTGCAAGAATCTCTCAGTTCGACGAACTCGCCCGTGAAAGGACAATTCCTCCGCGTCGCATCATTCCGAAGCCGGGTGATTTCCGTGCAAGGATCGGAGGAATGAAGACGGTTTTTAAAATGTATCTGGAATTCCTTTGTAAACTGGATTACGAAGAGGAAGTAGAAATTCAAGTTGAGCCCCTCGCGGCACTGGTCATTTGTTAGGTACTGTTCTTTTTCGGATAGCTGGCTTAGGCGCGATGCTCGTTCACTTCGGTGAAATCTTGTTTGCAAACGCACCAAGCATATGAAGTTATTTGTAGGAAACCTGTCATACGACCTCTCGGAAGATGAAATCCGCGAGGCTTTCTCGGAATTCGAGCCACTCGTTGAATTTTATCGGCCCCATGATCGCGAAACGGGAAAACCCCGTGGTTTTGCCTTCATTACCCTGGCGGATCGTGAAAAGGGAGACGCGGCGATTGCTGCTCTCAACAACAAACGAATGGGCGGTCGGGAACTGAAAGTGAATGAGGCCGAAGACCGTCGTGACCGCGCTCCGGTGCGGAACAATTCGTATGGCGAAGAAGAGGCGACCCTCGGGAATCTCCCGCGAGTCGATGATAGACCGGTTGGGAAAGACGGTCAGAAAGTGAGATACAAGTCGATCTGATTTTTTTCGTAACCCCCTTCATCGGGCCCGACCGGGTGGTACAGAGACCCCCGGATGCCCTGCTTCGAGAAATCGCCAGAGAAGATCTTTGGCGCACGAGATCCCAATTCTGCGATCGACGGTAGTTAGGGGTGGTGGTTCAGCGGGATTCCGGGAGAGGCAGAATTCCGGATCGATCAGGAGGGATCGAGTATTCTGGGAGTGATTGATTCCCATCGCCTGGGTTAGCTTTCCTGGTCCGGAGCAGAGCTTTTCTTTGATCGTGAGTCCTCGGCGTTGCTCCATTTCTTCCATTCCGGCGAGAGGCTCCAGCGCCCGGAAGAGCACAAAACCGGAGGCTCCGGTGACTCGATCGCGGCACAGAACGTTCACGAGCCAGTGGATCCCATAATTCAGGTAAACGTAAGCGGTGCCGACGGGAAACTCCTGAGCAAGGGATCTGACCGATGGGCGCGTAAAAAGGTGGCAGGCGGGATCACCGATCCCGTGATAGGCTTCCGTCTCGATGACTCGCCCCCTGCAGGGGCCATGAACGAGAGTCACCCCGATGAGGTCCCTCGCGCAGAGGACCGGATCCCGTTCGAAGAACTCTGGAAGGAGGATTTTGCCCTGTTTGAATGTTTCAGAAACGTCTCGTTTTACGGTCATTCGGTCTTCAGCAGTTCGGCAAACCTCGCTTGGATCTCGGGAAGAGTGCCGAGGGTTAGGTAGACTTGATACTGAAACGTGAAACCCGGTGTGATCTCCATTCGTCGAATCGGCGCGACATAGGAGCAGGCTCCCTTGCTTCGATTGTTCGGGTCCCCAGCCGCACGATAGCAGGTGATCGTCTCCACTCCCGGCACTAGGATTCCGATGCCGCGTCCGGATTCATCGAGGTAGGCGACCCAAGGCTGCGAGAGATCGTAGCGTTCGTTGGGCCAGCCGGGAACAAGTGAAGTCAGTTCCGTCTTTCCGCGTTTCGAAAAGTAGAGGGTCTCGTATGCGGCATCCACAAACACCGCCGGTAACTCCTGGTCCCGGACAGGATGGCTGACCGTTCCGGAGTATTCCATCGAGAATGCGATCTGAACCACTGATTTTTCCAGTTGAATTTTCTGGCGGAGAACGACTTCTTCGAGGCTCTTCCCGGAAGCCCAGTGGACTGGCGTGGAAACGGATTCGATCACGTCCGCAGTGGCGGAAAAATGCTGGAGAAGGGCCGGTTTGTGCTGCCAACTCCCAGCCTGAACCGGATTCCACAACCACGGCTTTCCATTCCACTTCGAGTCGTCCGGCTCGCCGTACCAGGATTGCTGGACATACCGCCCGAGATCAAAATGGTTCAGGACGTTTTTGTCCCGACCGCTTTCCGAGAGCCACCCGATTGCAGCGCCCGCTGAGCGATTCACACCGAGCCGGAGACTACCATTGTCGAGATACGTCCATTCCTCCGGTTCTGCGGCGAGAGATGAAACCGCGAAAAGAAATGGAAGCAGGGTTCGTTTCATCGGGACAGAGCGATCTTCACGAAGGCTTCAAAATGACTTTCAGGAGACCTTCCGTATTGTGGTGGAGGCGGGAGAACCATTCTGCACCGTCGGCTAGATCCGCGACGGCGGAAATGAGTGGCTCGACCTGAATGCGACCGGATGCGACCGCTTCGACCGCTTCGGCGTATTCGCCGGCCGACGCACAACTCCCAAAAACACTCAGCTCACGAGTGACGATCGCCTGGAGCGGGAATGGCACCTCCGCCTTGAGATTACCGACGCAGCTGATGCTGCCGCCTTTGCGGACGGACTCAACCGCCAGTTTGATCGTGGGGCCGAACCCGACCACCTCCAGTGCGACATCACAACCGTCCGGGTTTCCGACGATTTCCCGGACGCGAGCGGGGACATCATCGCCGGAGAGGAGAGTCTCATCCGCCCCGAGTTTCTTCGCGAGATCGAGACGTTTTTGATCCAGATCCACCGCGATGACGAGACCTGCTCCTTTGGCCTTCAGGGCCTGTACCACGAGCAGTCCGATCAATCCCGCACCGATCACCACTGCGGAATCACCCGGCTGGAGAGGGAGCCGGTTCACCCCGTGGAGTGCGATCGAGACAGGCTCGGCAAAGGCGGCATGGTCATAGGACAGCGCCGCTGGGATCTCGTAGAGGATGTGCTCGGGCACCTTCACCAGTTCCGCGAAGGCACCGTGACGGCGATAGTCCCCGCAGGAGACACCGAGGACATTCCGATTCGGGCAGAGATTGACTTGACCCGCGAGGCAAGAGGGACACTTCCCGCAATAGATCGTAGAGTCGAAAGTGACCCGGTCGCCGACCTTCCACTTCCGCACGGCGGCGCCCACCTCCTTGATCTCTCCCGCCGCCTCGTGACCCATGATGATCGGGGGAATGCGTCGCCCCGAGCTTCCGTCCATCCCGTGAATGTCCGATCCACAGATCCCGCAGGATTTTACCGAAATGAGGACCTCGTTTTCCGCGATTTCCGGATCGGGAGCATCGCTGAACTCGAATTGATTGTAGGCCGTGAGCGTGAGCGCTTTCATAATAAAAATTGAGACTTGATCAGGACCGGTAAGCGCAAGAAGGTTTCTCATCAATCTGAAACCTTTTCATCACTTGATCCTTGTATGAGAATCCTCCTCCTGGGAACCTTCCTCCTCACTGCCGTATTGTTCCTCTCCCAGTGCGAGACGATGGAATCGGGACCCTCCACCGCCACGACGAATGTTACGGTAGAGGGGACATTGTTCTATCCTGACCAGGCCTCCGTCACCTATCGGGTCCCCGCCGGGGCGCAGATCATCGGGGCCGGCGGGAGTGATTGCATCTTTATCATCGAAAGCGGAGGGTCCGTCATGGCCCACTCCGGGAAAGGAAACAGTTACCGCGTGAAAAGCGGGGGCCAATTCCGTGGATTCACCCATCCCGCGACAGACTGCACCGTCACCTACGAAGCAGGTGCCATCATTGAACAAGAGCAGATCGGGCCCGGAACCACCTTTGTCGGGTCCTGATCAGCCCACTTTCCGGAGACGCAAGACCAGTTCGAGCCCCTCTCTACCCGGATAACTGCGCTTGGGGACATAACGTTCCACCAACTCAAATCTACCGGACACAGAAAACCGTGAGACGAGCTCGTCCTCCGTCACCCCGTGGGGCGGGCCTCCCTCGGAAGCGTGGTCGTTGTCATAGGGATTGAGATAAAAGACCCCGAGGAGGTGGCCGCCGGGCTTGAGCAACCCGTAGACCGCATCGACATACGCCTCCCTCTTGGCTGGATCGATTGCGCAAAAACACGTGTGTTCCCAGACCCAATCGCAAGACTCGTGGAATCGGGCTGGGAGATCGAACAGATCCGCCACCTCGTAACTCACCTTCGCACCGCCGCCCTCAGCCAACGCCGCCGCCACCGCACTGGGAGAGAGATCGAGGCCGAGGACGTGATCCACCGTCCCGAGATCCGCCAGGGCGCGGACATCGTGCCCCGTCCCGCAGCCCGGCACCGCAATGTTTCCCCCCAGCAATCGGCCATTTGCCTCCGCCCACTCCAGCAGCGGAGGAGCCGCCGCACCCTTGTCCCAGGGCGTATTCTTGTCCAGATAGTGTTGTTCCCAGTCAGTGCTCATCACAGGATTGCAGGCCGATACTTCATTAACATGCCCCCATCTTCCTTGAAAGGTTGCGATAGGAAACTGGCATTCGTTGCGTTAGTGTGCTACGACACAACCCCTTTGCAAATGAGCACTTCAAAATCCCTATCCGAAGAACAGATCTCCCAAATCAAGACTTGGGTCGAAGAAGGGGACGGGTTTTCCGAGATCCAGCGCAAGCTCCGTGACGACTTCCATGTCCGCATCACCTATCTGGAAACCCGATTTCTCCTCGAAGATCTGAAAATTGAGTTAAAACCCGTGCCCGTACCCGTCGTTGAGGAACCAGTCGAGGACCCCGGGACAGACCTAGAGGCAGACCCCGCTGGAGAACCCGATGCCGACGGCTACGCCAAAGTCACGATGGACGCCCTGCTCCGCCCCGGCGCCATCATCAGTGGCAAAGTGGACTTCGGAGGAGGACACACCGCCGCCTGGTGGCTCGACCAGATGGGGCGACTCGGCATGGATGCGAGCGACCCCACCTTCAAGCCATCCGATGCCCAAATGCTCACCTTCCAGAGCGAGCTCCGTCTCCTCATCCAGCGCAACGGCCTCTGAGGGCGCTTGCTGGTTGGCGCGGCCTCACCGGATACCGGATACTGGTTTGAGGATTTCGGAAAAAGCATGCCTGTCATTTTCGTTCGCGAGAACCGATTCCATGCGCAATTTGTCCAATTCCGAAGCAGGTGTTGCAACGATCCCTTCATCCTAAATGACCACAATTCCAATTTCTGGAAGGATTTTCGCGACGGAGCGCTCAGGCAATTCTGCTTCTCACTTTGCACTATAACGATAGGAAAAAAATCACTCTGATCGTCACGTGGCTCTGCTTGCATGGCAGCTTTTTCACTCTCTCCAAAGCAGACGAGTCTGGCATTGTGGAATCTCCGGTAAAGCAAACGTCCGTAGAGAACGGCGCGGCCCCCGACATTGAGTTGTTCAAAAAGCTGATTCGCTCAAAGAAGGGTGAAAACGCATTCCTAAGTAGGTTTCAAACGGAGTGAAAAATGCGGCACTAGGTCTTCAGCACGGTTTACTCGGCTTTTTTCTTGGAGGATGTTCCCGGTTTTTCCGGGGTCATCGTCCAACCTCCCCCCATTGCTTTGTAGACCGTCACCCAGGCGACGGAGCGCCGCACACCGCTCGCGACGGCTTCGCTCTGGGCGCTCAGGGCGACCCGCTCGGAGTCGAGGACGTCAAGAAAGTCGGAGACGCCGTCGCGGTAACGCTGGCGGGCGAGGCGGGCGGCTTCTTCGGCGGAGGACGCGGAGGCACGCAAGAAATGGAGCCGGGCGGTTTCACGATCAAATTCGGTGAGCGCATTTTCCGCTTCTTCGAGGGCGAGCAGGACGGTCTGTTCGTAGTTCGAGAGAGCAGCGTCGGCGCGAGCACCGTCGGCTTTGAGGAGTTGTTTGACTCTCGCTAGGTCAAAGGCGGGCCAGGTGAGGCTGGGGCCGAACTGGTAGACGGTCGAGCTGGTGCGGCCCAGGTTTTTGAAACTCCCGGCCTCCAGGCCGAAGCTGCCGTTGAAGGTGACTCGGGGAAAGAGGTCGGCGGTGGCGACGCCGACTCTCTCGGTCGCCGAGGCGAGGGTTCGCTCTGCGACTCGAATATCGGGCCGACGGCGCAGAACTTCGGAAGGGCAGGAAAGGACGACGGTGTTCGGAGCACCCGGAAGAGGGCGGGGTGTCACGAGGGAAGCGCGCAGGGTCGAGGGAGCGGTGCCGCAGAGCACGGCGACCCGATGGATGCTTTTGTCGATATCGATCTGAAATTGCGGAATGCTGGCCCGTGTCGCATTCCATTGTGCCCGTGCCCGTGCTACGTCGAGCTGGGTGCCTCGCCCTCCTTCGAGGGAGGCTTCGGCGATGCGGAGGGACTCGGCTTGGTTGTCGGCATTGCTACGGGCTACTTCGAGTAAGGCCTGGGCTCCGCGCAAAAGGAGATAGTTCACCGCGACTTCTGCCCGGAGGGCGATGAGGAGTGCGTCCCGTTCTGCCGCGACGGCTTCCTCGGTGGCTCGTGCCGCTTTGATCGAGTGGCGAACTCGACCGAAGAGATCCAGTTCCCAGGTGGCATCAAGGGCGACTTCGTGAAGGTCGTAGTTCCGCCCGGTATCGACCGATGATCGGCTGCCAGTGGTTTTGAGATTGCTGTAACCAGCGCTACTGGTGACGGTCGGGACGAGATCGAATCGGGCGGCGGTCCAGAGTGCCCGCGCCTCGCGGAGCCGTGCTTGTGCGATTTTGAGGTCGCGGTTTTCGGACTCTGCCTGTGAGAGCAGGGAATTGAGGGTTTCGTCGTGGAATTTTTTCCACCACTCCGCATCGATCTCGCTGACGGTGGGGGAGGATGGTTGTGAGGCAAAGGCTGCGGGAACGTTTGGCTCGGTCGCGACGTAGTGGGGCCCGACGGAACATCCGGAGACGAGTAGGATCAGGAGATAAGGGGTAAACCGTTGCATTTAGTCACGGGGATGGGTAGAGCGGTCACCTGCAAAGCGGCGCAAGACCACATAAAAAACCGGAGTAAAGAGGAGACCGAAGATGGTTACTCCGAGCATCCCATAAAAGACAGCAGTTCCTAGCGCTTGGCGCATTTCCGCTCCAGCTCCCCGCGCTAGTACGAGCGGGAGCACTCCGAGGATGAATGCCATACTGGTCATGAGAATGGGCCGCAGGCGGAGCCGACATGCCTCGATTGCAGCGGAGTAGCGGTCCATTCCCTGATCCTGCATCTGCTTTGCAAACTCGACGATGAGGATGGCATTTTTTGCGGCGAGACCGACGAGTACGACGAGACCGATTTGAGTAAAGATGTTGTTGTCCATGTCGCGCAACCAGACTCCGCCGATGGCGGAGAGGAGGCACATCGGAACGATGAATATGATCGCGAGGGGCAGGTTCCAGCTTTCGTACTGAGCGGCGAGAACGAGAAACACAAAGACCACGCAAAGAGGGAAAATGTAGAAGATCGTATTTCCCGCCAGAATTTGTTGGAAGGTGAGATCGGTCCATTCGATTGAAAATCCGTTCGGGAGATTGTCTTTCGCGAGATCTTCGACGAGTCGAATCATTTCCCCGGAGCTCACGCCGGGTTGGGTGTTTCCGTTGATGTCAGCCGAATAGTAGAGGTTGTAGCGCTGGACCCTGTCCGCCCCGCCTTGCTTTTCGACTTTGACGAGGGCTCCGAGTGGGACCATCTCCCCGTTCTGATTGCGGATCTTGATGCGTAGGAGATCCTCGGGGGCCGTTCGCATACTCGACTCTGCCTGGGCGGTGACCTGATAGGTGCGGCCGAAGAGGTTGAAGTCGTTCACGTAGACGGAACCGAGATACACCTGAAGCGATTCGTTCAAGTCCGCGAGCGAGACGCCCATTGTTTTGGCCTGTGCTCTGTCGATGTCTATGTGATACTGGGGCACGTTGGCCCGGAATCCGGTGATGAGAGAGGTCAACTTCGGTTCGTTTTGAGCGGCATCGAGTAGCTTCTTTGTGGCTGCTTCCAAGGCAGGAAGACCGGCATTGTTGAGATCCTGAACCTGAATCTTGAAACCGCCGGCGCTGCCGAGACCGCGGATGGGTGCGGGAGGAAGTACGAGCACTCGGGCTTCTTTGATCGTCGAAAATGCTTTTCGGATGTCGGCGAGGAGGACGTCGCCTTTTACGGAGGGGTCGGTTCGCTTGTTGAATTCGTCGAGCACGAGAAAGGCCGCTCCGACATTCGACTGATTTGCCTGCAGGACGGAGGAGTATCCGGAGATCGCAAAGGTGTGGGCCACGCCTTTCAAGTTGCGACCGATTTCATCCACTTTCTGGACGACCGCATCGGTGCGTTCAAAGGAGGCTCCATCCGGCAATTGCACGACTACGATGAGGTATCCCATGTCCTGTGTCGGAATGAACCCCGTGGGGACAGTGCGGAAAAGCTCGATGGCCCCGCCGACGAGGAACGCGTAGACGATCAGCACGATCACGGCGAGTCGAAGCATACGTTTTACGGTTCCGGCGTAGACCTTGGATCCGAACTGAAAGAGCCGGTTGAATCCCCTGAAAAACCAGCCGAGGAGAAAATCGAGGAACCGAGTGAGCCCGTCCCTTTTTCCTCCGTGTTTCGGAAGGAGGATTGCGCAAAGTGCGGGGCTGAGGGTCAGCGAGTTGATCGCGGAGAGAACAGTCGAGGCGGCAATGGTGATCGCGAACTGCTTGTAGAATTGTCCTGTGATTCCGCTGATGAATGCCGTCGGAATGAAAACCGCACAGAGAACGAGCGCGACTGCGATGATCGGGCCGCTGACTTCTTCCATGGCCTTCACTGCCGCGTCGCGGGGAGAGAGTCCTCTGGCGATGTTACGCTCTACATTTTCGACCACCACGATGGCGTCATCTACGACAATTCCGATCGCAAGAACGAGCCCGAAAAGCGAAAGATTGTTCAGCGAAAATCCGAAGGCCTGCATGATCGCGAGCGTCCCGATCAGAGAAACGGGAACGGCAAGTAAGGGGATAATCGACGCTCTCCAGGTCTGAAGGAAAAGGATTACTACGAGGACGACCAGCAGGACTGCTTCGATCAGGGTGTGAAGGACGGATTCAATCGAGGCGCGGACAAACTTTGTTGTGTCGTAGTTGATCGAGTAGTCGACCCCCGGGGGGAAGCGCTCTTTGAGCCGTTCGAGTGTTTTGTAGACAGCATCCGCCGTTTCCAGTGAGTTGCTGCCGGGCAGCTGGAAAACCCGCAGGGAGACGGCGTTGTTCCCGTCCATGTAGGTTTTGCTCGAGTAATCGCGGGATCCGATCTCGATGCGGGCGACGTCGGTGAGTCGCACGACGCTGCCGTTTGCTCCTGTCTTGAGAACGATGCCGCCGAATTGCTCAGCGGTCTTTAATCGCCCGGGGGCTGTCAAGGTGTATTGAAACTGAGCGCCAACGGGTGCGGGGGGCTGGCCGAGGCTGCCTGCGGCGACCTGAACGTTCTGCTCCCGGATCGCCTGAACGATGTCGCCGGCGGTGAGTCCGAGTGCGGCCACTTTTTCGGGGTCGAGCCACACCCGCATGGAGTAGTCGAGGCCTCCCAGGGAGGAAGCTTCCGCCACGCCTGGGAGTCGGGCGATCTCATTTTGAATCTGGAGGGTCACATAGTTCGAAAGATATCCGACTTCGCGAGATCCGTCGGGACTGTAGAACTGAGCGGCAAGAGTCAGATCGGGCGAGCGCTTCTGTGCGGTCACTCCGAGACGGCGGACTTCCTCCGGCAGTCGAGCGATAGCGGAATTGATCTTGTTTTGCACGAGCACCTGAGCCTTGTCGAGGTCGGTGCCGAGCTTGAACGTCACGGTGATCTGGACCCGCCCGTCACTCGTGCTCGACGAGGAGAGATAGAGCATGTCCTCGACTCCGTTGATCTCCTGTTCCAGCGGCGTGGCAACGGTCTCTGCGAGGGTGCGAGCGTCGGCCCCGGGATAGGTTGCGGTGACAACCACGGTCGGCGGGACAATCTCGGGATACTGGGAAATGGGAAGGCCAAAGTAGGCGAGAGCCCCCACGAGGGTGATCACGATGCTGAGGACCGCGGCAAAGATCGGTCTATCGACAAAGAAACGGGAAAAATTCATGGTTCTTATTCCCGAATAGCGTTAGGAGCCGTTTTCCCCTCCGCTTCCTCGGGTTTTACGATCAGTCCATTGCGAAGCGACATGATCCCGTTCGTGGCGATACGCTCTTGTGGCTCCAGTCCTTTTCGAATGACGCGCAGTCCATCGAGAAGAGGGCCGGTTTCCACGGGGCGATAGACCGCTTTATTTTCGGCATCGATCACCCAGACAAAGCTGCGCCCCTGATCGTCGCTGATCGCCTTGTCCGGGACAAGATACGCCTCATACTTCCCGCTCCCGGGGACCCTGACGCGGGCAAAAAATCCCGGGGCCATGAGCTTGTCGTCGTTTGGAAAGATCGCTCTGGCTCGGATCGTGCCGGTGGTTGCGTCGAGTTGGTTGTCGACGAAGTCGATATACCCTTTGTTCGGATAACCCGTTTCATTGGAAAGTTCCATTTCGGCCTCCACTTTGCCGAACTGGGCACTGACGCGGGTTCCCGCGCGGTGCATCGTCCGGTATTTCAGGACAGCCCGCTCATCAACCTCGATGTAGCAAAATATGGGATTCAGGGAAACGACGGTCGTGAGGATGCCTCCTTCTTGAGCGCCGCCGCCGACGAGATTCCCCTTGGTGACTCGTGCATTGCTGACGCGCCCGGAGATCGGGGAGTGGATACTGGTGAATTCCAACTCCAGTTTTGCGGATGCCAGATCGGCTTCGGCCGCCCGGAGAATTCCTTCTGCTTCGCTCGCGGTCTTGATCCGCCTTTCGTATTCTTCTGCGGAGATTGCCTGTGTTTTCCGAAGTTGAACCGCATTGGCGGACTCGGTCCCGGCGAGGTCGGCGCGACTTTTTGCACTGCTGACTTCTGCCTCACGTCTCGCGACGATGGTCTCGTAGGGACGTGGATCGATCGTGATGAGAAGATCTCCCTCATTTACCTCTGATCCTTCCTTGAAGTGGATCTCTTTGAGATACCCGGAGACTCGGGCCCGGATCTCGACTGACTCTGGAGAGGCGAGTCGGCCTGTGTACTCGTCCCAATCGATCACTTCACGGACGATGGGTCGCGCGACCGTTACGGCCGGGGGCGGGGCGGCATCCTTCTTCTTTTCCTCCGCCTTTTGACAGGACAGGAGAACTACGGAAAGACTCAATCCGGTCCCATAGAGAGCACGGAGTGAGACAGGATTCCGGAATATTCGGGAGTTCATTCTACCCGATACGTCATTCATTCGGTTTCTCAGGTGGAAATTTGATGATATTTTTGAATAACAGTTATACGGGTAAGTCATGCCCGAGTGGAATGACTTGAAACAATTGCGAGCCTTTGTGCAGGTGGCAGAAAGCGGTAGCATCTCATCGGCGGCGAAAGTCCTGGGGATTTCGCAGCCCACCCTGACCCGACAACTGCAAGCTCTGGAGCGAGTCGCGAGTCTCCCTCTAGTCCGTCGAGATACCCATAACATGAGTTTAACCGAAGCGGGCAGGACCTTGTTGCCGGACGCCCGCCGGGTCCTCGTCCTTGCGGATCGTGTGAAGCAGCGGCTTCGGGCAGAGAGGGAAGACCTTCAGGGCCATCTTCGTATTGTTTCGGTGGTTGATGTCGGGCAGTGGATCATTTCCCGGGCACTCGCGAGTTTCCGATCCCTACATCCGTGGGTCACGGCAGAGCTCCATCTCATCAATCGGCCAACCAAGTTTTTGGAAGAGGGGTTTGATTGCGGTTTTTTTGTCGGCGAACCCGTCGATAAGAGTCTCGTCGCGAGGAAGATCGGAATCCTTCCGCGAATGCTGGTGGTAGCGCCGGAGGTGGTTCGGAAATTTGGTGTCCCGGAGAGACCCGAAGATCTCAAGTCGATTCCCTGGCTCGGGATCTTGCAACCGCACTTCTATTCGAGAAGTCGAGTCACGCTAGTGTCAGGCGAGAGCACCGTGGAATTGAATCTGAAACCGGTCCTGTTGCTCGATAGTGTCACGGCCCTGCGGGAGGCGGCGGTGGCTGGCGCGGGGTTTACGATGCTTCCGACATGGCTGGTGGGCGACGATCTCGCGAGGGGTAGGCTAGTTCCGCTACTACCGAAGTGGGTTCTCCCGGACTTTGATCTCTTTATTAGTTATACCGTGGAGAAGGATACGACGGCTCGTCTCCGGGCCTTTCTTGATCATGTGAAGACCGAGATTCCCCGTCTCCTTGCCTTGCATGAGACGGGAAGTGGCGAAGGGTGAATTGGATTTCATGAATCTCTGCAAAAATAGTTGACCGTTCGTCTAGTTTCGCCAAAGTGGCAAAATGGGTCGAGTGAGTCATGCCAGAGAAAATCTGATCGAGGCCGTGATGGAGCTGATCTGGACGGGGAGCTACGGGAGCACCTCGGTCGAGCAGATTTGTGATCGTGCTGGGGTGAAAAAGGGGAGTTTTTATTACTTCTTCGAATCAAAAACCGCCCTTGCAGTGATCGCGATTGATCATAGTTGGGGGGAATTCTCGAAGGAGCTCGACGCGATTTTTTCTTCGGCATTCAGTCCGCTCGACCGGATTATAAACTGCTCTCGCTACTTGCGTAGCGAGCAGGAGGAGCGCCTCAAACAGCATGGGCGTGTCCTCGGATGCCCGATTCACTCCCTCGGTGCGGAAGTTTCCACCGTGGATTTGCAATTACGGGATCGATTGCAGGAGGTTCTTTCGCAATTTATTTCCTACTATGAAACGGCGATCCGGGATGGGCAGAAAGAGGGGACGGTTGTTGCCGGAGATCCCCAATTCCTTGCCAACCTTTCCTTTTCCTTTTGCGAAGGACAGCTCCTGCACGCCCGGATGCAGAATGACCTTTCTCCGCTCGACGATGTGGAGGCGGGCTTGCGACATATTCTCGCAGTGTCTAGGCCTCTACCTTTGATTTCTGCCTGATCCTTGTCCTCTCCTTTCTCTAACGGAATTCTTTTATAAATGAAATCTCTCTCTCTTCTAGCGATCCCTTTTCTTCTCGCCTCCTGTGAGAAAGGTGAAGGTCCGCCTTCTGGTGGCGGAGCGATGCCTCCCGCGCAAGTCACGATTGAGACGGTGGAGACGAGAGATCTGGTCGAGTGGGAAGTCTTCACGGGCAGGGTGGAGGCGACGGAAACGGTCGAATTGAAACCACGAGTTTCCGGCTACCTTACAAGTGTACATTTTGAGGCCGGTTCTCTCGTCAAGGAAGGCGACGTTCTCTTCACGGTCGATCAGCGTGCCTTTGAGACGCATCTCCGGTCTGCAAAAGCGGAGGTGGCACGAGCCAAAGCTGTCTCAACGGCAGCAAAACAGGAGTTTGACCGTGTCCAGGAGCTCCTCGCAGCGAGGGCTATCGCACCCGAGCAAGCAGAAATGCGGGAAAGTAACTTCCAGCAGAGCGAGGCCAGCCTCGAGGCCGCCCTTGCAGCGGAGCACAGCGCGGAAATTGAGCTGGAACACACCGAAATTAGAGCACCTATCTCCGGTCGGATCAGTCGAGCACTGATGACTACAGGGAACTTTGTCACCACGGGAGTGACACCACTCACCACCATCGTGACGATTGACCCGGTCTATGTATATACCGATATCGATGAAAATAGCCTTCTCAAGCTGTCCGCGCTGAAGCGGGATGGATCTCTCTTCACTGATAAGGATGGGAAAGTTCCGGTGGAAGTCCAGTTGGCGAATGAGGAAACCTTCGAGCATAAAGGATTCATCGAGTCGTTTGACAACCGCCTTGATGCCGGGACCGGAAGCATGGTTCTACGTTGTGTCCTTCCGAATCCAGAGGGCGAACTCACTCCCGGGCTTTTCGCGCGAGTCCGGATCCCCATGACTGCGATGTATCCTGCACTGCTCATTGATGAAAAGAGTGTCCTCACCGACCAGGCCAACAAGTATGTACTCGGGGTCGATGCGTCGAATCTGAGTGTCTACAAACCAGTGGTGCTCGGGCCGCGACTGGACGGGAAACGCATCATCCGCAGTGGTCTCGAGGCGGGTGAAAAGGTGATCGTGAACGGCATGGCTCGTCTTCCTCAACCTGGTATGCCCGTGCAACCGGTCGAGGCGGAACCGTCGATTCTCCCTGATACCAACTGATTTCAGGGAATCCAAAGAACC
>JAGPCC010000225.1 GCA_018058245.1 Verrucomicrobiales bacterium
ATAGGAAATATTAGCGAGGTGACAGAGAGAGGAAGATTGGTGCCCCTCAAGAATCTCCGCCTTTAGATCTTCCTGTTTCCGACTGCGAACTGCGTCGAGGAAGTTTGCAAAATGGTTGACCGACTGTCCTTCAAAAGCGCTCACCAGTTCTCCATTTGGATCATAAAGCCCTGTCTCTGCGATGATTCCTTCGGTGCCATAGAAAAACCAACTTGCCTTGATCTTGGGGTGAAAGGGAGCGCTCTTCAGTCCGCGTGTTTCGGAGACGATTGTTTTGCCGCCAAAGTCAAAAATGGCGACCTGTGAATTCGGCGTTTCCCCGACATCGGTGTATCCGAGTCTGCCTCCGTAGCTTATGACACTGCGCCCCAAGCCGGTCACTCCGAGCCCCCAACGGCAGATGTCGATGGAGTGTACGTTGCTATTGCCGATGTCGCCGTTGCCCGTGTCCCACATCCAGTGCCAGTCGTAGTGAAATTGACGCCTTGTCAGTTTTGTCATTGGCGCGGGACCGGCCCAGAGATTGTAATCGCAGCGTGGGGGCGTTTCGCATTCGACGGGACCACCGATCGAACCTCTTCCGCCATAGATGATGCTTCGCGCCAGCTTCACTTCGCCGAGTTTGCCCTCGTGCATGTACTGGACGGCGGAAGCGAGGGCTCCGCGGGAGCGATTCTGCGTGCCTGTTTGGCAGATGCGACCGAGTTTGCGGGCGACCTGAACGATGCGACGCCCTTCGTCCACATTCTGACTTACCGGCTTTTCGACGTAGGCGTCCTTCCCAGCTTGCATTGCCCAGATCGCGGCGAGGGCATGCCAGTGATTCGGCGTGGCGATAAAGACCGCATCCACCGATTTGTCATCGAGGATCACCCGGAGATCCTGAACTTTTTTGGGCATGGGACGTTTTAAATCCCCAGTCAACAATGCTCCCACTTCATCGGCGCGGTCGAGATCGGGGTCACAGACGTAGGCGATGTCACAATCGGGTAGCCGCGCCAGAGAGTTGGCATGCGCTTTCCCTCGGATTCCACAACCGATGATCGCGACGGTCAGCTTCTCACTTGGGCTGACTGATTTGCTGTCCTGAGCGAACAACGGAGCAGGCAGGGCGACTGCACCAGCAGCCATGACGGAGTTTTCAAAAAAGCGGCGGCGGGTGAGATTCTTCATTTGGGGATGTTCTAGGGAATGACTTTCCGAAGGAAGTGTTTTTGTAGTCCTTGTACGCGTGATTCTATTCAGGTTTGATCAACTTCGCGGCCTCCGTCCGGGCTTTGGCGAGAACGTCCGCTACGACGATCGCCTTGCCACCCGTGCGAACACTTTCATCTGCCGCTTCCATGAAAGCGAATAGCTCCAGCGTTTCCGCTTCACTCACCGGTGGTTCTCCCGTTCGAAAGAAACGTCCGATCTGGCGGCAGAGTTTTTCGTAGCTGGGAGACTCGGCGACGTGGATTATGCCCTCACTTCCGTAGGCAGTTGCCCCGAATTCAGCCTTCCCTCGCACGATGCCGCGATAGACCCCGAGCCTACCGTCTTTCCATGTGCCGGTGACCTGATCGTGAACCGGCCCCTTCACCCGAGAAACCGTCTCACACCCTGGTCCCATGATTGTATAGAGTGCCTCCACTCCGTGAATTGCGTAAAAGAAGAGATCCGGTGTTCCGGATTGATACGAGCACGGCCCCCAGGTCGTTGCCCCCAGTAAATCGCCGAGTGCGGGATCCTTGCGCAAGGTGGAAATTTTTTCACCAAAGCGAGTGGAGGAACTGGAGAAAAATTTTACGCCATGCTGTTTTGCCAACTCGAAGACTGCAATCACTTCGGGAAGGGTCCCCGCCACTGGCTTGTCGATAAAAACGGGCTTGCCTGACAGGAAGATTTCGCGAGCCTCCGCCAGATGAATGCGTCCATCGACACTTTCCAGCAACACCACATCCACTTTCTCCAACAGTTTTGGGATCGAATCCACGATCTCCACACCCATGCCCTTTACCTGTTCCGTAAATTTTTCCACCCGATTCGCACTCGCGGGCATATCCGTGCCGCCTGGATAACCAGCTACCACCGTGATCCCAGCAAGATCGCCATCGGACTTTGTATTAAAGAGTTTCGTAAAGGCCGGCACATGTGAGGTATCGAGACCGACGATACCGGCACGAAGTGGTTTCGGAGTCTCCTGAGAAAAAAGCGGAGAGTTCAATCCTACGACGAGAGCAAGGGTGAAGAGAGCGGATTTCATATGGTTTTGTAGAGTCATACCGGATTCTGTCACTTGCCACCTTCGCGTTGCGCCGCGTTCACGGCGTCGATCGACTTCTGGATGTTGGTATTCCAGACGCCCTGCATTTTTTCGTGATCGGCCCGAGCTAGCGTTTTTAATGCGTCGTCGAACTGCCCTCGCAGGGTGAGGATGCGGGCGATTCCCTGCAGCGCGGAAAATTGATCGGACGCGCCGAGGCGCGCGCTGCCGTCGACGATGCGATGGTAGGCCTCGAGAGCCCCGTCTTCATCGTCGAGATTTTGTTCGCGATTCTGGGCGAGGCGTAACAGGACGGAGTCGCGGGTGCGTGGTTCGCTGATCCATGGCAATGCCGCGCTGAGATCGGCTTCGGCCTTTGCCCCGTCCCTTGCGAGGATATAGGCTTGCCCGCGATTGTGGTATGCGTCACCCCGTTTCCAGAATGGCCATTTGGAAAAATCGTCAGCACCGAACTGGGCGATCACATCGGGGGCCTTTCTCTGTGCGAGGAGCCACTGCATTTGTGCCGTTTTTTTCACTTCTTCGAGAGGAATTTGATCCATGATCGCTCCGGCTTCTTTCCCCAAGTATCGAGCCGCTTGTTCCAAAACAGTTGATCTTTGAAAGTCATTGATTTGCTCCCTGTCAGCGAGAGCCAAAAAAGGCGCAGCTTGGCGGGTCAGAGCTGCCTTTCGAAAGTCGATCGCAAAATCCGAGACCTCGGGATCGACTTCGAACTGATGAGAGAGCCCTGCGTAGAAATGGGCGAATTTCATTGGCACATGAAAGCCACTCGTGCCAGTCGGAGACAGGGCGCTGAGTTCCTGACCGTCGTCACGAATGCGCTGACGACATAGATTAATGTGCCAGGGCAGGCTTTGGGTCGGTTTGCGACCGAGCACCTGATGCAGAGGATCGTTTTCGTCCCGGGTGATCGGAATGCGGATTTCCACCGTCCAGTGGCCGTCTTCGATACGGGTCGCAACTTCCGCCTGAGAATCCCAGTCCAAGCCGTTGCCCTTGGATTCCTCGCGATCAAGATCAACGATATGACCATCCGGACTGATCACGATTTGGTAATAGGAATGCGATTCGGTAGCGAGCTCAACCTCGATGGCATCTCCGTGCCAGATTGCTTGATCGTCTTCTCCTGCTGCCGTGTTGAACGGTTTTTCACCAAGGGCCTCTTCACAGCGGATCGCAAAATAGACACTATTATTGTCCCACCCGGATTGAAATGTTGTCGCAAAAATCGGTAGTGTGCCAGTCTGCAACTCGAAGAATTTGCCAGTGGCAGAGCTTGGGCATTTTTGCCAGTAAGCGTCATCCAGTTTCCCGTCGATGACGATACCGTAGGCGTCGCCGACCAAGCGCACGGAGGGTACCAAACCGCGTTTTTGACCGAGCTGAGTGGCTTTCATGCGCAAGCCTTTGAGAAAGTCGTCGATCAAGGCGATGCGTTGGCCATAGACGCTCTCCGTTTCGGTTTTCGATTTTGCGGTGGCAAACAGATCCAGAGAGGTTTCGGCGATCTTCTGGTCGCTCTCCATCTCTTTCCAATTTTCTTCGCAGTAGGTGAAAAACGCGTGCATCTCCGTTTCGGCGGGACCGTAGAAAAGTCGGCAGTATTCGCGGAGCAAGGCATCGCCGTCAGCTTCCTTGCCACCCCAATAACTGCGGGCGGTGAAATAGACGAGGAAGTGATTAAAACCGATCCCATCGGTCGCAAACTTCTGATTGATCGTCAGCCAGATGTCCTCTCCCATGGAGATTCCTTTGGTGGCATTGACCGTATCGGTCAGTGCATGCGCTGCAAAGGCCGGTAAATACCATCCGCGATCCGTGAAGGGGAAATTTTCGAAAATGATCAGTGGATTGTCTGTTTTTTTGGCCCAGTCGGCCCGCAGTTGTTCCGGCGACGCTTCGCCCTCACTCTTCGGCCCTCCCTTGTTGATCGGTCGCCGACCGCCGACGATACAGACCTGCACATTCGGCTCCAGCTTGTCTATCTTCAGCGGCGGCAGGGTGTAGACGCCGTAGGCATCGTTGATCACTTTTGCGTCCGGATGTGATTTCGCGATTTCTTTGGCAACACGATTGGTAAAATCCCAGATATAATCACTCAATCGGCCTCGTTCGTGGCGCTCTGGCGAGTCTTTGCCCTGACATTTTTCGCACTGACAGATCGCGGTGTACCCATCGGGTGGCATCACCGAAATCGCTTCGAAGTGATAGGTGTCGAGCAGAACGCGTGCGTACCGCACCGTTTCGGCAAACAACTCATTGTTCGAATAACAGAGCTGGGAGGTGGTGCTACCGGGGGTGTAATCACGTTTCCCTCCGTAGAGCGCGAACCACTCAGGATGTTTCGCGAAAACCCCATCCTGATTGGTCATTGTTGCCATTCCGTGAGCGGTCTGGATTTTCTCCTCGTTGCGCGTGCCAAGGCGCATCGCCCACATCGAGGTATCGTAACCGGCGGTGCCAAAACGAAAGTTGAATTGTCGTTTCGGAAAATCCGGTATCACCGTTTCGTTGATCTGTGGTAGTGGGATCGTCTTCATCTGCGGCAGGACTTCACCGAGTTCGCCGGGCAGATACCAGCGGGCACCGAGGAAACGCAAGTACCCACAGACCGCATTAAAACTGCCGCGTTCGTCGAGCCCCCAGATCTCGAGTTTTTCATTTTCTCCGGTGACGACCCCGTCCGGTTTTCCAGTTTCACCGGGCAGGTGCAGCCGGTTCTTGTAGAGCCCGGGAAGAGGCATTCCGTAGGGTTCCCCGACGATATTTTCCCACTCCGCCTGTGCCCGCGGGATGTCGGCATTGTGGCGGGCAAAGGGGATGTCCGGCGAATAGTCGCTGTCATCACCGGTCAAAACCATCCAGTCGGGCCCGGTGACGATGCGGTAGGCCCCATATTGCAATCCACTCGATTTTTCGGGACTGTCGGCAATGCTGCCGATGTAGATTTTTACGCGATCTGCGTAGTCCGCTGCTTTTGTTGCGATCGGCAATCGGGCACCGCTGATTTTTTCAATCTGCGTTCGGAATTCTTCCGCCGCGACTCGCTGCATCCGGGTCGGATTCTCGGAAATCACGATCACCGCCTTTGGGACACCCTCTTCGACGAGGAACTGGTCTGCCGAAAAGACCGGAGTGAGAAAACCGAAAAACAAGAAAAGAAATGCAGTTCGAGTGGTCATGGTGGGTGCAATTGACGTGAGAACATGAGTTGTAACGGGACTCGTCTTCACCAGCGAGAATATTTACCACTCGATCACGCCAATGCTTGAAAACGATTATCTCCCTCGATGCAAGAGGGTATGGTCGTGGAATAGACCCTGTTTGCTTGCGAGTCGTCTCAAGGCTTGAAAATTTCCCGACACCCTGTTTGATAAATGCGAATCTAGCGTTCCCGAAGCATCTATGTCCGCAACAAAACCCAAAAAATCTTCCTCGACCGTCCAGCGCACTCTTGCGGACCACCTTTCCCATCTTACGATCCGCGAGGCGGAGATGCTGCTTGGGGCGGAGGGGAAGCGGCTCCTCATCGATGGCGGAAGATTCGATGTGGAGCCCTCGTCCGTGAATTTGACGAAAGATTCCTTTGAGCTGGACTCTGTCCCTGGCATCGCGGGGGTCACGATCCGACTGAACGAGGCAAAGCGCCGCTGCCTCGATCTCTTCTGCGTCGATTGCGCCGCCGAACCATGTGTTCATAAAGGGGCAGCGCTGTCTTATATCCTGGAGGAAAAAATGGTCCTCGGGCTCGCGGCCCCCCCTCCAGAGCGGGTCCCCGTCGAATCTCTCGATGAAAAGGCGCTGGTGGCCCGAGCCATTGCGGAACGCGTCGAGCGCGCCGCAAAGGAAAAGATGCGGGTAACGGCATTGGACGCCTCGACGCCGTGGTCGGACTACACTGTATCGAGTGCGCTCTCGGGCAAAACCTACCGAGTGGCCTTGCGTGGCTTTGAGCCAGGGGAGATGTATTGCTCTTGCCCCGATTTCCGGAAAAACACCCTGGGTCTCTGCAAGCACACCATCCAAGTCAGCCGAAAGGTACGGCAACGATTTTCCGCCGCCGTCTGCGCTACGCCCTGGACGCCAGACTGCTTCACCGTCTCCTTGACCTACGGGAATTATCTCTCCGTTCGCCTGGAAGGACCGGATGTAGGAAACAGGCGAGTTGCCGCCACCATCATCGCCGGGCATCGCGGGAAAGAATGTCGCACCCCCGCCGAAATGCGCGGACTCATTGAGGTGGTGCGCCAACTCGAACAACTCGGGGTACCGATCACGATTTACCCCGATGCCGAAGAGTTCCTGACTCGTTCTCTGGATCGCGAGGGGGTCGTGCGGCGCATGGCGACAATACGGAAAAATCCTGCGGAACATCCCCTGCGGGAGACCCTCTTGCCCGGCGCTACTCTGCTGCCCTACCAGCTCGACGGAATCGCTTTTGCGGTCGGGGCGGGACGTGCGATCCTCGCCGACGACATGGGTCTCGGGAAGACCATTCAGGGTGTTGGAGTTGCGGAAATGCTCGCTCGCGAGGCGAATATCACCCGAGTGTTGGTGGTCTGTCCCGCTTCCCTGAAGTCCCAGTGGGCAGCGGAGATCACCCGTTTTAGTGGACGGTCCTCTCAGTTGATCCTCGGAAAAAACAGCGAACGGGCCGAGCAATATCGCAGTGACGCCTTTTTCACGATTTGCAATTACGAGCAAGTCTTGCGCGACCAGATCGTGATCGAGCCGGTGCCGTGGGATCTCATCATTCTCGACGAAGGACAGCGCATCAAAAACTGGGAGGCCAAAACCAGCTCGGTCATCAAGGCGCTGCGCTCGCCCTATGCACTCGTCCTCTCCGGGACACCTTTAGAAAATCGCCTCGACGAGTTGTTCTCGGTGATGGAGTTCATCGACGATCGCCGACTCGGGGCCGCGTTCCGTTTTTACAATCAGCACCGGACGACGGATGAGAAGGGCAAGGTGCTCGGTTACAAGAATCTTACCCAGCTACGAAAGCGCCTCCGCCCGGCGCTGCTACGTCGCACTCGCGCCTCGGTCCTGAGAGATTTACCACCGCGCACCACCGAGGTGATCCGCATCCCGCCGACGGACGAACAGGAAGGATACTGCAAAGAACAGATGCGTGTCGTCAGCTCCATCGTCGGCAAAAAATACATCAACGAGATGGATCTGCTGCGTCTCCAAAAAGCCCTGCTGATGGCGAGGATGGCGGCTGACAGTACCTTTTTGGTTCACAAAGAGGCACCCGGCTACTCCAGCAAACTGGAGCGGCTCACCGATCTGCTCGAGGCGATGAGTGTGGAGGAAGACCGCAAGATCGTGATGTTCTCCGAGTGGACCACGATGCTCAGTTTGATCGCGCTCATCGCATGGGGCAAAAACGTCCCGTGCAGGTCTATATCCTCGTGACCACCGATACCATCGAAGAAAACTTGCTCTCGACCCTCTCCGCCAAGCACGAACTGGCGCAGGCCGCGATCGATCCGGACTCGGAGATCGATCAGGTGGACATGGCCTCGGGAATGGAGGCACTGAAAGCGCGGCTTGAGGTGCTATTGGGCAAACCGCCTGAGTCCGCGATGGATGAGAGTGTCCGCCACCGCGTGGAGCAAGAGGCCACCATTCTCTCGGTGCGACGGGAGAAAATGGCCGAGGCCGGAGGCGCCCTCCTCAGTGCCGCCTTTGGATTTCTCAACGAAATCATCCCCGAGGTGCCCCGTGACGACACGATCCGTATCCGCACGACCGAAGCGGTGCGCGAGAGTCTGGGGCAATGCCTCGAAGTGGATGCCGAAGGCCGCGCCAGGCTCACCGTGACACTCGCCGATTCCGCCGCCCTGGATCGACTTGCTGAAGTGTTGGGACGATTGGTCGCTCAGGGCGGCACCGCCCGTTGACCTCGCCCTCGATGCCCGTCAGTTTTTCCGGAGGGATAGACATTTCAGATAATTGGCTTCGGGAAA
>JAGPCC010000226.1 GCA_018058245.1 Verrucomicrobiales bacterium
CGATCCTGCCCTGGAGATTCACGGCGAGGCTGCCCCGAAACGCGGATTTTCTCTCAGCGATCAGGATAGGCAGTGGTGGGCCTACCGGGCGATTTCTGGTGCGGCACCACCGACGGGGACGGATGCCGACTGGCAGAGCAATGGGATCGATGCCTTTGTCAGGGTGCAGTTGGAACAGAAGGGACTCACGCCGAATCCTCCGGCGAGTCCACACGTGCTCGTGCGACGGCTTTTTTATGACCTGATCGGACTGCCCCCTACTCCGAGAGAGGTCGAAAGCTTTGTGCTGCATTCACAGAAGAATCCGGAAAAGGCCTACCATGATCTCGTCGAAGATCTCCTCGCACGTCCTCAGTATGGCGAAAAGTGGGCGCGTCATTGGCTGGATTTGGTCCGTTACGCCGAGACGAACGGATTTGAAAGGGACAATACGAAACCGGAGATTTGGCGGTATCGGGACTACGTGATTGATTCTTTTAACTCCAATCGGCCGTATGATCAGTTTGTGATCGAGCAACTCGCCGGCGACGAGATCGAGACTCCCACACGCGACTCGCTCGTGGCGACTGGGTATCATCGACTTATGCAATGGGATGATGAACCCGCCGATCGCGAGCAGCACGTCTACGATGTCCTCGCCGACGATGTTCAGATCACGAGTGAGACGTTTCTTGCATCCAGTCTCGGCTGCGCCCGATGTCATGATCACAAAGCCGATCCGATCTCCCAGCGTGACTACTATTCGTTCATGAGCTTTTTCAAAGGCGTCACTCATTACACGACCGAGGGCACGATACTCCATTGGTCGACGCCGGAAGCGCGGATCTCCTTTGAAACGGATCGTAGCGAAAAAGTCAAAACGCTGGAGGCAAAGAGTTCGGATCTGAATCGGGAGATTCAAAAAGTGGTCGATCAAGTCGGTTTCGCGACCGGGAAAGGAGGGGATACTTCACCGCCTCTCCTCGACGATGCTCGCGGCAAAGGTGCGGAGTGGTTTTACACCGAGAAGACGCCTGGTCCAGAATGGCGCGACGTCGGATTTGTAAACAAATCCTGGTTCAAGGGGTGGTCGGGATTCGGAGCAGGGAATCCGCCGGGGTCTGTCATCAAAACAAAATGGGCCACACCCGACATCTGGATGCGCACGACCTTCGGTTTGACCGCTCTACCCGCCTCTCTTGTGCTCGAGATTCATCACGACGAAGACGTGGAGGTTTTCCTGAATGGGATCGCTGTGTTTCAAGCAAAGGGATTCACGAAAGGGTACGAGATCGTTGACCTGCCCAAGGCGGCTCTCGATGCGCTCCAAACTGGGAAAAACGTCGTTGCGGTGCATTGTCACCAGAGTGGCGGAGGTCAATACATCGACCTTTCGCTCCGCACCTCCGCGAGCGGAAATCGGAACCTGAATAGTCTCCTCTCTGGTCCGGGATCGAGGGAGTTTTCGAACAAAGTGCGAAAGCAGACCGGAAAAAATCTTGTCGATGAACTAAAGAAAGTCAGCGACGAGATTTCGTCCCTGCGGAAAGCAGAGGCCGGCACTGCCATCAATGCGGTGACGGAACGGGGTGCGGATCCCGGCCCTATGTTTATTCATCTGCGAGGCAGTGCCCACGCAGAAGGGGATGCGGTAGTCCCCGGATTCCCGGCAGTCCTCGCCAGCGAGGGTGCGGAACCCCGACCTGCGCTCGCGACTCCCGTGGTCCGTGATGGCCGCACGACATCGGGGCGGCGGATTGAGTTGGCCAAATGGATCGTCGATCCCGCAAATCCTCTGACCGCTCGTGTCATGGTGAACCGACTCTGGCAGCATCATTTCGGACGAGGCATCGTTCCGAGCAGTTCTGACTTCGGGCATCTCGGCGAGAAACCAACCCACCCGGAACTCCTCGATTGGCTCGCTTCGGAGTTTCAAAAGAGCGGCTGGGATATCAAAAAAATGCATCGTCTCATTCTCGAGAGTCGCACCTATCAGATGTCTTCCGACCCTGACTCCGCGAATCTGGAGAAAGATCCGGAGAATCGGAATTTCTGGCGGTATGACATGCGACGCCTCACTGCCGAGGAATTGCGGGATTCGATTCTGGCCGTGTCAGGGAATCTGAATTTACAATCCTTCGGAGAATGGGTCTTCCCGCCGCTCCCGGCAGAGGTGCTCGCGACGGCGTCTCGGCCCGGAGCGGGATGGCCGGTTTCGCCAAAGGCGGAGGATCATTTCCGCCGATCGCTCTACGTCCATGTGAAGCGCAGCCTGCGACATCAGATGCTCGCCGATTTTGATCAGGCGGACACAGATACTACCTGTGCGGTGAGATTTGCGACCACCGTTCCGACCCAAGCGCTCACGATGCTGAACTCGGGATTCGTCAACACGCAGGCTCTCGTCTTCGCCAGTCGCATGCGCAAAAGCGGAAGCGAGGTCCGGGCGCAGATCGCGCACGGGATCGAGCTTGCGTTGCAGCGAGACGCTCGTGCGGAGGAACTCGATCATCTGGTGACCTTTTATGAGATCTTGAAAAAGGAGTCCGGCCTCACCGACGCGCAGGCTCTCGACCGGGTCGCTCTCTTGACTTTGAACTTGAACGAATTTGTGTATCTCGACTGAACAGAGGATGAAGAAAATGAAAAACGGGAATTTCTGTGGTCAGGTGAATCGACGGGAGTTTTTGAATACCGTCGGAGGCGGATTTCCGGCGCTCGCACTGACAGGGCTACTCGGTCGGGAAGGTTTTATCCAAGAAGCTCGTGGTGCCGGGGCTCGAGTGCTCAATCCGCTCGCCAGTCGCCCCTCCATGACGACCGGGAAGGCGAAGAGCGTGATCTTTCTGTTCATGTACGGCGGACCGAGTCACATCGACACATTTGACTACAAACCGACCATGTATGGGATGGACGGGAAAACGATCGAGGTGAAAACTTTCGGACGCGGCGGGAAGAAAAATCAGGGGCGTATTGTCGAACCGAAATGGAAGTTCCAGCAATACGGGGAGAGCGGGAAATATGTTTCTGATCTTTTTCCTCACCTCGGGAGCTGTGTCGATGAGATTGCCTTCATTCACTCGATGACCGCCGATTCGCCGATTCATGGGTCTGCGTTGCTTATGATGAACAGTGGGTCACTCATCAGTGGTCATCCCTCGCTCGGGTCGTGGGTGAATTACGGGCTCGGTTCGGTGAACGAGGATCTTCCTGGATATGTGGTGATGTTAGATCAAAGCGGCGGCCCGATTTCCGGGGCGAAAAACTGGACCTCTGGATTTATGCCGGCGAGTTATCAAGGTACCGTGTTCCGTTCCCAGGGGAACCCCATTCTCAATCTAGAGCACGTCGACGGGATGGCAGCCCCTGAGCAGCGACTCCTCATTGATTCCTTGAATCATCTCAATGCCGGGCACCTTTCTTCGCGCTTTGACAACACCAATCTCTCTGCCCGCATCGCGAGCTACGAACTCGCCTACCGGATGCAGGCAACCGCTCCCGAAGCGATCGAGGTGGAGAAGGAGAGTGAGGAGACAAAGACCCTCTACGGAATGGATCGGAAGGAAACCGAGGATTTTGGGCGAAAATGCCTCCTCGCGAGACGGCTCGTGGAGCGGGGAACTCGTTTCATCCAAATCTACTCCGGCGGTGCGCATAACGACGCGAACTGGGATGCTCACGGCGATCTGGAGACCAATCACAATCACCATGCCGGGGCGACCGATCAGCCCATCGCGGGCCTTTTGAAGGATCTGAAGCGGCGCGGTATGCTCGAGGACACTCTTGTGGTCTGGGGTGGCGAATTCGGACGTCAGCCGACGGCGGAGTATGAAAAGGGAACCGGGCGCGACCACAACAGCTACGGATTCACGATGTGGATGGCCGGTGGCGGTATCAAAGGCGGCGTCTCCGTCGGAGAGACGGACGAACTCGGGGCAATGGCGGTCGATAACCGTTTTCGTGTAAAAAATCTCCACGCCACGATCTTGGAACTCATGGGACTCGACCCGAATGATCTCAGTTTCCTCTTCGGCGGACTCGATCAGAGATTGGTCGGCGTCGAGGGCGCAGATCCCATTTCCGAGATTATCGCCTGATCGCCCGACGGTCGGCTACGACTCAAGCCAGTGGAACACCACCGGTTTCTCGATTTCGGGATGCAGGCTCAGGATCACGGGGCAGTTGAGAGCTGCTTTTTGCAAGGCCGATGCTTTCGGATGAGTCGCCGGCAAAGGGATGGTCATCTCAACGGTCAGTTTTGCAATGCGACGAGGTAGTTCGGGAGTCATTTCTTTGAGCACCCGCACTCTTGTCCCGGAGAGATCGATCTCGTGTCGCTCTGCAAAGATCCCCATGACCGTCATCATGCAGGCTCCGAGCGCTCCTGCGAGCAGATCGGTGGGAGAAAATCGCTCTCCCTTCCCATGATTGTCGACTGGAGCATCCGTTTCGATCCGGGATCCCGAGGGACCGTGCTCGGCGGAGCAACGGAGATGCCCCTCATAAGCGGCAAGAATTTCGACCATACTTTTTTTATTGAAGGCTTTTCATGACTCGGCCGGTGAGGTCCCCTTTGAGAGTCACACCCTTGTCAAAAAATTCCATCGCGTAGATCTCCAGATTCTCCGCAAAACGAGCCGTGGACAGCGCGGTCACTTTTACTCCGGTGAGACTGACTTCTTTCAGGAAATCCCCGCTAATCACGATTTCCTGGGCGGCAATCGCGATTGGAACCTCAGTCTTCGGAACGGTGTAGGTGAGACTGCGTCCGATGTAAAAGGTCGGTTCTGAGGGTGCTTCGGTGATCGTAGCCTCCGCTTCACCGAGATTGACCACTTTGAAACCTTGTTGCACAAAGCGGCCCGGTCCCCAATACGTGATCGCCACTGAGAATCCGACAAACAACAATATAATTGCGAGAAGACTTCCGCCCAGGCAACCACAACATCCGCCGCAGCCTTTTTTCTTTTTCAATGGTTGGTAGGGGTCAGTGGGGTGAGTGCGTTCCTTCTGCTTCTTCCCTTTACCCTTGTCCTCTTTGGTCACATAGGTCGGACCCGCCTTTCGGGGATCGATGATATCGGGAGGCCGTGGTGGGGGGGGAGAGGGGACCCCTTCAGGGATCTCAGAATCGTGGGGGCTGGATGGATCAGTCATGCAAGAAAGGGAATCGTCCCCCATTTGGATATACAATTTCAGAAACTCCTGTCTTTCAACCAAAAAAGTTTCACAATACCGCCAAATATGAAGGTTGCGGTCATCATTCCGGCATATAACCGCGTGGAGGAACTTCTGCGGGCGATCGCCTCTCTAGAGCGGCAGACCCATTTGCCGTCCGAGTGGATCGTCGTCGATGACGGTTCTGAGATCGAGAGCACACCGCTCCGCTCCCGAATCGAAGAGGCTGGGGGCAGGTTTTTGGCTTTGCCGAAAAATCGCGGAGTCGCCGCTGCCCGGAATACTGGGGTCGCGGCCAGTTCGGCGGACTGGATCGCTTTCCTTGATTCCGATGATGAATGGCATCCCCGCAAGTTGGAAACGCAACTGACCTGGCAATCGCAACACCCCGGAACTCGGATTTCTCAGGTTCACGAGCAGTGGGTTCGAAATAGTAAACCGATTCGAAAACCATCTGCGTGGGAGCAGCGGGGAGGGGAGCTTTTTGAACTCGCCCTCCGGCAATGTGTCATCGGACCGTCGTGTGTGATGATGCGGCGGGACTTGTGGGACGAGCATGGTGGGTTCGAGGAACGATTTCGCGTTTGTGAGGACTATGAACTCTGGCTCCGTATCACGCGGAAAGAGCAGATCGGACTGGTCGAGGGTGGCCCACTCGTCACCAAGCACGGCGGGCATCGTGATCAGCTTTCCTCTACCACTCCCGCCCTCGATCGGTTTCGCATCCTCGCCCTCCTGAAATTGCTGGGTGAAGGAGATCTCCTCGAAATCGAACGTTCTCAGGTCATCGCCATGATCCGTGAAAAAGCGGAGATCGTCGCCCAAGGGGCAGAGAAACGGGAAAACTCGCCTCGCGCGGCCCTCTATCGGTCCCTCTCGCGAGCAGACTTGACAGGGTATCGTGGAGGATCTGACTCTCTTGGGTCGGACCTCTGGACAGAGGCCTTGAAATCGGGCCTCTCGATAGGATGATGTTTGTCAGAGGTCCGTTGGTGTGGGACCGTAGCAAGTTCCTCCACGAATGAATCAAGAGACACCTCCCCATGAGTCGACCCGTCAGAAGAGTTCGCTGAAAACCTATTTTTTCACCGGTCTCATTTCCATTATTCCGCTCTGGATCACGTGGTTGATCCTCTCTTTTCTCTTTAAAACACTCTCCGGGATCGGGTCACCGGTCGTGGCTTGGCTGGGGAAATTGGCTGCACCGAGGTTCCCTGTTTTTTCAGATGTGGTGAAGAGTGAGATGACCGTCTCCATCGTTGCCGTCGTTCTCGTAATCGCGAGTCTCTTTCTGTTAGGTTGGTTCACGACCAATTTTATCGGACGTGGTCTCTTCAATTTTTTCGAAGGTCTCCTCGACCGAATCCCCTTTGTGAAGACGATCTATGGTTCGGTGAAGAAGTTGCTCTTTGTCTTACAAGACCAACCGAAAGGCGATGTGCAGCGAGTGGTCCTCATCAATTTTCCTTCGCCGGAAATGAAGACGGTGGGCCTCGTCACCCGGACCTTTCTTGATGCGAACACGGGGAGAGAGCTCGCCGCCGTTTACGTCCCGACGACCCCGAATCCGACCTCCGGATACCTCGAAATCGTCCCGGTCGAACACATCATCTCGACGAATTGGACTCTCGACGAAGCGATGACTTTTATTGTCTCGGGCGGTGCGATCGCTCCCGAGGCGATCGCATTTGACAAACCTCCGTCCGACATAACTCTACCGGGCAACCTAGAACGATTCGATTGAGCAGCTTTGCGGTGAGGGTTTCCGGGTCATTTTCCAGAGCCGGAGACTGAGTAGGATCGCGGAAATGGTGAGTCCCAGCGTGATTCCCCACCACATTCCGGATGCTCCCCATCCCAGGCGAAACGCCAGCCACCAGCCGATCGGGATCGAGACCACCCAATAGGCAAAGACTGCGATCCACGCAGGGACGGCGACATCGTCGAGACCGCGAAGCGAACCCATCGAGAGGATCTGAATGGCGTCACTGAACTGGAAAATCGCAGCGATGCTGAGCAGCGCCGCCGCGACGGCGCGGGCGTCGGCTTCGAAGAGAAACCAGCCGGCGATCACATCAGGGAAGAGCAGGAACGTAAGCGCACTGCCCACCGTGAAGGTCGCACCGATGATCCATCCGCTCACGATGAGCGGGCGGAGACGAGCGTGTGCCTGGGCACCCCATGCTTCCCCGATCCTCACGGTCATGGCCATGGAAAGGCCTAGCGGAACCATAAAAACCGTCGAGACACAGGTGATGGCAACCTGATGGGAGGCGAGGGACGCTTTTCCAATCGTGCCGATGAGGATCGTCGCAATCACAAAGGCGCTGACCTCAGCGAGCAATTGGAGACTCGCCGGGAGACCGACCTTGATGAGGGAGCGGATCGAAGCGGGATCCGGTCTCCTCAGCCAGTGGCGGGGCACCCAGAGGTTCATTGTTTTGGATTGTCGGCACCAAGCGATCAGCGCGATCAACGTCGCGGATCGAGCAAGGAGAGTCGCGACTCCGGCCCCTTCGAGCCCGAGAGCGGGAGCTCCCAGTTCCCCCCAAATGAGGATCCAGTTGAGCAAGATGTTTGCACCGACGCCTCCGAGGATGATCCAAAAGGCCGGCCAGGGGTGGTTCATCGCATCGGCATGGTTCCTGACCGCCATGCACCCGATCGCGGGGATCATCGAGATCGCGACGATCAGAAAGTAGTCATCCGCCGCCGCAGAAACTTCCGGTTCCTGGCCAAAGTGATCGAAAAAAGGAATCGTCGCGAGAGCGCCGGCGACGGAAAGCAATCCAACAAAGAGCCCGATAAAAAGCCCATTTCGCAACGCCTCCCTTGCCATCTGTGGGTTTTGGGCACCTCGCGCTTGCGAGACCCGGATCGAGACCGCCATGGTCATCCCGATTCCGAGCATGAGAGGCAGATAGAGGATCGTGTTCGCGAATGTGGCCGAGGCCAGTGGCGTGACCCCGAGGTGACCGATCATCATTGTATCGGAGAGACCCACGAGCATTTGACTGACTTGACCAAAAATCAAAGGAAAGGCCAGAACAAGAGTTCCCTTGCCCTC
>JAGPCC010000025.1 GCA_018058245.1 Verrucomicrobiales bacterium
GCCCGTTCCATCCCTTATTTTTCCTGTGATCTCCTCCTGCTCGGGAGGGAGCAGGGTCGTGTCATTGACGAGACCCTGTTCGATTTTGCTCCGGGGATAGTGGCGCGACTAGGGCTTGTTATCGCTCTTGCGCTCTCTCCCTGATTGGCCGAAAAGAGGACCACACGAATGCGAAAAGACTTTGAGGAGATCGACCCTTCCCTGCGTGCAGGGGGAAGGGGCGAGAGAATCGGATCATGGGGAAACCTCCTGATCGCGTTGGCGCTTGCCCTCTCCTCGTGCTCTCCGGAGATGTATCACACCCGTGCGGACCGCGAGACCTACACCGCCCTGTTTGATAAAACTCCCGACGTGGACAACGTCGAGTTGGACGATGTCGTTCTCACGGAAACGCCCGTGATGGATCTTTCCAAACTCAAGAACAGCGAAGTGGGCGCAGAATTCCTCGGTGACATGGCTTCTTACGAGAAGAACTCGAAAGTCCTCGCGCTCGATGACGCCCTCGGGAAATCGGTCACGAACGGTCGGGAATATCTGACCGCAAAAGAGCGAGTGTTTCTCTCCGCTCTCGATCTGACGCTCGCTCGATACCGTCTCGCTCCGATCTTTTCCGCGGGAGGCGCGGGGACGAGGACAACGGACTCCCGCACCGCAAAAATCGAGACCGGGATGAGTGACCTCGTCTCGACCAATACTTTTTCGCGCCATCAGGGGGCTGGTTTCAATATGCTCTACAAAACGGGGGCGAGGGTCTCCGCCGATTTCACCCAGGATTTTCTTCGTATCATGACCGGCAATCGGTCTCTCAATGAGTCCGATCTCGCGGTGTCGTTAGTGCAGCCTCTGCTTCAGGGGGGCGGCACTACTGTGACTCTTGAGGCATTGACGCAGGAGGAACGAAATGTTCTTTACGATCTCCGTGGGTTCGCCGACTTCCGCCGCGACTTCATCGTCGCGGTGGTGAGCGATTATTACGGCGTTCTGCGTTCTCGCGACCGGGTGCGGAACAACTATGTGGCATTTCAGGGGTTTGTGAAAAACGTCGAGCGGGAGGAGGCCTTTGCCGGGGAGGGAAAGCGGACGCAGAACCAGCTTGGCCGCTTGCGGCAAGCCAAACTTTCTTCCGAAAGCCGTTGGATCGATGCCATCCGCATTTACCAAACCCAACTGGACCAGTTTAAACTGAAGATCGGAATCCCGGTCGCGAGTCGACTGATTCTTGACGACCGTGAGTTGAAGCGACTCACGATTGAAGATCCTCCGCTGACGAGAGAGCAAGCCGTCGAGATCGCCCTCGTGACACGGCCCGATCTTGCGACGGCAGCCGACCAAGTCGACGATGCAGAACGCCAGATCAAAGTGGCGCAAAACGGACTACTCCCCGGACTCGATCTCGCGCTGGACTATCAGCCCGTGAGCGATCCGGGCGATACCACGCCCGGGATCAATTGGGACCGCAGGAGATGGTCCAGCTCGGTCGATCTCGATCTGCCGCTGGATCGCAAAGCAGAAAGAAATATTTATCGCTCCTCCTTTGTCGGTCTCGATCGGGCAAAACGTTTCCGTGAACTCGCAAATGAGCAGGCGAGACTGGAGATCTATGATGCCTGGCGCAGTCTTGAGCAGGAAAAGAAGGACTTTGAGCTGTCCGAACAAGGCGTCGCACTCGCGGCGAGGCGTCTCGAGGAGCAGGTTTTGCTGGCGGAACTCGGCCGAGGCGATGCTCGAGATCTCGTCGATGCGCAAGAGGATCTCGTGGATGCACAGAATCAGCGCACTGCAACCGTCGTCGATCATACCTTAGCGCGGTTGCGCCTTTGGAGAGACATGGGTATCCTGTATATTAAATCTGACGGCTCGTGGATCGAGAAGCTCGAAAAAGAGTAATCCCGAACCAACCCATCAGGTATGAAAAAATGGATCATTGCAGGATTGGCGATCGCCATCGTCATCGCAGGCATCATTGGAGCGACCAGGCCCGGTAAGGAGGATCAGCTGGAGAAAGACATGCCCTTTGCCGAAGCGCAAAAAGGTGATCTCGTCATCGATGTCCTGGAGGGGGGGAATATCCAAGCACTCAACTTCCTCGAGTTCCGAAACGAGGTAAGCTCCCCAGGTGGCGTCAAGATTCTCGAGATCATTGACGAAGGGTACTACGTGACGGAGGAAGATGTCGCCAAGGGCAAGGTTCTAGTCCGCCTCGATCAGACGGAATTGGAGGAAGCGATCGTCGATCACGATGTGCAGTTCCAGCAAACGGAATCCGCCTACGCGGAAGCCAAACAGAATATCGAGATTCAGGAGAGTGAAGCTCTCAGTGACATCAAAGCTGAGCGTCAGGTACTGCGATTTGCCCTTTTGGACTTCCAAAAATTCGTCGGAGCCAAGGCCGCCGAGATGACCTTGAAAAAGCTGGGCCTGCCTTTTGGGAATGAATCCCTCGCCGCCTATGAAAAAGAGGCCACCGACCTGATTGCGTCTGCCTTTGACACGAAACGACTCGCACAAGATACCGCCGATGAGACGGAGGCCACGACTTTTGCGATCGAAGTGGACGATAGTCTCGCCGCGAATGTGAACTTCGGTTCGTTTTTGAAGGAAGAGCTTCTCGGGGACGGAGAGGCCGAGCAGACGATACGCCGGATGCGAGACGAGGCGCTCGTCGCTTCCTCGGAGTTGGCGGTGGTGGAGGAGTCCGTGGAAGGGGCAAAGCGTCTTCGTGAGCGGGAGTTTATCACCAAACAAACCTTAGAAAACGAGCTCGTTGGCCTCGACAAAGCTCGTCTCGCCTTGGTTCGATCCGAGACGGAAATGGAGTTGTTTCGGGATTACGAATTCCCCAAGGAGGCGGAGAAAATGCTCTCGTTTTACGAGGAGGCTCTGCTCTCGCTGATCCGGTCGAAGCGGGAGAAAATGGCTATGATGTCGCAGATTTATGCCAAATACCGCTCCGCGAAGCGTCGCTACGAATTGGAGCTGAAAAAGCGTGAGAACCTCGAAATACAGCTCGCGGGTTGTATCATCCGTGCGCAAAAACCTGGTCTTGTAGCGTACGGAGGGGCAAATGCCAACTACTACAGCTCGCGTTTTTACGACGGTATTTCCTCGGGGGCGACTTTGAAAAATGGTCAGCCTATCATTACGATTCCCGACATGTCGAAGCTCGGAGTCGAGGTGAACATCCACGAATCCCATATCAAAAAAATCGAATTGGGCCAGAAGGTTTATATCACGGCGGAGTCGGTGCCGGACAAATTGCTGATCGGGAAAATTACGAAAGTGGCCGTGCTCCCCGATTCGAACGCGTCTCGTTACAACCCTTCGTTGAAGGTCTATCCGGCGACCGTGGAGATCGAGGGAACCCATGAATTTCTCAAACCGGGCATGAGCGCTAAGGTCGAGATCATCGTCGACGAACTTGAGGACGTGACTTACATCCCGGTCCAGGCGGTGTTTGTCGAAAACAGCGAGCATTTTGTCTTTTTGAAAACTCTCACGGGATACCAGCGGCAGTTGGTGGAAATCGGTGCGCATAATAACGACTTCATCGAACTGAAAAAAGGAGTCGAGGCGGGGGACAGTGTCTTTCTGAAAATGCCCGATAGCTACGAACCTGCGAAACTCAAGAAATCCCAGGTAGCCCGCGGAGACGAAGGGCGAAAAATCGATCGCGGTAGTGGCAGCAGCCGCAGCGGCGGGCCAGTGAAAACCGCTACTACGGTAGGGGAATCGAAACCTCTCGCGGTAGCCGGGGAGCCGAAGGCTTGATCTGTTTAAGTTCGAATTGTACGGATTTCATGTCCTCTTCCTCCGCCGTAGAACCGGTCATCGAACTACGGGGTGTCGAAAAACACTACCAAATGGGTGACACCTTGGTGAAGGCCCTTCAGGGGATCGATCTGAAGATTCTCCCCGGTGACTATATCTCGATTCTCGGTCCGTCAGGGTGCGGTAAATCGACGATGCTCAACATCCTCGGGTGCCTCGATCAGCCGAGTGTAGGACAGTATTTTCTCCGGGGCCAGGATGTCTCGAAACTCCCCGACGATGAGCTTTCGCAAGTGCGCGGGAAGGAACTCGGCTTTATTTTTCAAAGTTACAACCTGATCCAGCAACTCACCGTGATCGAGAATATCGAGGTGCCGCTCTACTACCAGGGAGTTTCCGAAAAGGAGAGTCGTGAGATCGCGGTCGGACTGGCAAACAAGGTCGGCCTCGGGAAGCGACTCGATCATCGTCCCACCGAACTTTCAGGCGGTCAGCAACAAAGGGTGGCGATCGCGAGAGCACTTTCCAATGACCCGGCCGTCATCCTCGCCGATGAAGCGACCGGGAACCTCGATTCAAAATCGGGCGGCGATATTCTCGAAATTTTTGATCAATTGAATGCGGATGGAAAGACACTCATCCTCATCACTCACGACGAGGGAATGTCGCTGCGAACTTCTCGGACGATTCGGCTCAAAGATGGAGAAGTTGCGTTTGACCGCTATCGGGAGGGTGTTTCGCGGTGAGCATCATCGAGGTCATCAGGGAACTCTCCTTCTTTCGACTGAAGAGATCTGTCATCCTAGGCATCAAGAGCCTTTGGATGCACAAGCTACGGTCTCTCCTGACCGCGATGGGGATCGTCTTTGGAGTTTGTTCGGTGATCGCCATGCTGGCGATCGGCGAAGGTGCCAGTTACGAAGCTCAGCAACAGATCAAGGACCTAGGCAGCCAAAATATCATCCTTGCCTCGGTCAAGCCGACCGATCGGAAGACCTCCGGGGAGCAAGAGCGCTCCCTCATTCTGGAGTATGGCATCACCTACGCAGACGTCGCTCAGATTCAGGCGACGGTCCCAGGAGTGCTCGTGTCAATTCCTTCGCGGGATGTAAAAGATTTCATCTGGAACGAAGCGCAGAGCGTTGACGGAGTGACCATCGGGACTGTTTCGTGGTTCCCGCAGATGCGAAATCGGAGTATCACGCGCGGTCGCTTTTTTACCGAAGTGGAAATGGCGAAACGCTCTCCTGTGTGCGTCCTCTCCCAGTCGCTCGCGAGGCAGTTGTTCCCTTTGTCCGAAGCGATCGGCGATACCGTGCGCATTCAAACCAATTACTTCCGAGTCATCGGAGTGATCAATGACGATCCTGCCGTGGCTGCTGCCAATGCCGAGGCCGAGGCGAATGGCAGGGCGGGGGAGGGGATGGAAATGATGATTCCGATCACGACGCTCGAAGACCATTTTGGGGAGGTGATCTTCAAATATCGCTCGGGGAGTTTTGAGGCGGAAAAGGTGGAGTTGCACGAAGTCACGATCCGGATCGACAAACCTGATCAAGTGATGCCGGCCTCTCAAGCGATCCGGCACATCCTGGAGCGGAATCATAAAGTGGTGGACTACAATATGACCGTCCCGCTCGATCTACTCCGACGGGCCGAGCGGACTAAGCAGATTTTCAACATCGTACTCGGCTCGATCGCCGCGATTTCTCTGTTGGTGGGGGGGATCGGGATCATGAACATCATGCTCGCGACGGTCACGGAACGCACTCGAGAGATCGGGATTCGCCGGGCTCTGGGAGCGAAAAAGAAAGATATCGTGATTCAGTTTCTGATCGAGACGATCATGCTTTCCGGGGCGGGAGGTGTCATTGGAGTAGCACTCGGGCTCGCGATTCCGCTGATGATCACCCGTTTTGCCGGCATGATCACGATCATTGAGTTCTGGGCCCCGGCGCTGGCTTTTTCGATCTCGGTGATGACCGGGGTGCTCTTTGGCATCTACCCGGCATTTCGTGCTGCGGGGATGAACCCGGTGGAAGCGCTCCGGCACGAATAAGGGAAAGGTTGAGGAAATGAAAAAGCCCAACAAATCGAATTGTTGGGCTTTTGTCAGGTGACGGTCGCGACGCGAAGATTACGCAGCCGGACCTCCCTCTGGCTTTGGTTTGTCGCCGTTTTCCTTCGGTTTTGGCCGGTCACCTTCTGGCTTCGGTTTTGCCTGTTCTCCCTTTTCCTTCGGTTTGTCTCCCTTTGCTTTCTGATCGGGACGAGGAGCTGCATCACCGCGGGCACGGTGGACTTTCTCCAGTTCATCCTTACTCACGAGACCGTCAGCGTCCCCGTCGGCTTTGGAGAGTTTCTCCCATACTTCCGCCGGCACTTCTTCTTTCGAAAGTTTGCCGTCTTTGTTCGTATCAAAACGGGAAAACATTTCTCCGGGGGCACCGTGAGGACCGCCTTTTCCACCGGGGCCACCTTTTTCACTAGGACCGCCAGCACGAGCTTCCTCTTTGCTGACGGCTCCATCTTTGTTCGTATCGAGCTTGCCAAGGCGCTCCCAGGCTTGCTCCGGGACTTCGTCTTTCGAAATTTTCCCGTCCTTGTTTTTGTCGGCACGGGCAAACATTTCGGGG
This sequence comes from Verrucomicrobiales bacterium, assembly GCA_018058245.1. Lineage (GTDB taxonomy): Bacteria > Verrucomicrobiota > Verrucomicrobiia > Verrucomicrobiales > DEV007 > Arctic95D-9. The sequence continues at coordinate 6,405 of JAGPCC010000025.1, forward strand.
CCTCCGCCTGGTTGACCTTTTCCGCCTTCTCCGTTGGGGCGCGCTGCCATCATCTCTTGCATCGTGACTTTGCCATCGTTGTCCTTGTCCAACTTGCCGAGTCGTTCCCAGCGTTCGCCTGCTTCCTCTTTGGAGATCGCTTTGTCGCCATTTTTGTCCATTTCGCGGAGGAAGCTACCGTCCCTTTTGCGGGCCTTCCCTCCTGATTCGCCCGGACTATCGGGACCACCGGGACGTTTCGGAGCTTCTGGTTTGCTGTCTTCGGCAGCGAGAGGCAACACCGCAAAGGCGCAGCCGAGGAGGATGATGATTTCTTTTTTCATGAGTAGGGCTTGGTTCCTGCTCATGGAACCCACTGCCGAGGTGATAGTTCCGAAATAGTTTCCGATTCCTCGAAGCTGGCATCCTGCCAGGAAATCCGACTTTGCGTTTTCCGTTAGGTCGCGGCAAAGTCACGCCATGTCAGAAGAAGAAACGACTCAAGTGGAAAATCCCCGGGAAGAGCGAGGATCCCCGATTCCCGGGTGCCTCATCCTCAGTGCGATTGTCATCGTATTTGGTGGCCTTGTCGTCCTCTACACCTTCGTCGGGATATATCAAAATCGCACCATCGGGGAGTTCACGCAGGATACCGCGGCCGTCGTTTCCATCGAAGCTCCTACCGGGACCGAGACCGCGGCAGTCACTGCAAAACTCCTCGCAATCGAAGCGGCGGTGAAGGCGAACCGTGCGGAACGATTCTTTTTCACTGCGCGTGATCTCAACATCATGATCGCCACGCTCGATGTTGCGAAAGACTTTCGTGGTAACACCATGGTCGAAAAAATCGGCAGCGAGGGTCTGGTCGCCCCGATGGCGCAGCCCCTGCGCAAAGGCATCTTCGACAAGGGAAAACGGTATCTAAACGCGACCTTCCTCCTCGAGCCGGAGCTTCGGGCTCGCACCATCGCCTTTAAAGTCCGGGATATTCGGCCCGCTGTCGGGACTGTGCCTCAGGGGTTTATTGACAATTACTCGGTCATCGACTTCTTCCGCCTCGATCCCGAAAACCCTGCGATCAAAGCCAACGTGAAATCTCTCGGGGGCATCTATATCGAAAATGACCAACTTGTCGTCGAGACCCAGATCCGCGAGGACAATGCGGAATGAATCTGTCTTGACCCATTCCTTCTATCCTCTACCTTGACGGCCCGCAGTTCCCATTCGAACCGCGTCACCAAACTCATCATATTATGGCAATCTCAGTAGGCTCACAGGCACCCGATTTTCAACTCACCGCCATCGGCGCAGACGGTCCGGAAGTGGTTCGTCTCAGCGATCACCTCGGTAAAGGCAATATCCTTCTTCTTTTTGTCCCGATGGCTTTCACCGGCGTCTGCACGCAGGAGTTCTGCTCGGTCACGAGTGAGCTTTCCGAGTATGCAGACCTCAATGCCACGGTCCTCGGCATCAGCGGTGACAATCCCTTCGCCCAGCAGAACTGGAAGGAAAAAGAGGGGATCAAGATCACTCTTCTCAGCGATTATGAGCATGAAGTGGCGAAGGCCTACGACGTCGCCTACAAGAGCTTCCTCCCTGCGAAGAATCTCCACATGGGTGGGGTTCCCAAGCGTTCCGCCTTCATCGTTGATAAAGGCGGTATCGTTCAGTATTCCGAGAGCAGCGACAGCCCCGGCGATCTGCCGAATTTCGAGGCCATCAAAGCGAAGCTCAAAGAACTCGCCTGATCCCCTCTTTCTTGGACGAAGGTATCCCAGAGCAATCTGGGGTGCCGACTCCTTCTAACCAATTCATTGGAATTCATTGGGGCCAATTCATTGGGGCCTGTCCCTCCCTGAATTTGTCCCTTGAATTCCGGGCTTTTTTGCGGAGTGAAATATGATAGGTTTCGGATATGTCCGCCGTCTCCTATAAACCGCACTATCGCATCGAGGATTACCTCCTGTGGGGGGGCGATTGGGAGCTATGGGACGGCATTCCAGTATCGATGTCGCCTTCTCCAAACTTCTTCCATCAATCTGTTGGGAGTCGGCTCTTGGCTCAATTGATTCGTCAATTGGCATCGGAGGGGTGTCCGGACGATTGCGAGGCACTCTACGAAATTGACTGGCATGCAGATAGAAACACTGTCGTCCGGCCCGATCTCGTGATCATCTGCGAAAAGCCAGAGGGACAGTGGATCACGAGGCGTCCCGAGTTCGTCGCCGAGATACTATCGCCCTCGACCCGGCAAAAGGATCTCACCGCGAAACGTGAACTCTACGCGGCCAACGGGGTTCCTTTTTACCTGATCCTCGATCCCGACGACAAATCCGCCCTGCTCCTGACGCTCAAGAGTGACGGTTCATACGGGGAACTCGCGCCCGAAGAGCCTTTTGAACTCCATCCTGGTTGCCGCCTGCAACTCGAAGTGGCCCCGCTTTTTACTTGAAAACGCTTCCTTGAATCAGTCCCCATCGTACGATACAAATGAGTCGAAAACGTCCGGGCACCGCTGACTCATGCGAGTCAGCAGGGTTCGGTCCCACTTCTGACCCTCTTGGATCAGCCGATCTGAGAATCCGTCACGATCCCGAATATTGAAAAATTGACCAGATAACATGAGTTTTGACGTAGTCCGTTCGTTCACCACCGGTTCCGGAGCCGAGGGAAAATTTTACTCCCTTCCCGCCCTCGCCGAGGCAGGAGTCGCCGCCCAACTGAGCCGCCTCCCCGTTAGTATTCGCATCGTGCTCGAGTCAGTCCTTCGCAATGTCGATGGCCGGAAAGTCCGCGAGGACGACGTGAAGAATCTGGCGAACTGGAATGCCAAATCGCCTGGCGAATACGAAATCCCCTTTACTGTGGCGCGGATTGTCCTTCAGGACTTCACCGGGGTCCCACTCCTCGTCGACGTGGCCGCGATGCGCGACGCTGCCGTTGCCCGGGGTGCGTCCGCCGCAAAAGTCGAGCCACTCGTGCCGGTGGATCTCGTCGTAGATCACTCCGTGCAGGTAGATTTTTCCGGCTCCCATTCGGCGCTGGATCGGAACATGGCGATCGAGTTTATCCGCAATCGCGAGCGGTACGAATTTCTCAAATGGGGCCAGCAAGCGTTTGACACCTTTTCCGTAGTTCCTCCCGGGATCGGGATCGTCCACCAGGTGAACCTCGAGTATCTCGCCAAGGGAGTCTTCTCCAAGGATGGCGTCTACTACCCCGACACTCTCGTCGGAACCGACTCGCACACGACGATGATCAACGGCCTCGGAGTCGTGGGCTGGGGCGTCGGAGGGATTGAAGCCGAGGCCGGGATGCTCGGCCAGCCTGTCACCTTCCTAGTCCCTGAAGTCGTCGGGGTCTACCTCCATGGTTCCCTCAAAGAAGGCGTCACCGCGACCGACCTCACCCTGAGAGTTACTGAGATTTTGCGGAAATACGGAGTCGTCGGGAAATTTGTCGAGTTTTTCGGCCCAGGCGCCGCTGCCCTTTCCCTCCCCGACCGGGCTACGATCGCGAATATGGCTCCAGAATACGGCGCCACGATGGGCTTCTTCCCCGTCGACGACGAGACCATCCGTTACCTCCGTGGTACCGGGCGAAGCGAAGAACTCTGCACCACGGTGGAGAACTATTACAAGGCTCAGGGACTCTTTGGCATCCCGGAAAAGGGCGACTGCGACTACACCGACCTCCTCGAGCTGGATCTTTCCACGATCGTGCCCGCCGTCGCCGGACCAAAACGTCCGCAAGACCGCATCGACGTGCCGGCTCTCCGTGAGAAATTCGAAGAACTCTTCACCGCCCCCATCTCCGCCGGAGGGTATGGACTATCCCCCGATTTGCGGGGAACAATCGTGCCGGTGAACATGCCGCACCCCGCCGGATATGCCGTTGGGTCGCTTCTCGAGCCTGTCGAGTCCGGCGCTGCGATGGACAAAGTGGAAATGTCCACCAATCGTCCCACGCCGACCCCCGTCCTTGCCGAGGAAGCTTTTGATCCAATCGAAACTGCACTACGTCACGGCGCGGTCCTCATTGCCGCGATTACCTCCTGCACGAACACGAGTAACCCGAGCGTCATGCTCGCGGCGGGACTCGTTGCGAAAAAAGCCAACGCTCGAGGCCTCACTGTGGCACCGTTTGTGAAAACCTCCCTCGGGCCCGGCTCCCGTGTCGTGACCGACTACCTCGAAGCGACCGGACTCCAGAAAGAGCTCGACCTTCTCGGATTTGAAACCGTCGGCTACGGCTGTACCACCTGTATTGGGAACTCCGGTCCGCTGCACCCCGCGATCGAAGACGCCATTCGCACGGGCGATCTCGTCTGTGCCTCCGTCCTTTCCGGAAACCGGAACTTCGAAGCCCGAGTTCACGGGTCCATTCGCGCCAATTTCCTGATGTCGCCTCCGCTCGTGGTTGCCTATGCCCTCGCCGGTCGTGTGGATATCGATCTCACGACCGAACCGCTCGGCATCGACCAAGATGAAGTGCCCGTCTTCCTCTCCGACATCTGGCCTACCCAGGCCGAGATCCGCGCCGAGCTCGATGCTGCCCTGAAACCCGAAGTCTACGCTAAACTCTACAGCAACATCGACACCGCTAATCCCAAGTGGGGCGAGATCAACGGTTCTACCGGTGCGACCTACACTTGGGACGAAAAATCGACCTATGTGCAGTCTCCGCCCTTCTTTGAAAGCAAAATTGGTGACAGCGAAGACATCATCGGAGCCCGCCCCCTCGGCATCTTCGGTGATTCCGTGACCACCGACCACATTTCCCCGGCCGGAGCAATCAAGGAAACTTCGCCTGCGGGCCAGTATCTCATCGCTCACGGGGTCGCGAAAGCCTCCTTTAACTCCTACGGAGCCCGTCGTGGAAACGACCGCGTCATGACTCGGGGGACATTTGCCAACGTCCGCATCAAGAACCTGATGTGTCCCGGCATCGAAGGGGGATACACCCAGTACTTTGGTGCCGCCGACGTTGTCGCACCTGACACCGCGATCGAAGCGGCCCGTGAAGCTAAGCCCACCTTCATCTACAATGCCTCGATGGCCTATCAGGAGGAGGGAACTCCGCTCGTGATCATCGGCGGAGCCGACTACGGGATGGGCAGCAGTCGCGACTGGGCCGCGAAAGGGACGCGTCTCCTTGGGGTCAGCGCCGTTGTCACAAAGTCGTTCGAGCGCATTCACCGCTCCAATCTCATCGGGATGGGGGTGCTGCCGCTCAATTTCGCCGTGGAGACTGATTTCGAAAAGGTGAAAGATCTCACCGATGCCACCTTTGATATCGTCGGCATCGCTGGTGAACTCAAGCCGATGCAGACCGCCACTCTCGTGGTCCATCTCAGCGGCGGCGGTAGTCTCGAGATTCCTCTCAAAGTACGTCTCGACACTCCCGCCGAAGTGGATTACTACAACGCCGGCGGCATTCTGCCGTATGTCTTGGAACAGATTATTGCCGGGTAAAATCGCTGGAAACCATGGCCAAGTCTGACCCTCTACGTCGCCTCGCATTGGGTCAGAAACATAGGCAAATGATTGGGCAGATGATTGGGCAGATGTCGTGAGACTGTTGGATTTGTAGTGGGTGACGTTCAAGTTTTCCACTCCTTCATTCGAGACGGTGATCCACCTCTCTGGCCCCACGGATATCGTTTCCCATGGAGAGGAAGCGTTGCGGTGTTAGAACCTAGTTCCGACAAAATCGCAGGCCTTCTATCAGAACGATCCGAAGCCAGAGGATTTCTGAGACGTTGCCATTATTCGGACGCAAGTGGAGCACAGTCTGCACTCCCGACCGATGGGCTACCGAACCTCTTCGGTCAGTTCCAGTGGTATCGCTCTCCAAAGTTGACCGGCAGCGACAACGGAGGTCGCATCGGGAAAGGGCGAATTTGCAGACTAGATCGGTCGTGCGCCTCCCCAGCGAAGTGATTCGAAAGTTGCGAAGGTAGTGTGCTTTCGTTTATGGCATCAGATTGGGTCGGACGTGTGAGGCCAGGCTTGGGCTGTCCTTATTTGCAGCGAAGTAGCAGAGACGTCGGAACCGTCTCAGGTGAGAGGGGAGGTAATGGCCGCTTTCGTAAGAAGGTGGACACGGAAATTCCTCACCTTGAACCACGACAGATAGCCTGTCCCTGCGAATTTTTGAACCACGACGGATAGCCTGTCCCTGCGAATTACCTGCGAATTTCTACTGTTCCGTTGGGGGAGAGACTGCGGCGGCGGCCATTGCTTCGGCCACCGTTTTGTTCCCCATCGGAGCGTAGGCGCTGAACGGACCATCGGCTGAACCCGCAGGCCAGGTCGCGGGATCGGCATACTGACCGTCGTCGTGGTATTCCTTTTGGAGTCGGGTGATTTCTGCTTTGAGGTCTGTAAAGAGTTTCTGGTTTTCTGGATTTGCAGAATCGGCTTCTGAATAGAGGAGGTTGTGTTGTTCGGTAGGATCTTTCACGAGATCAAAAAGTTCGTAACTGTCTTTGTCCCAGTAATAGATCAACTTGTGGGTATTCGTGCGGACTCCGTAGTGAGCAGCGGTGTTGTGATGACCGGGGCTATGGTAATAGCGATAATAAAATGTCTCTCGCCAGTCTTTGGGGGATTCGCCGCGTAGCAGTGGAACGATACTGCGACCTTGCATGAATTCCGGAATGGGTAGTCCTGCCAGATCCAGAAAGGTCGGTGCGAGATCGATATTTGATACAAATTGGTCGGGAGTGATGCCGGTCTTGATGCCCGGTCCCCGTGCGATGAGAGGAACGCGCAGCCCCGGTTCGTACATAAAACGTTTGTCGTAGAGACCGAGGTCTCCGAGGAACCAACCGTTGTCGGCGGAGTAGATGACGATGGTGTTTTTATCCAGCCCCGTTTTGTCGAGGTAATCGAGGACTTTGCCGACATTATCATCGACGCCCTGCACGCAGGCGAGATAGTCCTGCATGTATCGCTGGTACTTCCACTTGGTGAGTTCCTTCCCCGTGAGCATTTTTCCATCGACTTCGACCTCGGTCGGTTTCACGTTCATCCATTTACGAAGATCCGGTCCGGCAAGGTCGGTCGGGGGAGTCAGTTTCAGATCACGACGAGTCAGGTCGTGGGCGACGGTCTGTTGGTTCTCCGGCAGCGCGGCAGGGCGAGTTTCATAAGTATCCCACAGGGTGTCCGGCTCGGGGATGACCTTGTCTTTGAAAAGCGCCTTGTTGCGTTCGTCTGGTTCCCAGGAACGATGAGGTGCCTTTTGGTGCAGCATGAGAAAAAATGGCTTTTCTTTTGGGCGGGTCTCGAGGAATTCAATGCCGAGATCTCCGGTGATATCTGTGCAATGTCCCTCGATCGTGAGTTTTTTGCCGGCCACGATAAAATCGGGGTTGTGGTAGATGCCCTGTCCGGGAAGCACAATCCAGCGATCAAACCCTTCTGGGTCGCTACCGAGATGCCATTTTCCAATCATCCCGGTGTGGTACCCGCCGGCCTGGAGGTGTTTTGCGACGGTATCCCGTGATCCGTCAAAACGATTGAATACTGGAACTCCGTTCAGGTGCGAGTACTGGCCGGTCAGCAAGCTGGCCCGGCTCGGAGTGCAGATGGAATTGGTGACAAAAGAATTGGTAAATCTGGCTCCACCGGCAGCGATGCGGTCGATGTTTGGTGTGGTATTGACCTTCGATCCATAGGCGGAAATGGCATGTTCCGCATGATCGTCCGAGTAGAGGAAAAGGATGTTTGGCCGATCTGCCGCAAGGGCGGTGGTGGAAAGGAAAACCAGAAAGAGGGCCAAGATTCGTGTCATAAAGAGAGGAGATCATGAATTACCAAATTATTCAAGATGCAGATGAAGCGTAATGAGGTTTCCGTCTAGTCCGAGGATCGGATTCCAGAATGTTCACCAAGTTCGCTCCGGCAATGGTTTTTCATTGATATGCAGAGTTTCCTGCGTGAGGTCATACCGGTAGGGTTTGCAAGCAAATGGCACTCATGGAAAAAGAAACGATAAAACTGACTTCGCTGTCCTCGTGCGCTGGTTGAGCTTCCAAGCTCAGCCAGGACGCACTCGCGCAGGTCTTGCGTGGGCTCGATCAATTCGAAAATAAAAACTTACTCGTGGGGTCGGGGACCTCTGACGATGCGGCGATCTATCGTCTCTCGGACGAACTTGCTCTCGTGCAGACGGTCGATTTTTTCACGCCCATCGTGGACGATCCTTACCTCTACGGGCAGATCGCTGCGGCGAATTCTCTTTCGGATATTTTTGCCATGGGCGGTCGCCCGATCACGGCGATGAACATCGTCGGCATGCCGGTCGAGGTGCTCAGTGTCGAGATCATCAACGAAATTCTTCGGGGCGGAGCTGACAAGGTCAAAGAAGCCCAATGTTCTCTCGTTGGAGGGCACTCGATCAAGAATCCTGAGCCCATTTATGGTCTTTCTGTCACTGGCTTGGTCCATCCGGACCGGATGATGACCAACGCCTTCGCGAAACCCGGTGATGTCCTCGTTCTCACGAAACCACTTGGGACGGGCATTCTCACGACAGGAATCAAGCGGGGACTTGTCTCCAGCTCACTCATCGAGCAGGCCATCGACCAGATGTGTCTTCTCAATCTTCCCGGTCAGATCATGGCCGAGCGGGGATGGGTGAAATGTGCCACCGATGTCACGGGATTCGGTCTTCTGGGTCACCTCGTCTCGCTGTGCCGGTCGAGTGGCGTCAGTGCGGAGCTGGTCTCCCGTTCCATTCCCGCAATGGACCCCGAAATCATGCGTTTGATCGAGGAGGATGAGTGCGTCCCCGGAGGAACGAAACAAAACCTTCTCACGGCGGAAGCGGATGTCCGCTTTGGGGAGGGTGTTTCGCAGGCGATGCGGTTCCTCCTCGCCGATGCCCAGACGAGCGGTGGATTACTCTGCTGTGTCCCGGAGATTCATTTGGAGGAAGTGCTCTCCCTCTGCGATTCGGAAAAGACGCTCTGCAAAGCGATCGTGGGGAGGATCGTGGAATCGTCCAGCAACGCCCTCGTGACGGTGGAGTAGCGAAAATCGCGAATTTACACCGGGAACTGAAGCGGTTCACCTTTGAGAAACCGGGCGATCTCTCCCGAGGCTTCCAGTCGCCCCCGACGTCTTTGTTCGCGGGTGGCGCCCCCGATGTGGGGCGTGAGAACGACAGTCTCCATTGCAAAAAGAGCCTCGTTTACGAGGGGTTCCTCTTCGAAGACATCGAGTGCGGCACCGGCGAGGTGTCCGCTCTGGAGCGCGGCGACGACGGCACTTTCATCCATCACTTTCCCTCGAGCGACATTGATAAAGAAGCTACCGGGTTTCATCAGGGAAATCGCTTCTGCATTGATGAGATGTCGCGTTTTGTCCGTGAACGGGATAAGGGCGACGACGATGTCTGCTTCTGAGAGGAGCGCTTCGAGGGATCGATATCCGGGGTGTTCGTGTGGTGTCGCCTTCGTGTGGATGACGTTCAGGTCGAACGCGAGAGCACGACGTTCCACCATTTTTGCGATGGTTCCGTAGCCGATGATTCCCAGTGTTTTCCCTCCGAGGATCGTTCCTTCCCATCGCAGCGGTTCTCGACGCTGCGCCCAAGCCCCGGTGCGAACATACCGGTCCGACTCGCAGACTCTCCGGGTCAGACTGAGGAGCAGACCGAGGGTGTGGTCGGCGGTCGATTCGGCAAACGCCGTCGGAGTGTTGGATGCGAGGATGCCGCGTTGCCGCAGTTCGGCGAGATCGAGATTGTCGATTCCCATGGCGGCATTTGCGACGAACCGAAGTTGTGGTGCAGCGTCGAGGAGTTCGCGATCAACCTGCAATTCTCCCTGGGAAAGGAGAGCAGAGCAGTTGGAAATCAACGAAAGCGTCTGCGCTCGTGGTGCGGCACAGACTCCGTTGTCCGGCATGATGATTTCGGCGATTCCCTCGAGAGGGGAAAGGTGCTCGCTCGGGACCTTGAGCGTGACATAGACGCGGGGGAGTTCTGTGGCCATGGAAGTAAGGAGCGGAGAATGACTCTGCGAACAAGTCGAATTTCGAATTCCTTTTTTCGTGTGCGATCCACGGGAAAGAAACTCGGACTAATTAATATGAAAATAATGAAGGTTGTATTATATTTAGAATATTGTGCCTCCTGATCTCCGTCCTGTCCTAAGCCCAAGTCTTCTCCCAGCGACCCGTGAGGCCTCGCATGCTTTTCGCGAACAGGTTTGTCGAACCTACGGATCGCCCTGTTATCTGTACGATGCAGTGGAGATTGCGACGCGTGCGGGAGAGTTGCGCTCGCTCTTTCCTGCTGCCGCGCGGCCCCGATTGTTTTATTCGTTCAAGTCGAATCCCTTGCCCTCCGTTGCGGCCGAGATGCGGAAAGCGGGATGTTGTCCGGATCTCACCTCTCCAGGAGAAGTCCTCGCGGCGGTGGAGGCTGGTTTTGATCTCAGCACGGCACTCTATGGAGGTCCGGGAAAGGGGCGCGAAGAGTTGATCAATGCGATTTCCGCAGGAGTGAGGCACTTTTCCGTCGAGTCCGACCGCGATCTGGAGCAGCTCGCCGACGCGGCGGAAACTCTGGAGATTTCGGTGAAGGCGCTCCTGCGAATCAACCCGATCTCTGCCCCCAAGGCAAAACTCGCCATGACCGGAGTGGCCAGTCAATTTGGATTCGAAGAGGATGTGATCCGGCTCGAAGGACGATCAACCCTTGCTCTGGCGGGTGACTTCGTAGCGGTGGTTGGGATTCACATCTATTGGGGAACTCAGATCAGCGAACCACAGGCTCTGCTCGCTTGTTTTTCCAAAACGGTAGAGATTGCGGAAGAGCTGAGCCAAATGCTCGATTTTCCCCTCGAAATTCTGAATCTCGGGGGAGGTTTTTCGTGGCCGTATGCGCACGAAGGGAGCGGACCGGATCTAACCCTCTTGGGTGAGGGGCTCAAGAGTCTTCAGCGGGAGAGTTCCCTCGCCCGGAAGGCCGAGTGGTGGTTTGAATCGGGTCGATATCTCGTTGGCTCGAGTGGGACGCTCCTGACGAGAGTGATGGATATCAAACGGTCGAAGGACGAAAAACTTTTCCTCATTCTCGACACCGGGATTCATCATCTCGGGGGGATGGCTGGACTAGGCCGTATCCCGCGGTTTTCGATCGATCTGGTGGTGCCACCCGAGCGAGTCGGCAATGCACCCATCACCGTCGATGTCGTGGGCCAGTTGTGTACTCCCCTCGACTGCATCGGTAAGCGCCTCTCTCTCCCGGCCGTTGAGATCGACGATCTGCTCGCGATTCCGAATACCGGTGCCTATGGCATGACCGCCAGCGTCACCGGATTTCTGAGCCGCCCGAGCCCGGCTGAGGTTCTCCATCGCGGTGCAGAGATACTCTCCGTTCACCGACTCCGCAGCGGACACGAGTCTCTTATCTGATCCCCTCCCCACACTATGCATGAAACTGTCTCACTTGAAGCACTGGAAACCGTGGTGCGACCGCACCTGAAGTTCCTGAGTCAGAGCGATAGACTCGAACCAACCCAAGATCTGGGCGAAGCGGGTCTCGATTCGATGGCGTCCATTGACCTCCTTCTCGATCTCGAAAATTCATTCGGAATTTCGATTGCAGATGATCATCTGACCGAGAATTCCTTTTTGAATCTCGTCGAGATCAAGAAACTGATCGAGGCCTCGGTAGATTGAAAAATCTCATTGGGGGATTTTGACGATTTCCCAGCCTGCTGATTCAAATTGATTGGCTGCTTCGACACTGATTTTTCCCGTCAGAATGAGACGTCGTTTCACGAGAGCAATGTCCTCTCGTGTCGCCAGTTCCTCGACTTCCGGCGTCCAGCTGATGTAGTCCACCGGGGCGGGCACTTCGACGGTGCCGTCTGGAGTAAGTCCGGCGGTCAACTTTCGGAAGACACCAAAAGCCTGGTAGGGCGAGACCTCATGGCGTTTCTGGAGGAGTGTCAGGACGTCATCGAGGAAGTAGGCGCTCCAGGTGCTTTCACAGGCTGCGATCTCCTCCAGAATTTTTGCTCGACCCTGTCCATGGAATGATGTGAGAGTTCCGATCATTTGGTGTCGTAGGGAGGGGAGTAGGTTTTCGTTCGCCAGAATCGCGTCGGACAACTCCTGACTGATGCCTATTTCCTTGAGGGAAGTCCTGTCCCGATAGGCCAATTCTGATTCATTGAGTTCGTAGAGATCCTCTGGCAGGCCCACGAACTCGGTCGCGCTGAGGGCACGAGAGACGCTCGCGGTGGCAGTCGAGAGGGCAACTTTCATGGGCAGACCGCCGGCAAAAAAAGTCCAGGCTACCTTGTCCATTTCCGCTTGAAGCCTTGTATTGTCGGAATAGGGATCGATGCCGAGTTGTTTGGCACATTCCATTTTGGCTTCGTCGAAACCTGCGAGGTTGCGAATCGCTTTTCCGATTCCCTTTGCCGGGACCTTTGGTTCGGTTTCGACTTTTTTGGATTTCCCGTCTCCAGCTTTTCGGACTGCGCTACCGATCCCGGACCCGAGTTTTCCAAAAAAGTGGCCGACTGATTTCGGAACCTGCTTTGCAGAGCCTCCGGGATCGGTGACGATGTTTTTCACGGCTCCGAGGGGAGTGCTGATGGATTTTTTAAGACCCTCGGCGAACAAATCGCTTTTGCGAACTTCTCCGAGAATGGCCATCGCCCGGATTTCCTGAATTCGTCGTTCTAGCTCGCGGATTCCCACACAATCATAGACTCCAAAATCGGAGTCGATCGTAAAATGGACCAGGTATCCATCGGCAGAGGCTTCGTTCTGGACTCGATGATTTGGACTGACGAGGAGATAGGGCGGCAGGATTTCGGACGCCTGAAAGACTCGGGGTTCTTCGTAGGCAGATGCGATCCCGAAGAGGGAAATGAGGGCAAGGGCGATCCAGAGAGACGTTTTCAATCTAAAATTGTGGTGTGCCGTATCCTGGCGGGGAAACCGACTCAGGGGCGATTCGCAAATTTCCAGAGGTGGGCGTCGCTGCGAATGTAGAGCGCACCTTCATCCAGCGACGGCGTTGCGAGAATCGTCTCTCCAAGTTCGATTTTGCTACTCGTTTTGCCCTCGGCTCCACTGAGATCGACGATCTGACCGATTCCGGTTTCACTGAATAGAAAGAGACGATTTTCTGCCCCGGCAACCGGGCTTCCACTGATCGGTCCCTCGACGCGCCCGCGCCAGATTCGTTCTCCCGTCTCGCGATTGACGCAGTTGAGAACCCCGGCGTTGTTGATGACATAGACTCGATCGCCCATTACAAGTGGGCTCGCCGTTCCGGGTCGCTGGGTGGATTCATTCCACTGCTTTTCGGGGTCAGAACCGCTTGCACCGATGGTCATCGCGGTGAGACCGTTCGAGGGAACAAAAAGCTGATCCCCGGAGGCGGCGCTGGAGGGAATCGTCGCTGCTCCACCCTTGATTTCGAAAACCTGGGATCCGGTCGAGGGGATCAGCCCGAGGACGCCGGCGCTCGATTGCAGCGCGACAATCAACTCGTTTCCGATTTTCAGCACCGTAGGAGAGGTCCAGTTGGCGGCTTTTGGTCGATCCATTTTCCATTTGTTTGCGCCGGTGAGGAGATCAAATCCCGCTGCAAAGGACTCGGAATCATTTTCAATCTGGGCAACGAGGGTGTCGCCGACGACGATGGGGGAGGAGGCTAGCCCGATACTATTGGAAGCGTTCGGGTAGTCGAGTGTGAGAGCTCGCATCCAGATCAGATTTCCGTCGAGGTCGAGAGCGATGAGATCGTTGGAGGAAAAAAGAGCGTAGATCCGCTCTCCGTCACTTGCCGGAGTGGGTGCGGCGACGTTGGTTTTCTGATGAGACATGGTCCGTCCCGTGGCCCAGAACCGGCGTTCCCAGATAGGAGATCCGTCTTTAGCGGAAAAACAGAGCACGTGCAATTGCTGCTGCTCGGGACCGCTCGCGGCGGTGAGAAAGACCTTTTCCCCCACGAGAATCGGGCTGCCGAGACCACGACCGGGGAGAGTAATCTTCCAAGCGGTTGTATTGTCACTCAGTTCGGTCGGTGTGTTCTGAATCTCGGGGGCGGATCCGGATCCTTGCGGGCCGCGAAAGTTCAACCAGTCCGCCTGGGAGGCAGCGGGCATCACGGTGAGGAAAAAGAGAGCGAGAGAGAAAAATTTCATGAATCACAGGGAAGAGGGAACGATCATTTCACGACGGCGGGTCGTCGAGTCGGAGCGGCGGCGGTAGGCGTCGGTTTGCGATCCGTTGAGAGAATCGCTGTCCCGGTGCTGTCGCAAACCCGGATCTGGAACTCCCATTCCACCGTCCAGTCCTGTTCCTGCTCGTTCTGGCAGGCTTTTACGAGGAGGGTGTTCTGACCTTTTTGCAACTGCACAGGCAGGGAGTATTGATCGATCCGCTGTCCACGATGATACTCGTCGCGTCCGAAAAGGAGTTTCCCGTTGAACCAGACCTTCCACGCGTTTTTGCAACCGAGACGGAGTTCCGCCTCGCGGGTTTCTCCGGAAGTAAATTCTGTGTAGGCATACCCGGTGACCTGTTTGAGAGGGGAGAAAGGAGTGTTGAAATCGACTTTCCCGTAGTCATCCGAAGTCGCGTACTCCTGCCACGCGACTTCCTTGCCTTCTTTTCCCTGGTACTTCGATTCCAAGTTGATTTCTGTTTCCGGGGGATAGACCGCATCAAATCCTGTCCGGTCGGTATTGTCAAACGGGGCGATGAGTTGCCAGTGCGAGAGGAATCCAAAGTGTTTCGGTAGATCCAGTTTTTGATCGAGTTTTTCGCGGAGTAATCGTGCGATGTTCTTGATCTGGTCGATGTCGCGGGCGGCGTTGAGGGCACGTTGCAGGGTGGCAATACTTTTGTCCTTTTCACCGGCACCGAGTTGCGAGCTTCCTTCTTTGATCAGGAGCGCTACCGCGTCGCGGCGCAGTGGGGCGCTCGGATCGTCGATCATTCCGGGAATGAGCAGTTTTGCTTCCTCGGGTGCGACTTTTTCATAGAGATCAAAGGCGAGGCGACGGGCGTTTGCCTCTTTTGTCCGATCGAGAACAAAGGTGCGAATTTCTGCGGTGGGGAGTGTCGCCTTTGCGGCAAGTTCGCGCTCGAAGACGGTTTCCACGGCGGACCGCATCCAGTTGCGGGAAACCGGTTGTGCGGTCCCCATCGCGTCCAGGATCGGCACGATTACCTCGGACCCGTGAGCGGTCAGATCGCTCCACGCTTTCGCGGCGTCGGAATTTCCCGCTCCTTCTGGACCTACCTGGAGCAACTGTTCCACGGACCCCGACCACTCTGCCGCTGAGGCGCAGACAACGGAGAGGGAGCACAGGACAGAGAGAAGAAAGGGGCGAGGATTCATCGGGAGGATGTTCGATCTGGATATCGGAAAAGATACTGCATTTGCGAAAGAGGAGGCAAGTTCCGCGAACGGATTACTTTGCGATTTTCCGATAGAGTTCGAGTGTCTCGTGCGCGATTTCCGTCCAACTGAATTTCTCCAAAACACGCTCGCGACCGGCCCGACCCATTTTTGCACAGCGATCGGGGTCGCGCATCAGGGAGTTGATACCGGCGGCGAGATCCCGCGAGTAAACGTCCGGATGGATCGCTTCAAACGGCGACTCATGCTGCTGGGCGAGGGGAATGAGCAGCCCGGTTTCGCCTGGAAGGATGATTTCCTTCATTCCTCCCACGGCAGATCCGACGACCGGAGTCTCGCAGGCCATTGCTTCCAGATTGATGATCCCGAAGGGTTCGTAAATGGACGGCGTGCAGAAGACTCGCGCATGACTGTAGAGTGTGATTTTTTCCGGGGTGGGGATCATGTCCTGGATCCAGATGATTCGACCGTCGTAGTCCGCCCGGACGGCATGTACGGCGGTCTCCATTTCGATCTTGATCTCCGGAGTGTCCGGTGCCCCAGCACAGAGCACGACCTGAGTGCCTGGATCGAAGTGACGAATCGCGTTCACCAGGTGGACGATGCCCTTTTGACGCGTGATTCTCCCGACAAAAAGCACGAATGGAACCTCGGGATCGATCCCGTATTTCTCAAGTACGGCGCGGTTCGCGGTCGGTTTGTATTCGTCGGGATCGATCCCGTTGTAGATCACTGGGACGCGCTCTTCTGGAATATCGAAGAGGCGAATGATGTCCGCTTTTGTTTCGTGAGAGACGGCGATCACGGCATCGGCCATTTCGATTGCGGTCTTCTCGAGCCAGAGAGTGAAGTCATATCCTCCGCCCAGTTGCTCTCTCTTCCACGGTCGCAGCGGCTCCAGCGAATGGACGGTCAAGGCCATGGGAATCCCGTAGTTCAAATGAGCGAGGATCCCGCCGAAGTGCGCATACCAAGTGTGGAGATGCACAACGTCGGCATCGATTTTTTTGGTGTTAAAATCAAGACACTTCTGAAGTGCTGCGAAAACGGACTGGAGGGGTTTCGGGGCGGTATAAGACGAAAGATCTGTGCTGACTCCGTAGACCGAAGGATTTCCCCCTTCTTCGAATTGATCTCCAAAGCAGCGAACCTCCACTTCGCAGATTTTTGCCAGCTCGCGTGCCAGATACTGGACATGAATACCGGCGCCTCCGTAGACGTTCGGAGGATACTCGTTGGTGAGAAGCAGGGACTTCATAGGTTCTGCAACAGAGCGGTTCCTGGCTCAAAATTCAAGAAGTAAGGGCTAAAATCGATCGCAGATCTAGAAAGTTACCGGAAATCCGTAATGGAATGGAATTTGTTTGATGGCATTCTCGTCCTTGTTTCGGTTAGTATTTCCCCATTGTGATGGTTTTCCTGAATATGACTCTGCGGGGGATTCCGTGTCTTCTTTCGGCGGGATTGCTCGTGCTTGTTTCCGAAGGGAGGGCGGTGGATTTTGAAAAGGAGGTCAAACCCCTCCTGGAAAAGAAGTGTCTCAGTTGTCACAACCCGAACATCGCAAAAGGCGATTTCATCCTTTCGGAATCTTCTGCGGTTCTCGATCCGGCACAGGAATGGATCGTTCCAGGGAATGCGCTGAAAAGTGATCTCTATCTTGCGGCCATTCCCGAAACCCCGGGTGAAAAACCCTCCATGCCGAAAAAGGGTGATCCGCTGACCACTGCGGAGGCGGAGCTGTTGAGAGAGTGGATCGACGGAGGGGCGACCTGGCCTGCGGGAATCGTTTTAAAAGAGGCCTCCCAATCGGATAAATCGTGGTGGGCCTATCAGCCTTTGGGGGAACCAACCTATGACTCCATTGATGCATTTCTTTTGGAAACGCTGACGGCGTCTGGTTTGGAAATGAACTCACCGGCCGAGAAGCGGGATCTGATTCGCCGCGCGACCTACGATCTTACCGGTCTTCCGCCGACTCCCGAGGAAGTCGAGGTTTTTGCTGGGAATCAGGATCAGAATGCCTATCCTGCTCTAATTGACCGACTCCTTGCTTCGCCTCGTTATGGGGAACGGTGGGGGCGGCATTGGCTCGATGTGGTGCGGTTTGGAGAAAGCAAGGGATACGAACGGAATGTCGTGATCGACAACGCCTGGCCATTTCGGGACTACGTGATACGCTCACTCAACGAAGACAAGCCCTTTGATCAGCTGATCCGCGAGCATCTCGCCGGCGACGTTATCGGAAAAGACAAACCGGAGGTGGAAATCGGGAGTGCGTTCCTGGTCTCGGGCCCTTATGACGATGTCGGGAATCAGGATGCTGCACAGACCGCGCAGATCCGGGCGAATACGCTCGATGAGATCATCAATGCGACGGGGGAGGCATTCCTGGGAATGACGATCGGGTGTGCCCGGTGTCATGATCATAAATTTGATCCTATTTCCCACCGCGACTACTACAGTCTCTACGCGACTTTTTCCGGGATACGTCATGGAGAACGGATTCTTGCGACAACGGAAGAGAAAGAGGCCAATCGAGTGGCGCTCACGCCGCTCAACGAACAAAAAGACACCTTGGAAGCTCGCAAAAAGGGGATCGAGGATGCGATCCTCGCTCGCGGAAAATCGAAAATCGCAGAATATGAAGCACGTTGGACTCGCGAACCGGTAGCCCGGACGGGGACCGAGGAACGTTTTTTTCCAGTGAAAACGCGATTTGTTCGATTCGTGGCGGAAGGGCAGGATCGCAATCCGGCAGTCGTAGCCGGGTTCGGGATCGATGAGTTCGAAATCTGGTCGGCGGAGGAGAAATCGGTGAATGTCGCGCTCGCAAGCAACGGCGGAAAGGCCACGGGATCCGCGCGAGAGATTGAAGACTTTGCCGATGCCTACGGACCCCAACTCGCGATCGACGGAAAGACCGGAGCCCGCTTCATTTCGCGCGGAGCAGATCTCACGATTGAGCTGGCCCAGCCCACGACCATTGACCGGCTTGTTTTTTCCAGTGCCAAAGGGGAGGAAACTCCCGAGCACTCCAAGTTTGTATTTGTGTCCGACTATCGAGTGGAGATCTCCGACGACGGGAAGGTCTGGCGCGAGATCGCGAGCGGGCGAGACCGCAAGCCGGTCAATACCGAACACCGTGATTTTCGACTTCGCACGGGAGAGAAAACTAAGGAGGATATTGCCGGTCTCGCTGCGATCCAAAGGGATCTCACCAGGGTGCAGCAGCGAATCGCCGCACTCCCGAAGCTGACGTCGGTGTGGCTGGGAAATTCGAGCCCGGCAGATGCCAAAGGTCCCTTTCATCTTTTTGTGGGCGGCAGTCCGCAGCGCAAAGGGGAAGAAGTCTTTCCGGCGAGTCTGTCGACTCTGAGTGAAGTGATGCCGACCTACTCACTCCCTTCGGGCGAAGCGGAATCAAACCGCAGACTCGCCCTTGCCGACTGGATCGTGCATCCTGACAATCCAGTTACTTCGCGGGTTCTGGCGAACCGGCTCTGGCAGTACCACTTCGGAACCGGAATCGTCGATACTCCGAATGACTTCGGGTATATGGGGGGGCGACCGACCCACCCAGAGTTGCTGGATTTTCTCGCAGGGAAACTCAAGGCGAACGGCTGGCGGATCAAGCCGATGCACCGGATGATCATGCTCTCAAAGGCCTACCAACAGTCCTCCCGATGGGACGAAGAGGCGGGAAAGTTGGACGGGGAAAGCCGCTTGCTCTGGCGTTATCCACCACGAAGACTTTCTGCGGAGGAAATCCGGGATACGATTCTGTCTGTGTCAGGTAAACTCGATCTGACCATGGGGGGTCCCGGTTTCCGGCTCTATCATTTCATGCAGGACAATGTCTGCACCTATGAACCACTCGATATCCACGGGCCGGAGACCTACCGGCGTGCTGTCTATCATCAGAATGCGAGGGCTTCCGTGGTGGATCTCATGACGGATTTTGACCAGCCGGATTGTGCTTTCTCCACTCCGGAACGAGCCGAGACTACCACGCCGCTGCAGGCGCTCACGATGTTGAATCACACCTTCACCCTCGATATGGCAAAAGCTCTTGCAGAGCGGATTCAAGGTGCGGGCAGTGCGGAAGAGCAAGTCGCAGAAGCCTTCCGGATTCTGTATCAGCGTGAACCCGAAGCCGAGGAAAGAGAACGGTCGGTCAAGGCCATCACGACACTCGGACTGGTCTCTTTTTGCCGTGCGATCTTGAACTCGAGTGAATTGATCTATCTCGATTGATCTGGAAAGAGGAAGTCGGAAACGAACCAATATTTTGCCAATATGAATCGCGACATTCTCAGTGACTTGACTCGGCGCCGTTTTTTAGGGGACGTCACCACTGGCCTCATGGGAGTCGGCCTGACACAGTTGCTCTCTCGCGAGGCGTCTTCGGCGGTTCCGTCTCCCGCCGGAAGCTGGACTCCTGGATGTGGTCGCCCTCATTTTCCGGCCAAGGCAAAGCGGGTCCTTCAAATCTTCTGCCCCGGCGCTGCTTCGCACATGGATCTGTGGGAGCACAAACCGATGCTTGAAAAGATGGACGGGAAACCGCATCCGGGAGAGGCCAATCTGGTTTCGTTTCAAGGCAAAAATGGCCCGCTCATGAGAAGTCCGTGGGATTTCCAACCGGCAGGGGAGAGTGGCAAAATGTTCTCTACGATCCTGCCTCATCTCTCGGCACATGTCGATGAGATCGCATTTTTCCATGGCATGACATCTAAAACAAACACGCATGGCCCCGGGTGTGTGTTTGTGAATACGGGCCATCCCACGGAAGGATTCCCGAGCGCCGGGGCCTGGGTCAGTTACGGACTCGGGAGTCTCACGGACAATCTCCCGACCTACGTGGCGATCCCCGATGTTCGTGGCGAACCGCCGAATGGAAAAGCGAACTGGAGCAACGGATTTTTGTCGGCAAAACATCAGGCCATTACGATGGCGGCGCACCAGCCGATCCGGAATCTCCTCCGACCGGAATCCATCAACGATAAGCAGGAGTTCGGAACGCGCGATCTTCTGAATTTTTTTAACGAACGATATGCGGCCGCTCACCCCGCCGAGTCGGCCCTTCAGGCGAGGATCGCCGCTTATGAACTGGCTGCAAAGATGCAGATGTCCGCTCCGGAAGTGAGCGATTTCAAAAGCGAACCGACGCATATTCATCAACTCTATGGGACGGATTCCAGCAATGAACTGAAAGCGGCTTATGCGAGGAATTGTTTGCTCTCACGACGCCTCCTCGAGAGGGGCGTCCGGTACGTGAGTCTCTATTGCGCCTCGCGCGCGAGCGGCGTCGACGGTCTTCTCAACTGGGATGCGCACAAGACTCTGAAGGGGGACTACGAGCGTCATTGTCCGGTATTTGATCAACCCACCGCCGCCCTTCTCAGCGATTTGAAACAGAGGGGAATGCTGGAGGATACGCTCATTCTCTGGACGACGGAGTTCGGTCGTATGCCGACTCGGCAGGAGGGTACCGCAGGCCGAGATCACAACCCGGATGGATTCACTCTCTGGATGATGGGAGCCGGTGTCAAAGGGGGAACAAGCTACGGAGCGACCGACGAATTTGGACGTCGGGCGGAAGTAAATCCCACGACGGTCTGGGAATACTACTCGACGGTTCTCCATCTCCTCGGTCTCGACTTCCGGCAACTCCGGTGGTACCACAATGGCCTCGACCGGCAACTCACGGACGTTCATGGAAAGGTGATTCGTGAAGTCCTCGCCTGAGTGGTTTTCACTCGAAAGAACCGAAGTGCTTCCTGCACCCGTTTCACAGGAAAAGGAAATCAGTGGACGGGAATTCAGGCTTTTGATACGCTGGGATTCTGTATGAATCGATCATCGGCTACTGGGGGCTGCGGACTTTCGCGAAACATTTTTCGGCCTGTATTTTTCGTCGGCAGCGCCCTGCTGCTATTCAGTTTTCTCTCCACAGGAAACCTCCGGGCGGAAAGGACGATTCACTTTTTCGGAGTTTTCTGCAATGCCTATCCCGGTGACGCCGGTGCGATCAATACCGGAGTGAGTTCCGATAAAGTGATCGTGGATCACATCTTTTCTGAATACGTTTCGCCTACTGCCTGGGGAGTTGCCGTCCACCGGGTCAACGTGGAGGGGGCGGAGGCGACGAAAGAAAATATCTTGAGCCAGTTTGCCGAATTCTCCCGTAGCGTAGGACCGGAGGATACAGTGTATGTTCATTTTTCCGGTCACGGAGTCATTGCCGATCGGGACAAAGGCGAGCAGTTCCTGGCAGCCTGCGATCTGGAAAATTTGAGTCGCAAAGATTGGGCCGATCAGATCGAGGCGCTGTCCTGCCGCTTGAAGATTCTCATCACCGACTGCTGTTCCTCTTATCCGGAGGAGTTTGTCGTCGCTGAGGGCAATGATCCGGTCGCCCCCTGGAAAAA
>JAGPCC010000227.1 GCA_018058245.1 Verrucomicrobiales bacterium
GAGGCAGAGACGGGATAGGGAGCCGGTTTTCCCTCCACCTGAGCGAGGGGAGGCACGCCGGACCGCAACCAGGTGGCGGCCACACGGTCGGGGTGGAGCAGCGTCATTCCGCCCACCCAGTGGCCGCCTCCGCTGTGGCCCCAGAGCGCCCACGGCACGGTCGCGAGTTCCGGGTGTGTCGATTGACTTCCCAGATCGAGGAGGGATTTTTGAAACGCAGTATCGGAACCATTGCGAGGATCGCACCAAAGCTGGCAGTCGGCTTTGTCGGGTTGTTCATAGGAGGGTCCCATCAGCGCACAACCGTGCTTTGCTGCGAGCGCCTGCCAGTGCAGGTCATACGCCCCCGTTTGGCCGGACTTGCAGGACCCCTCTCCGCAACCGTGCTGATGAACGATCAGGCCACGCAGAGTCTTCAGACCAGGCGGAATCCAGAGAGTGTAGGTCACCGGATAGACCAATTCCCCCGGAGCAGAGGAGGCTTCGTAGCGAACCCGATAGTAGGGTGGATCGACCGGAAGCGGATTTTCGTAGGGTGGAACTTGAGCGAGCGTAGTCGCTGCAAAGGCGAAGCTGGCGGTAAAGATCAGGGCAAAGTGTCGCATCGGTTGGGAAGGGATTGTCTACTGGGGTACAAGACGGGAGAATGCAGCGGATGCAAATACGCAACCGAGGCGACCCACACGGTAACGCGATCAAATCGGGTGGGCAGAACTCTCTTGAACGCGGGACCCAACCCTGTTCCATCATGCCGCGTTCGCAATTCGTTTGCCATGTGACAATGTTTGATTCCATGAGGTCGGAATCTTGTTTTTTCTTTGCCACCGTCTTTTCCGTCCGCTCGGTGAGGGAACGTTTGATCCCCGATCCGTGTTGGAAAAACTCAAATCGCTCGACTACTGCGGGCCGATCGGCTTACAAGCCTACGGAGTCTCACTCCCGGCGGAAGAGAATTTGCGCCGCTCGATGGTTTCCTGGAAGCAGATACAAGCGCCTCGGCCCTGAATTTTTTGAAAAATCCGTCTTCATGAAATCCCTTCGCTTCTTCCATGCTGCGCTGATTGGGTTCTCCTTCTCAGCGCCGAAGACTTCGCTCCGACGATGCTCCAAGCAGCGGGGTTGGAAACGGGGGGGCGCATGAACAGGGGGCGCTTCTGTGCACTCCTTCTTGGCCCATTGTTGATACAGGGGATGAAGAGGGTTTGCAGCTCTGTTCTCTACGGGAATTCGTAAGAACGGGAAAAAGACGAATTGGGAAATTTTAGCCAAAATCGTATTTTAAGCTCGATAATTGAGCGTAATAATGTATTTTAGCGTAATGAATTCACGTAGCCCCCGTTTCCCTTTTATCCCGCTCGATGAGGCAGTAGATCTCCTTGGAAAGCTCTCAATTGCTCACTCTGATCCAGTGAGTCCTCTTCCGAGGCCGGTGCTCTTGGACGCTTTCGGGTATGCGAGCCTACACGGAGCTGCAACCAAAACCGTCGCCGCGCTCCGCGCCTACGATCTCCTCGAAAAGGCAGGAGACGGAGTCCGAATCTCTCTGGTCGGGAGACGGATCCTGGACGCTGACTCTCTCGAAGAAAAGCGCGATTTTCTCCAGCGAGCCGCTCTTTCCCCACTCACATTTCGCATGATGTGGCGACGTGCTCGCCACAGCTCCCGGTCGGAATGGAAGGAACTGTTGCTCGAGCGCGGTTTTACCGAGTCCGGCGCAAAGCGAGCCAGTAAGATCTATCGGAAGAATGATGACCTCGCCGGACTACGCGATCTCGATCTGGAACCCGAACTCCCCGAGCGGGGAAAGAGGCAAGAACCTTGCCACTCGCCGAGGCAGGGAGTCGGGGGGAATCAGGCGAAAGCTCCCGGCCAGTTTCCTCGCCTCAATCCGAATTCCCTGACGATCCCGCTCAGCACGGGGGCCGCGATCATTCCAAAAGGGATCACGGAAGTGGAATACACCAATCTTCTGCACACGCTCCGCACTTGGAAGGAGCAACTCGTGCGTAAGCCGAAGGGGGACGCGTAGTCCTCATCAGCCGCAGAATCCACGGGGTGCCGGAAAACCGGCAGCCCCGCAACACGACGCATTTTCTAGCGAATCTCGTCCGTAAAATCTCTCGGTTATTTGGTGAGTCTCGCGAGGAGATCCTCGGTGGAGACGGCATCCCCTTTTTTCACAAGGATTTCCGTGACGGTTCCTTCCGCGTTTGCAGAGATCGTGGTGAGCATCTTCATGGCTTCGAGCGTGATGATGGGATCACCTGCTTTCACCTTTGACCCGACTTCGACATTGATGTCGGTGACCATTCCTGGCATCGGCGCGACGGCCTGGAAAGGATCGTTTGAATCTCCCTTCGGTTTGGTAACTGCATTTTTGGGAATGAGCGATTTGTCGAGGATCTGCGATTCTCGCGGCATCCCATTCAGTTCATAGAAAACATTCCGACGGCCCTCGTCATCGGATTCTCCGATCCCGATTAGTTTGATGAAGAGAAGTTTCCCCTGATCAATCTGGACCTCGATCTCCTCACCGAGTGACAAGCCGTAGAAGAAAGCAGTCGTGGGCAGACCAGAGACTTCTCCGTAGTTCTGGAGAAACTGCTCAAAGTCAGCAAACACCTGGGGATACATGAAGTGGCTATAGAGATCGTCGTCGCTACAAGGCCGACCGAGTTTCTCCGCCACCTGGGCTCTTGCCTCCTCGAGATCCACTGGATCGGCGAGTTCTCCGGGGCGCTTAGTTGTCGGAATCCGGTCTCCTAGGACGACCCGCTGCACCGCTTCGGGCCATCCACCGTCCGGTTGTCCCAAGCCACCCTGGAGCATATCGATCACGGATTCCGGAAAATCGTGTGATCCCGGTGTCAGTGACGGAACGTCAGCCGGACGAATCCCGCGAGTGATCAGATACATACACATGTCACCCACCACCTTGGAACTGGGGGTCACCTTGATGATATCTCCGAAGAGTTGATTCACTTCCGCATAGGTACGGGCGATCTCCGGCCAGCGGTGCCCTAGGCCCATCGCGTTCGCCTGCTCCTTCAAATTGGTGAACTGACCACCGGGCATCTCGTGAAAGTAGACTTCCGCTGAGCCAGCACGAGGAGCCGTGTTGAAGGGCTCGTAAAACTGAAGCACTTCTTCCCAGTAGTCGGAGAGATCATTGAGGGCATTCAGGTATAGGTGCGGATCACGTTCTTGCCCCCGCAAAGCGGCACAAACTGAGTTGAGGTTCGGCTGGCTCGTTGATCCTGACATGGAAGCGATCGCGAGATCGGCGATATCGACCCCGGCCTCGGCGGCGGAGAGGACCGACGCTGCGTTGATCCCAGAACTGTCATGGGTGTGAAAATGAATCGGAATCCCGATCTCCTCCCGAAGCGCGGTAACGAGTTTCCTCACCGCAAAGGGGCGACAGAGCCCGGCCATGTCTTTGATCGCGAGGATGTGCGCACCCATTTTTTCGAGTTCTTTCGCCTTTGCGACATAGTATTTCAGCGAATACTTATCCCGTGCCGGATCATCGATATCACCGGTGTAGCAGATCGCAGCTTCACAGATCGCGAAGGGTTGTTCGCGGACTGCGGCCATCGCAACCTCCATGTTGGGGAGGTAATTCAACGAGTCGAAGATACGGAAAATATCCATGCCCGACTCGGCCGCGTGTTTTACAAAACCGGCGACAACGTTGTCCGGATAGTTCGAATACCCGACCGCATTGGAACCGCGGAAGAGCATCTGAAAACAAATATTCGGAATCTTTTCCCGAAGCTGGCGCAAGCGATCCCAGGGGCTCTCTTTGAGAAACCGCATCGCACTATCAAAGGTCGCTCCGCCCCACATCTCGAGACTGAAAAGATTCGGAGTGCGCTGTGCCACGAAGCTGGCGACATTGAGCATGTCGACGGAGCGCATCCGTGTCGCGATGAGCGACTGGTGGGCGTCCCGCATCGTCGTATCGGTGATGAGAAGAGGTTTCTGATCCCGAATCCAGGCGGAGAATTTTTCCGGTCCTAGTTCGCGAAGACGGGTGCGGGAACCTGCCTGGATATCGCCTCGGATATCAAATTCGGGGACTCGGGCCGGCACTAGAACCGCAGTAGGGCGATACCCCTTTGCCGTCGTATTCCCATTCACAGTGATGTCACTCAAGTAGGAAAGCAACTTGGTCGCGCGGTCGCGTTTCGGCTGAAACTTGAACAGATCGGGATTGGTATCGATCAGGCGGGTCGTTGCATTGCCGGATCGGAACGTATCATCGAGGACCACGTTTTCGAGAAAGGGAATATTGGTCTTCACTCCGCGAATCCGGAACTCACGCAGAGCGCGGTTCAAACGCTGGAGCGCGATGTCGAACCGTGGACCGGATGCTGTCAATTTGACGAGCATCGAGTCGTAGTACGGCGTGATGACAGAACCGGCATCTCCCGCCCCGGCGTCAAGACGGATCCCAAAACCTGCCGCAGAACGATAGTTGATGATCTTCCCGTAATCCGGCGAAAATCCATTCGCCGGATCTTCGGTCGTGATCCGCGCTTGTACTGCATAGCCATTTCTCGGGATGTTGTCCTGTGAGGGAATGTCGATCTCATGACTAAAAAGTGAGTGCCCCTGCGCCACGAGAATCTGCGAGCGCACCAAATCGATCCCAGTGATGACCTCAGTCACGGTGTGCTCGACCTGGATGCGCGGGTTCATCTCGATGAAGAACCATTCTTTGGTATCGAGATCGAGAAGGAACTCGACTGTTCCCGCATTGTTGTAGCCGATCGTCTCGGAAATTTTTACGGCAGCGGCACAGAGTTCGTGACGAACTTTCTCATCCAAACCGACAGATGGCGCGATTTCGATTACTTTTTGATGGCGACGCTGCACGGAACAGTCCCGCTCGTGGAGGTGTACGATATTGCCGTGTTTGTCGCCGAGGATCTGCACTTCGATGTGCTTCGCACGACCGACAAATCGCTCTAGAAATACGGCCGGATTCCCGAACGCATTTTCCGCTTCGGTCTGCGCCTGATCGAGAAGTCCATCGAGCTCTGATTCTTTCTGCACGACCCGCATGCCCCGACCACCGCCACCAAAGGCGGCTTTGATGATGAGCGGAAACCCGATTTCCCGGGCTACTTTTAGCGCCTCGGCACGATCCGAGACTGGCTCTTCCGTTCCGGGCAAAGTAGGCACATCGGCTTTCTTCGCGAGGGCTCGGGCGGATACTTTGTCCCCCATGGCATCCAGCATTTCCGGATCAGGGCCAATGAATTTCAGCCCAGCGTCACGACAAGCCCGTGCAAAATCGGCATTTTCGGAAAGGAATCCATATCCTGGGTGAATCAGCGTGACGCCCCGCTCTTTAGCGATCCTGACAATTCCCTCGATGTCGAGGTAGGCACCAACGGGGCCCTTCTCCTTGCGCAGACGATAGGCTTCGTCGGCCTTGAAGCGGTGACGGGAAAATCGGTCTTCATCCGCGTAGATCGCGACAGTACGGAGGCCGAGTTCGGTTGCGGCACGGAAAATCCGGATCGCAATCTCGCCGCGATTCACGGCCAGTAATTTTTCCACTTTGTTCGGTGAGGGGGTCTCAGGTTCAAGCATGCGGCGCAACTATAATACGACCGTTCGCAACCGAAAGACCGATTTTGCGCGAAATTACGCGACTTTTGCGGTGAATCCTGATCGCCTCCTCATTTGGATATGCCGCGACAGAGGCGAGCCCAGCGGACTCGACCCTCTTCCCTCGCAGAGGCAACCCTCTTCGGTCAGTAGCTGAATATCAGTAGCTGAGGACCTCGTCGGCTTTGAAAAAGCGTTTCACTTCGATCTCTCCGTTTTCAGGAGAATCCGACGCATGGCAGACGTTGACCATCATGTCTTCGCCAAAATCGCCGCGAATCGTTCCGGCGTCAGCCTCTTTTGAATTCGTCGGACCTAGCATTCCTCTGACCTTGGATACGACATCGTCCCCTTCGAGCACGATCGCGATCACAGGGGCCGATTGCATGAACTCGGCAATGCTAGGGAAAAACGGCTTGTCCGCGACGTGACTGTAATGTTCCGCGAGGATTTCGTCGGACAGCTGCATCATCTTCGTTCCGCGAATGAGAAAACCCGCCTTTTCAAATCGATCAATCACAGCACCACAATGGGCTTTTTTCACACAATCGGGTTTGAGGAGGATGAGAGAGCGTTCGGTCGACATGGGGATGTTAGATAGGGAGGTTTCGTGAGGCGCTACCAGTAGACAGTTTGGCAACGAAGGAAAGAAAAAAGTGACTCAAATACCGTGTTTGTATCCTTCGCAGCGATTTGTCCACCCGCTCAACCAACGGGATTCACCCCGGTCGGATGGAGCATTTTTGACACGCCGCTGGAGGACTCGCTTCGCGGCCTCACTAAATTCGTTGGCCGATGCCTGCCCACCGGCAGTGTCTTTCATTTCTAGGAGGACATCCCGCAGCCCCCAGCCCTGGCCCTTGTATTTTTCTTCGGGTTTGACTCCTTCGCCCTTGAAATTGACGTAGTCGATCAGGGCATATACCCCGGTCCGGGTCCCTGACATCTTGTAAAAATTATTCCGAAGACGTGATTTTTCAGCTTCGCCAGAAGTTGCAGCCTGCATTTGGGGCAAAGCCTGCTCGAGCCGTTGCACAATGAACCCCGTCTGAATCGATACCGTGTTCGCAAGGAACTGCCGCAACTCCTTCATTTGCGGCGAGTTTTGCTCATTCAGGAAATCGCTCCGCGACGCCCAGGGACTCCCTTTTGCCTGCGCCACCCAGGTCGGGACGGCAGCTCCTTTTTGCTGCATGTAGGCGATGAGTGGAGGGAAACTCTCCTGAAACGGCCCTGGGCGACCGGGCACGTACCAGATAAAATGTCCGATGCCCAAGGAAGGGAAGTCCTCCCCTGCATTCCAAGAGGTGAGCCCCGCAACAGTCCCGCTGCATTCATTCTGCCAGATTTTTTTTCCGATCGCGGCCGCATCCGACTCGCTCAGTGTGATCATCGTCCCTCCAGAAGCCTGGGCGGTGGGGGAGTCAAGTGTTTTGCAGCCGATCAGGGAAAGGAGCAATAGACCGGCGAGGGGGATTCGAGGGGAAAACATTTCTATAATTTCGTTAATAAAGTTAAAAAATCAAACTTCCCCCCAAAAACCTTTTGATAATTTCCATAAATTAGATTAATTTTTATAAGTAATTTCGCTAAACGCGCATTTTTCCAGGCTTTTTTTATGAATTTCAATTTCGATATTAATGTCCACCCAAGTGACAACAGCTCGCTGGAGAAGGCGCGCAATCGCTTTCTGGGATCGCTGGGAGTTTCAGATTGTGATCTTCCAGATCCTGAAAATATCGAAACGACGGAGTCTATCGACGAAGAGAATGAGTCATTGATCCTCTCTTCGGGTCCGGATGATTTCGAACTCCCCGGTGCAGGCGAGTCGGTCCCAGATCGTTTTTCGAGCCTCCCGATTGTGGAGGAGACGGATCAGCCGCTCTCGTCGCAGGTGGTGCAAAAGAGTCCTGATACCTCTATTGCAGTGGAGGAGAAACAGGAAGCCCCGATAGAGTCTCTCATCCCGGCATCCCCAGTTGCTCTTGCGACTGACCTGAACGAAGTCCTCAATTTGTCCTGTCCCGAATGTGAAGGAGAGCTTGTCCTCAATCGCCGACATATCGGAGTCGAAGGTGCCTGTGTCTGGTGCCATACTTCCATCATCGCTGCGGAATCTCCAATCGACGGAGCGATTCGAATTGTTCCCATTTTGGGACGCCAGCAGCCGAAAATTGAATCGGCGAAAAAAACGCTCCCGCCACCACCTGTGCTCCCCGTAGCGGAAATCACTGCCGAACCGGTGATCGAAGAACCCATCGCGATCACCGAGAGTGTCGTCGAGATGACGGTCGCCGAACCGGTGATCGAGGAACCCGTCGCGATCACCGAGAGTGTCGTCGAAATGACGGTCGCCGAACCGGTGATCGAAGAACCCGTCGCGATCACCGAAAGTGTCGTCGAAATGACGGTCGCCGAACCGGTGACCGAAGAACCCATCGCGATCACCGAGAGTGTCGTCGAGATGACGGTCGCCGAACCGGTGATCGAAGAACCCATCGCGATCACCGAAAGTGTCGTCGAAATGACGGTCGCCGAACCGGAGACCGAAGAACCCGTCGCAATCACCGAAAGTGTCGTCGAAA
>JAGPCC010000026.1 GCA_018058245.1 Verrucomicrobiales bacterium
TCATGGCACAGTTCCGGCCAGTCGCGGTCGACGGACTCCCGGTGTTTGCCGGGGGAGCCGTAGGATTCATCGGATACGACATGGTGCGATTTTTCGAACCGAATGTCCCAGCCCCGCCAGATACAGGTCTAGGGCTGCCCGACATGGCGTTTGTCGTGACCGATACCCTGCTCGTCTTTGACCATCGTTTTCGTAAACTTCAGGTCGTCGCGAATGTCTGCCTAGACGATTTTGCCGACCCCGAGACCGCCTACGCAACGGCGCGGCAGCGCATCGATGCGATCATCGAGTCCCTGCGGAAAGCGCGCACGGTTGCCCCATTCTCGCTCATGACCGACCCGCCGGAG
Source organism: Verrucomicrobiales bacterium (assembly GCA_018058245.1). Taxonomy (GTDB): domain Bacteria; phylum Verrucomicrobiota; class Verrucomicrobiia; order Verrucomicrobiales; family DEV007; genus Arctic95D-9. The sequence continues at coordinate 348 of JAGPCC010000026.1, forward strand.
ACGGAAATCCGGAGCAATACGACACGAGAAGAATACGAAAAAATGGTGCTTCAAGCGAAGGAATACATCCTCGCGGGAGACATCTTTCAGGTCGTCCCGTCGCAACGTTTCGAAAATGACTACACCGGACGCCCCATCGACCTGTATCGGGCGCTCCGCCATGTCAATCCCTCACCTTACATGTTCTGCCTGCAATTCGGGGAAGAGTTCGCCCTCGTCGGCAGTTCTCCGGAAGTCCACGTTCAGACCATCGACGGACGCATCAAAATTCGTCCCATCGCAGGCACCCGCTGGCGCGGCAAGACGCCGGAGGAAGATGATGCCCTCGCCGCAGAACTCCTCGCCGATCCAAAAGAACGGGCCGAGCACGTCATGCTCATCGATCTCGCCCGCAATGACGTCGGGAGGGTCGCAGACTACTCCTCTGTTCAGGTCAGCGAATTCATGATCGTGGAACGCTACAGCCACGTCATGCACATCGTCTCCAATGTCGTCGGGGACCTTCGCTCCGATCAGAATGCCTATGACGTGTTGCGAGCAACCTTCCCGGCAGGCACCGTCAGCGGCAGCCCGAAAGTCCGTGCCATGCAGGTCATCAATGAGCTGGAAAAGTCGAAACGCGGGGCCTACGCCGGCGCGGTCGGTTATTTCGGTTTTGACGGGAATCACGACAGTTGCATCGCTCTGCGCACCGTCGTCTTGAAAGACGGAAAAGCCTATGTCCAGGCAGGGGCCGGCGTCGTCGCGGATTCCATCCCGGCCAATGAATACAACGAGACGGTGAACAAGGCCAAGGGCATGATGCGTGCGATCGAGCGCGCAAAATTACTCGAATAGATTCCCCACCACCGTTTGCATGACCAGCTCACGCTCCCCACGATCCGCCGGAAAGCTCGTGGTCATGCGTGGACTCATCACCGGGCTTCTCTGTGGGGATTGGGCCGGCGGAATGCGACTAACTGAGGTCGAGGCCACGGAAAAATTCGGAGTGAGCCGGACTCCGGTGCGAGAGGCACTCCTTGAAATGCAGGGACTTGGCCTCATCGAACTTCGTCGCAACTGCGGAGCCGTTTTTCTTTCCTTCGGCCCGAATGAGATTCGCGAAATTTACGAAGTTCGTTCCCTCCTCGAAGTAGAGGCGACTCGTCTTGCCGCTGGCCGTATCCCCTCCCCCATTCTCGAATCCCTCGTGGAGTCCTTTACCGCCATCCGGGAATCCGGCGGGATCGATCCAGATTGGGAGCATGACCGCAGTTTGCATCGCATCATTGCCGAAAGTTCGGGGAATCGACGCCTTTTTTCGGAGATCAATCGCTACGGAGAAGTTATCCAAACCGTCCGCGATATCGTAAGCGATCGGGACTACGGCATCCACGAAACCTCCGCCGACGAACACCTCGCGATACTCCGTGCGCTGCAAAAAGGTGATCCAGAGCTTGCTGCTTCCGCGATGCGGAATCACCTCGCCCAGGCCTCCCACTCTGCCGCCGAAGCCGCCCGCTTCATGCGTTCACGAAGAGCCGCGGAAACGTCTACCGAGTCGAATTGACCTCACTTGATCCGGAGCAATACCTCGTTCCGCCTCATTGGCCCGGGGGTCCACGGCGGATCGTATCCTGCAAAGAGAGGACTCCCCTCCGCCATTAATCCTTCGGCGATCATCTTTTCACGCAATTCGGCGAGCCGCATCTTCCGGGCGGCGGCATCACTGCCTCCACTGTAACGAATCACCGCATATTTACCGCCTTTCCGTTTCGTAAGGCGCAGGCCAGGGTCGTTTGGTTCCGGAGCCCCGCTTTCCACTACCTTCGCCGGCAGCACAAACTGCATCTCGCCAGGTTCATCGCCCCCGGCCGCAGGCATGAAGACCGGAGTCGTCATCGCAATTTTCACCTCTCCGTCGTTTTTGCCTGAGATGTATTTGAATAATCGACCGAAGCTTTCGTTTCGTCCCTCGTTTTTCACCGGATCTACTCCCGGATCTTACCCCCCCTACGCTCTCTCCCTCGCCCGGGTGATCGAAACGCTGACGCTTTCGCAATCGGCGAGAATAAACTTCACTACCTCAAGGGTCACGGCGCAGACTCCGTCAAATGCGATCACCGACGCTGCGAGATCTTCCGCGAGCGTTTCGATAAGACGTCGCTCCCCCGTCGCCGCGATTTCCCGGAGTCTTTGGGAAACCCGGTAGTAGTCGATCGTGTGCTCGATTTTGTCGTCAAATCCCTTGAACGACTTTGCGAGAGAAATGACGAGATTTGCCGAGACACTCTGAGGGATCGCCCTCTCCTCGTCTGGAACGCCAATCCGTGTGACGAGACGCAAGCCCTTGATTTGTATATGGTCACTCATGATGAAAACAAAACCCTCATTACTCGAGCACTACACCCTCTTACCCACTCTTACCAACTCTTAGCCAAGGCGAAATCGGATGTCGCGGACGTTTTCTGGACCGAAACGCTCCTGCATTTTTTTCAAAAGACTGCCTTTCATACGCTCCAACTCATAGTGGACCGTCGAATGCAGCACTTGGATACTGAGCACCTTTCGCTCCAAACTAATCGGACGCGCGTTGTGGGCGATAAAATTGTCGACGAGTTCGTTCCATGCCTCGAAGACCTGTTCCTCATTGAATCGATCTTTCAGGCCGAGGCCCTTCATTGCCTTTCCTACGACCGATTCGATCTCTTGCTCAAATTTTGAGACATCCTGCGGCTCCCAGTATCCACGCCATTCGGCGACAACACGGTCTTTCAGAGGGCGGCGGGGACGATAGCGCATGACTCGCTCAGGCTAGTTCCGAATCACCCAAAAGGCGAAAGAAAATCAGTCCATCAGCAGACTGCTGATTGAAGGACACGGATCTCCGCAGACGGGCGAGATAAGTCCGACAGACTCCTCGAACGCGAGAACTCAGAGGACTCGTCTGACCAGACCTCACGGAACCGGGAGGCGTTCCAGGATCGTCGCGATGATCTGTTCGCTAGTGATTTCCTCGGCTTCGGCTTCGTAGCTGAGAAGGATGCGGTGCCGTAGGACGTCGTAGACGAGATCCTTGATATCTTGCGGCACGACGTACCCGCGTCCTTTCAAAAAGGCGGAAGCCTTGGCGGCGAGAGTGAGGTTGATAGTGCCCCGAGGAGAGGCCCCGGCACGAATGAGCGGTTGCAGGGCTGGTTCGATTTCGCCCGGGAAACGGGTCGCACGGATGAGGCGAACAATGTAATCCTTCACTCCATCATCGACATAGATGTAGTTCACCAGTTCGCGGCTCGCGATGACCGTCTTGGGATCGACCACGGGGCGGGTTTTGGTTTTTGGTGCCGATGTCGCCATTCGGTCGAGGATGATCCGCTCCTCCTCCATCGTCGGGTAGTCAACGATGACCTTAAAAAGGAATCGGTCGAGCTGAGCCTCGGGAAGCTGGTAGGTGCCCTCCTGATCAATCGGATTCTGGGTCGCGAGAACTAGGAAAGGATCGGGCAGACGATAAGTCGTATCACCGATCGTGACCTGATGTTCCTGCATCGCCTCGAGGAGCGCACTCTGGACTTTGGCGGGAGAACGGTTGATTTCGTCTGCGAGGATCAGATTCGAAAAGACCGGACCCAACTTCGGAGTGAATTCGTTGGTCCCGGGATTGTAGATCAGAGTTCCGATAAGATCAGCCGGCAGAAGATCGGGAGTGAACTGAATCCGCTGAAACTGCGCCGAGAGCGCACCGGCAAGTGAATTCACAGTGAGAGTCTTCGCGAGTCCCGGCACCCCTTCGAGCAGGACGTGACCGTTTGTGAGAAGGCCGATGAGGAGACGCTCGATGAGATCATGCTGGCCGACCACGACCCGCCCCATTTCTTCTCGGACCGCTTCCACCCAGACGTTTTGTTTCTGAATTTCCTCGGCGAGTATATTTGTGTCGACGTTCTGCATAGGCTTGACCGTGATAGAATGAACGACTTTTGAGTCCATGCAAGCTCTGACCCGGAATTTGACGGCACAGAATTCGGATCAAGTTCCCTCCGGTTCGATCACGAATTCCCTCTCCTCAGCGTTTTCGGGACCTGTTCCGGTGTCCTCCCGATTCAGAATCCGGCGTCCTACGACCGCCTCGAGCCGAGCTTCCCAGAGATATCGGCGGAAAAGAACCTTTAGCGCAGCGGTCAGCGGAACGGCCAGGAGCGCCCCAAGGAGACCTCCGAGAAGAAACGACCAGAAGAGCACTGAAAAAATGACAGTCAACGGATGCAATCCAACCGAGTCTCCGACAATCTTCGGCGCCGTGACCAATCCATTAATTTGCTGAAGGATCACAAAAATCAAAAGGACCAATACCGGATACGCCCAGACCGTGGGTAGCCAAGTCCAGGCATTCACCAGCACTTCTGCCCTTTTCCCGTCTTCGGAGACCTGAGTGACGATAAATTGGTCCGATTTTCCCGAGACCATGGTGACTCCGGCAGGTGGTCCGGTCTTCCCGCCCGCGTCGGTTTGGACGGTCGCGGCTGAACCTACGACCGGCGTTTCCCCCTCGTTCACGATCCCCCACTGAGTGGCTCCAAAGTGGGCAATGGCAATGAGGATCGCCGGGACCATCACGAGCAGATTCCCGATGTAGGGAATCAGGCCGAGAATCGCGAGAAATACGCCAATAAGCAGCGCGTAGGGGAGCCCGATGGTGGTCAGAGCCACCGCGATCAGTGCACCGTCGATCAGAGAAACGACCATCTGGCCTCGAAAGAAGGAAATCAGGTATCCATTGATCTCTGTGAGCGATGCGACCACTTCGTCTTTGAAGGACGAGGCCCTCAGCGGAAGGTAATCCGACCATGTCGCCGCGATTTTGTGTCCATTGAGGAGGAAATAATACAGATAGATCGGAACGAGAAGAAGGCCGAGCAAGTATCCAAAAAAACCAAAAGCACCGGCGATGCGACTCCAGATCCACTGGCCCAGATTGGCCCCGATTTTCGGCCCTTCTTTGGAAATCCAGTCGAGCCCCTTCTGGTAGTATTCTGCGGCAATTCCGGTATTATATCGTTCGTGAAACGTGCTCACCCCCTGTTTCACGAGGGTCGTGACGCGTGCACCGTAGTCATCACGATTTGCATAGGCATCCTGTGCCTGTCCGAAGGTGGGGACGAGGACCGCCACGACCAAAAAGACAACAAAAGCAAGAAACGCAATATAAACTAGCAGCATCGCACGACGATGGGGCCAGCCCCTTTTCCCCAACCAGGAAATCACCGGGTCCAATAGATAGGCAATGATCCCAGCGACGGCGAGGGGCACCAGAATGGGCTGCAGATAACTCAAAATCGTCCCCGAAAGGAGAATCATTCCCACTGCGATGGCACCAATGACAACGATCGCCAGACCGGTCACCGCTCCCCAGATCGCCCGGCGCTGGAATGGGGAGGGACTCTGGCGGATTTCTCCTACTTTTTCGGCGGGTTCCATGAAAATCACTCGGTTTACAGTCGAACTTTCTATCCGACTGCAGTGAAGGCAATGAATATTTTCCCTATCATCCGCTCCCACCCCTCTTGTGGAACAGAATGTGAATAACTTTGGGAATAACTTTTTAACAACTCGTGAGGAATCTGGCAAAAAATTTAAAATCCGCTTGCCATCAGGGAAAACAAAGCGCGACGGGGGCTTACGCGAGTGGTCTGGAATAAATAAAATGTGAATAACTTTTCAGGGAATGCGGTCTTTCCATGAAGAATCCCCACGAAAATCGACTCATCACGATTTCCAATTGGCAGAAACCGTGCTATGAAGAGCGGTCTGCGGCACGTAATCCCCCGGTGCTGCTTTACCCATGCCATCATGTTTGTTGATCACATCAAAATCTACGCGAAAGCCGGAGACGGAGGTCACGGTTGCTCCAGCTTCCGTAGAGGAAAGTTTGAACCGAAGGGCGGACCGGACGGTGGTGACGGCGGCGACGGAGCCGACATCGTCCTCATTGTCGACGGACACACTGACACTCTTCGGAATTTCTTTTATCAGCCAATCCAGAAAGCCGAAAACGGTCGGCCTGGTCAGGGCCAGAAGAAGACAGGGCGCTCTGGAAAGGCTCTCTTTTTAAAAGTACCTCCCGGCACGATCATCTACCGATCGGTCCCGAATACACCCCGAATTCGCGATGAGGACGACGATTTCCCCGTGGAAGACCTCTCAAATGCCGACTGGGCTGGCGAATTCGGAAAGAGCGCGAACCACCAGATGGTGCGGAAGCTTCCGGTTGTTGAAAAACTCAAAGGACCAGATGTGGACCCAGCACCTGAAGACGACGAAGACGTTTTCCCCGGAAATGAACTGGACGAAGACGATGGCGACGACTTCGCGGTCGATGATTTCGATACCAACGAGGACGATATCTTCTCGGGCGACGAACCTTTTACCGAACCGGAGCCGCTCGATGACGAAATCGCTGACGCCCATCCCTATGGCGAAGTCATCGCCGACCTAACGGAAGTCGGGCAGCGATTCACCCTCTGCTCGGGTGGAAATGGGGGACGCGGAAACTGGCGTTTTCGGACCGATACAAACCAAGCGCCGATCGAATTCACCGAAGGCACAAAGGGCGATGAAGGCTGGTTCTATTTCGAACTTCGTCGGATTGCGGATATCGGCCTCGTGGGATTCCCCAATGCCGGGAAGTCCACGCTCCTCGGTGCAATTTCCAAAGCCTCGCCCAAAGTAGCCTCCTACCCATTCACGACTCTCACCCCGATGATCGGTGTTGTCGAGTTCCCGGGTTATGTCCGCACCACGGTGGCGGACATTCCGGGACTGATCGAAGGGGCGCACGCGAACGTGGGTTTAGGGCATGACTTTTTGCGGCATATTAGCCGGTGCTCCTACTTCCTATTTGTCGTCGATACGGCCGGAGTAGATCAGCGAGATCCAGTCTCGGACATCCAAATTCTACGGACCGAGCTGAAACTCTATGATGAAACACTCACAGAGCGCCCTTGGCTGATCGTCGCAAACAAAATGGACCTGGAGGAATCAGCTCAGGCATTGGATGCCCTAAAATCCCGTTTCCCAAAACAGGAGATATTCCCCATCTCCGCAGATACGGGGCTGGGACTCGATTTGCTGCGGAAACGCCTTTGTGAACTTGCCGGGCATCGACCCGAATGAGCATCGGTCTTTGTTTCTCCCTGCAAGAACAAACCGAGTCGGGACCACCTCTTCCCAACGTCTACCTGTCACCTTCTCTAAAGACCCTCCTGACTGACCGACCCCACCCTCTTTCCTACGAGCATTTATGAATCAGCATCCCGATGTGAAACTCTATGATACTACCCTCCGCGACGGCACCCAGGGGGAAGGTGTGAACTTCAGTTCTCTCGATAAGATTCGGATTGCGAAGGAACTCGACCTCTTCGGGATGCACTACATCGAGGGCGGCTGGCCTGGATCCAATCCAAAAGACGTCTCCTTTTTTGAACGGGCCGCAGATTTGGACTGGCAAAACGCGCGGATCGCCGCCTTCGGGAGTACTCGACGGAAGAACATCGCTGTCGAGGACGATCTCCAGGTGCGCACTCTCCTGGAGGCACGAACCCCGGTGATCACCTTTTTCGGAAAGAGCTGGCGACTCCATGTGAAGGAGATTCTCGGAACCACCGAAGAGGAGAACCAGGCAATGATCCGGGATACGACCCGTTATCTCAAAGAAAATGGTCGCGAGGTGGTCTACGACGCCGAACAATTCTTCGATGGGTACAAAGATTGCCCGGAACACGCCCTCGCTACCCTCGCTGCGGCAAAAGAAGGCGGCGCGGATTGGCTCGTGCTCTGTGACACCAACGGCGGCACGATGCCTCACGAGATCGCAGAGATCACCGAAATCGTTGTAAAAACCCTCGGCATCCCCGTGGGGATTCACACTCATGACGACGCGGGAGTTGCGGTCGCGAATGCCCTCGCCTCTATCCTTGCCGGAGCAACGCAGGTGCAAGGCACAATCAACGGCTACGGGGAACGTGTCGGGAACTGCAATCTCACGACTGTGATTCCCAACCTCCAACTGAAAATGAATCGGCCCGTCATCCGCGACGTGGCCCAACTTACCCATCTCGCCCACTTTGTCGACGATCTCGCAAACTGCGCTCACAACATCCGCGCCCCCTACGTCGGCGCGACGGCCTTTGCCCACAAGGGCGGGATGCACGTCAACGCGGTGCAGAAGGTGGCCCACAGTTTCGAGCATATCGCTCCTGCTACGGTCGGGAATCACCAGCGTATTCTGGTTTCAGAACTTTCTGGACAATCCAACGTCCTCATGAAGGCGGAAGAACTCGGCCTTCCTGTCGAAAAGGGTAGCCCCGAAGCCCTCTCGATTCTTCAGAATCTCAAGGATCTCGAGGAGCAAGGATACGAATTTGAAACGGCGGAGGCCAGTTTCGAACTTCTGATCCGGAAGCACCTCAAAACCTACGATCCGCTCTTTGAACTCAAAGAATACCACTGCACCTTCCGTCAGGATGGGGTGAGGAACTACCAATCCTGCTCTGCGACGGTAAAAGTAGTCGTCAATGGGATTGAGGAGTATCGCGTCGCGGAAGGGGATGGTCCGGTAAATGCGCTCGACGGGGCTCTCCGGAAAGCCCTGCGCACCGCCTATCCTCATGTCGATGAGATGGAACTCTCCGACTACAAAGTTCGCATCATCGACAGCCATATGGGAACGGCAGCAAAAACACGAGTCTTGATCCTCAGTTCCGATGAGCACTCCAACTGGGGAACCGTGGGAGTCAGTTCCAATATCATCGAGGCTAGTTGGCTCGCTTTGGTCGATTCCGTCGAATACTTCCTCGCCAAAAAGCGGGGCTGAGTTCACTGCGGATTCGCGAGTTTCTTGAGGAACGATTCGAAGAGGCTTTTCGACTTTTCCGGGGTCACCGCTGCAGCCGGTTGAGTCTCTTTCTCAATCACGACGGTAAGCTCCTCAGGGACACTGGGGCGCACCGTCTCTCCATTCGAGATCATGTCAGGCAGACTGACCGGATCCGTCGTGATCCGGTTGGGATTGCTCTTGAGAAAGGTATTAATGGGCACCCGAACGGTACGATCTTCGAATCGCAGAGAGCGCTTTGCATTCAAAAATGTCCGGGGACTATAATAAGTCGAGTACCCCTTATCGTAGGAATCTCGGTGCATTCCCACCCGGAGATCTTTACGAATCTCGAAATGCAAGTGCGCGGCGTACATACGATGCGGGCCGCAGCCTATCGTGCCCAAGAGCTGCCCACGGGTCACCTGCTGCCCCTCTCGCAGAGAACGAACCTTTAAATGCCCATAGAGGGAGTCGATGAACGCGATTTGCCCATTCGATTCGCGGTAGGCATGACGGACAATGATCACATTCCCCCACCCTCTCGCGTAGTCCTCGGAAAAGACAACCACGCCATTTGCGATCGAGTAGACCGGATCCCCCTCGTCCGTGTCACCCATCCCGTTCCCATTCCAGTCCTCACCGAGGTGACCGTTCGGGGAATATCCACGATAGACATAATATCCATCGGCGTTCGGTTTCCCGACGGGATAATCAAATCCATCCGCCAGCTTTGTCGTGCTATAAGACTGCCCACAGGCTACTCCCGCAGTCATGAGACAGACGAAAAGGAACGAGAGGAAAACCTCTCCTCTGCAGCCCCATTGAGCCGGTAGATATGAAAATTCTGACATCAGTTCTGAGAGCGTCCCTTGAACGATTTTGAAGACGATTGAATCGCCGCAAAAATTAGGCGACTCCGAATTTAAAATACAGAACTGCCGCCGCTCCGGCAATCAAACAATAGATCCCGAACACCTCAAAGCGGCCACGGCGAATCGCCGCAAGTACTGTGTAGATCGCAACCAAACCGGAGAGAAAGGCTACCAGAACTCCAATGGAATAAATTTTCAGCATCGACGGGTCGATTTTCCCGATGTCCCCGAGTTCCAGTACCGAGGCTGCTGCGATCGCCGGAATCGCCATAAGAAACGAAAATTCCGCAGCCGCCGAAGGTTTTGTGCCCGACAACATCCCCGCCACGATCGTAGATCCAGATCGCGAGACCCCTGGGAGAATGGCCAATGCCTGACCGATTCCCATTGTGATCGCCGTTTTGATCCCCATCTCCCCTTCGCTACGGCGAACGAAGAATCGAGGCAGAAAAAGAATGCACCCCGTTACCATCAAGAGAGCCCCGACCATGATCGGCTTATCATAAACACCCTCGAAAGCGTCCCGAAGAGGAGAAAATCCGACAATCGCCGCAGGGACACTCGCGATGATGAGATACAGGATCGTCCTCCTATCTTCCGCATACTCGGCCCGAAACGGAGGAAGAATCGAGAGGATCATTCTCCAGAGAGATTTCCAGAAATAGATGAGAACCGAAAGAAGCGTCCCAAAATGGACCAGGATCTCAAACGTCACCCCCTTGTCCTCAACCCCCATGATTTTCTGCGCAAGCACCAAATGTCCCGACGAGGAAACGGGGAGAAACTCCGTCAGTCCCTGGACCAAACCCAAGATGATCGCTTCAATAAGATTCATGGGGATCTATAGGACAATCGCCGGAATTTTCCAGCACAGTTCTAGGCCTACTCGGAAAATCCCTTTCGAGAATCTCTCCCCTCGTTGCTCGTCGTGCCTACCAACTTTCTATTGAAACTCACGCGAATACGCTCCTTTCGCGGAATTCACGAGTCCTTACAGTAATTGAAATCTCAGGAAAGAATCTCAAAATTGAAATAATTCTCAAATACTGCTTGTAATTTTACTAAAATTCGCCACAATTGCCAGAACCGAGCGTTAATTCTCATGATTGTGGTTTTACTACCTCCTTCTGAGTAGAACGGAACTTGGCGTTAAACCCCAAGGGGAACCACACGATTAGAAACATGGCAGAAGATGAAGCACCAGAATTGATGACCGTTAAAGAGACTGCAGAATATCTGCGGATCCCTCTTCCAACGGTGTATTACCTAGTTCAACGGGGGCAACTGCCTGCGATTCAGATCGGCGGACGCTGGCGGATCAAGCGCAGTCTCCTGGACCGGGACATCCTGAAAACCGACGAAGGCGGTCAACCGACCGTGCTCGTGGTGGACGATGACCCGGCACTCCAGACCCTCTTTAAACAGTTCCTCAAGAAAGTAGGATTCGGACGCATCGTCGTCGGAACCGGGGCAGAAGCCCTGGCCTACGTCGAGAAGCAGCGCTTCGACCTCGTTTTCCTCGATCTGAAACTCCCCGACATTCCGGGAGACGAACTCTACGCAAAGATCAAAAAGATCTACCCCGACCTTCCGATCGTGATCATCACCGGTTATCCTGACAGTGAGATTCTCACCAAGATTCTTTCCAGTGGACCGGTCACCGTGATCAAGAAACCGATCGAATATGATCAGCTCAACCGCACCGTGAAGATCCTCGGTCACAAGGGTGCCGACGCGATCTGATCGAAGTCTGTATTTCCTTTGTTTTTGTTGTTTTCGTGGAAAAGGCTCCCCTTTATTGGGGGGCCTTTTTTGTAGCTCAAAATCTGGAATGAATTTTGCATTTCTGTAAAACGCATCCGCCAAAATCATAAACGGGAGAAACACTCCCCAGCGCTCAAGAACCAAGACCTGACCGCATCGCCTCGACCGGTGCCTCTCGATTGAACCAAAACTCAAAAGCCAGTGCCCCTTGCCAGAGTAGCATTCCAAGTCCGTTCGTCGCCTTCGCTCCCTGCGCTTCGGCATCCGCGATCAATCGAGTTCGAGCGGGTGAATAGACCATGTCATATACAAGGTGATATGGCTCGATAAGACGTTGGGGAAGTACCTCTGGATCAGTCCGATTCATTCCCACGGACGTCGCATTGATGATCAGATCGACCTGAGCGAGCTCCCGTTCCATCGTTCGTTCTTCCCAAGGGATCGCGACCAATCGATTCGCAGGGCCTTCGAGCCGGTCCGGGTCAGTCATCAAGCCCTGAAGTTCCGCTTTGAGGGTCTGCGCCTTTTCGAGCGTGCGGTTTACCAGGACGATCCGCTCGCAATGGTCCATTGCACACTGCACCGCCGCCGCTTTTCCAGCACCGCCACCGGCACCGAGGATCATGACCCGAAGATCGCTCAGATCGATCGAAAATGCTTCGCGGATCGCGCGTTTCAAGCCAGGGCCATCGGTGTTGTGCCCGATCAGTTTGTCTCCATCAATGACGACCGTGTTGACCGCGCCGATCCGTCGGGCAACTTCACTCATCTCGTCGACCGCGTCAAAAACCCCTCCTTTGTGGGGGATGGTGACATTGATCCCGATAAATCCCGCTGGTTTCAAAAGAACCAAGCCCTCTGACAGTTCTTCGGGTCGGAGGTGCAAGCGCAGATACTCGCCCTCAATCCCGGCAGCTTTCAGCGCGGGATTGTGCATCTGCGGTGAGCGCGAGTGGGCAACCGGATCACCGATCACGGCCAGTCGCGAGAACGAACTGGGATCCCGATTCTCGGCAGCCCAGCCCTGTAGATCTTGAAAAGTGTAAACGTCTTGTTGCGAGGCCATCGGTTCGCCAAACTAAAGCACTCGCTGGAGCTTCCGCAAAGAATCAAACCAAGGATCCCCTGCCCCGCTCACGCGGCGTAGTCGCGCATTGCCGCCGCAATGATAGCCACACTCACGGCCCCGGCATCGGGTTTTCCGAGAGAGTTTTCCCCGAGTGTCTTAGCTCGGCCCATCGTCGCGATCATTCCCTCGCTTGCATCACGTCCAGCGGCAGCGGCATCTGCCACTGCAACGAGCGCTTCCCAAACCGGGAGCGAGGAGACCTCCGCCGCTTTCTCTGCCGCAGGCATGAGAGCATCCACCATCGTTTTATCTCCTGGCTTGGCACCTCCTCGAGACATCACGTTGGCTGTCCCTTCTTTGAAAAATGTGGCGAGCTCTACGCCGGTAAAGGCCGTCGCCTCACCGAGAGCTTTGCCGCCAGAACGGAAGAGTGTCCCAAACACCGCACCAGACGCTCCACCCATGCTGGACATCATGGCCATGCCAACGCCCATAAACACCTTGCCGACGGTGGGGAAGTCCTTCCCTTCGAGCGCCTCTTTCACCGCGTTCATTCCGCGCTCCATCCCGATCCCGTGGTCACCATCCCCGAGGGCACGGTCCGCATCGGTGAGAATGGGTTCGGCTTCGATGATCCGGTCGGCCATCGCGAGCATCATGTCGCGTACCTCGTTGCTTGTGAGTGATTCTTTTCCCATGATGTCGATTTTCTTGAAACTAAACAGGGTTACGAGCAGGATTCAACCCTCTTACGGTTCCGATTTCCGGAACCTTACCGAAATACAGGTGACCCATAGAGGACTTACCCTCCGTAGCGTCCCTCCATTTTGCTGAAGCAAACAGACTGACAGGGCATCTCCCAGTATTTCTTTAGTTCTTCATCCATCCGGGTGATGGAGAAGGAAATACCTGCCATCTCCTGACAAGTTACGAGAGGACCAATCATTACGTCGTAGATCTTGATTCCTTTTTCGGTCAGGTGTTTTTTCGCGGCACGCAGCCCGATGAGCAGTTCCATCATCGTCGTCGCACCGAGAGAGTTCACAAAAAGGAGGACTTCATCTCCGTCGGAGAGGGCTTCGACTTCTTCGTCTTTTTCAAAATCTTCGAAAAGATAGGAGAGCATCTTGGGCGTCAGTTCGTCGGCGGTCGCCATCGGGATGACCCCAACACCGGGCTCCCCGTGAATGCCCATGCCAAGACCGATTTTATCGGGATCAATGTCAAAGGTCGGTTTTCCCGTTGCCGGAATGGACCCCGGTTCCATGGAAACACCAACAGAGCGAGTCTGAAGGACGGCCTTTCTCGCGACGGCCTCAAGCTCTGCGAGCGTGGTCACCACTTGGGAGGCGGCCCCGGCGATTTTTACAATAGGAACAAGTCCCGCGATACCACGCCGATCTTCCTTCCGCGTAGGAGGAGCCGAACAGACATCATCCCAGATCAGCACGGTACGCACTTCGATCCCCTCTTCTTCCGCAAGTTCTGCCCCGATGTCGAAGTTCATGACATCCCCGGCGTAGTTCCCGTAGAGATAAAGAACACCCTTCCCGCGGTTCACTGCTTCCGTTGCTTCGAAGACGATATTCGGCGGCGGTGCGGCAAAAATGTCTCCACAGGCAGCCCCGTCTGCAAGATTGCGACCGACGAGACCGTGGTAGATCGGTTCGTGTCCGCTACCTCCGCCAACGAGGAGAGCCACCTTGTTTTCCGGAATATTCGTCCGAACGATGGAACGCGTGCCGACATATTCGCACTCACCGTTGTAGGCATCGACGAGGCCTTCGACGAGTTCGTTGGCGACTTGGAGGGGATTGTTGATGAGTTTTTTCATCGAATAAAAGGACTGCGACGGAATTGTCGGGACACTTGTTGTCTCAGAGTTTGCCGTCAATGACAAACGGAAAATGGTTCCGCTGCAATTTTGCGAGACAGATTTAGCGGAATTCGATACAGTGCGCAATGCCTCTTCCCTCCCGTTCGATTTTGATCACGGCCGTGTTTGCCTTGTCATTTGTTTCCTTTTTTGTGCGCAGCGAAGAGACCCTCGTGGCTGACCTGGATTGTTTCATCACTCTGCCATCGGCCTATCAGTTGAAACCAGAGGATCTGGAAACGAAATTCGAGCAAGGAAATTGGACAAAAAACCCGTATTTCAAGTGGCTCACAGAGGACAAATCCCGAGCCATTTTCCAAAAAAAGGACCTCGAAAATCTGAAAGTCAATCTCACCCTCCTCGGAGGCACAGTCCCGATCGAGGAAGCGATCGTGGACTTTCGTGACGGGACGTTTTTGGGAGTGACGATCTCGATTTTCAACCGGGGAGATGGCGGCACGATCCAAGCAGACGATTTCGAGGAACGCTTCAAGGCGATGGGAAAACACATCGGCGAGCAACTCGCGATCCGCCCCACGCGGAGGGAAGCGATGGAGACTCAAGGTCGTCTCACGACGGGATTCCTTTGGATCTCCGCTCGGGGAAAGGCGGTCCTGGAACACAATCCGCAAGCTCCGGGGAATACCGAATTTCTCCGCATGCGTCTCGCGAAACGAGACGCCGGAGGGGGGTATGAAGCCGCGATGCAAGACCGCCCCGGTGCCTCTGTCACCCTCTCCCAACTCCCTGGAAAAGTAAAACACTCCCCCGAAAGCGGAGATGTCTTCATCACCGGTATTCCCATGGTCGATCAGGGTTCAAAAGGGTATTGTGTCGTCGCATCGACGCAGCGGCTCTTTGAATACTACGGGATCTCCTGCGACATGCACCAGCTCGCCCAGATTGCCGGTACGGATCCCGAACGAGGAACCAGCTCACTGGAGATCAATAAGCAGCTGAGTGCGATCGATCACCTTTTCAAAACCCGTTTCACCTGTCTCGCGGTCCGCGATGGGAACGGACTGGTCGAACTCGTAGACGGAAAGTATGTCGGCGCGGCCATTCCGGAATCGAACTTTCATGCGATGATCCGAAAGAGTATCGAGGCCGGTATCCCCCTGCTCTGGTCTCTGGAGGTCGGGCGAGTCCCAGAAGATCCGCCGCTGAAAGAACAAACCTCGGGCGGTCACATGCGTATGATCATCGGATACAATGAAAAGACGAAACGGGTCATTTTTTCAGACTCCTGGGGTGCGGGGCATGAGTTCAAGACCATGGATGCGAGTGATGCCTACGACGCGACTCATGGCCTCTTTCTCCTGAAACCAATCACGAAGTGAGGCCGCGAGGTAACCGTGAATTTCTCAATTCGTCTCGTCCTGTGGCGAAACAATCAGCGAGCCCTTCGGCAAGCCCTTCGGCAAGCCCTTCGGCAAGCCCTTCGGCAAGCCCTGTGGCAAGCCCTTCGGCAAGCCCTGTGGCAATGCAAGAGAATCGGGTGAACCGGTCACGATGATCTGCTCAGGGCGGTAGATGTCTTGATTATTCGCCTGGAATTCCGCTTTGAGACTCACCTTGAAAGCGGAGAGATCCACGAGATGCCACCGGAGAAATTGCCATTTCCCCGTATTCCCATCGTGCTCGATTCCGACGAGGAGGTGATTTGCATCGTGGAGAACTTTGTTCGTTTCGATCTGCGGGGTGAAATAAAAGGTGCGCAGACTGGAATTGAGCGATCCCTCCTGCACCAGTTTGGGATCGAGGTAGACGATCCGCCCAGAGTTGACGTGGCGGATGCGGATGTCCGGATAACCCGCTCGCTGGAGATTCCCCGCTGGGGTTCTGGGATAGTTGCATTCGAACTCCGGAGCGCGATCCAGTTCTTCGATGAGAGCGACTTCAAAATAACTGCTCACTTCATTGATACGACTCTCCCGATTGGTGATGGAATCGGGTTGATTGAACCGCTGCAACACGATGCGCAGTGCGTCCTCAAGACCCGTGAGGATCTCGGCATCGACGGGATCTTCCCGATTGAAAGGCAAGACCTGCTTCCCCGTCGACGTTTCAATGAGATGGGAAAACGATACATCCTTAAAAATCCCCCCTCCGTTGAGCACCGTCGAAACGAGGGCGTCCACCGAAGGTTCCTCCTCAATTACGACCTGCGTGACGCCTCGCGGTTCACAGGAGGAGAGAAGGAAAAGAAAAAGCAGAGATCCAGTCACTCGCATAGAATGGGATGAAGCATGTACGTTTTCCCGGAAGAAAGGGAGGGAAAAACACCGGAAAATGCGAACTTGCTCTCGGCGGTGCCTTCTCTACAATCCCGCCCTGACTTAGCAATGGAACGGAACTTCAAACAGGAACTCATCGGATGCTTCGGTTACCCGGTCGCGGAAAACCCGACTCAAGCAATGATCGAACCGGCTTTCCGGGCGATGGGACTAGACTGGCGCTACCTCACGCTGGAGGTGAGACCAGCAGACCTCCCCGCAGCGGTCGCCGGCGCAAAGGCCTTTGGATTTCAAGGATTCAACTGCACCATTCCCCACAAAGTCGCGGTGATCGATCTCCTCGACGGGCTTGGGGAATCCGCTGCCTTGATGGGTGCGGTAAACTGTGTCGTCCTTCGCGACGGAAAGCTCATCGGCGAGAACACGGACGGAAAGGGTTTTCTCTCGAGCTTCCGTGAGCTCGATTCCCCAGAGGGAAAATCACTCGTCCTCCTCGGTGCAGGAGGTGCCGCAAGGGCGATCGGTGTGGAAATGGCACTCGCCGGGGTCTCCCGGATCACTCTGGTCAATCGCAGCGAGAACCGCGGACGAGAACTCGAAGCTCTCTTTGCAGGAAAATTGCGCGATACGGTCCGCGAAACGACCGGTCGAGAACTGGAAGTAGACTACGTCTCCTGGAACGAAGATTTCCGCGTCCCGGAAGAGACCGACATCCTCGTGAACGCCACTTGCATCGGTCTTTTCCCGGATACCGATGCTCGCATTCCACTGGTGATGAACTCCCTCACGAACAACATGATCATCGCCGACGTCATCCCAAATCCACCGACCACCCGACTCGTGCGAGAGTCGAGGGCAAAAGGATGCCGTGTCATCGACGGTCTCGGCATGCTCGTCGCACAGGGCGTGATCGGGATCGAGTTCTGGACAGGGCGTAGCCCCGATCCGGTAGTGATGAGAAGCGCTCTCGAGGAAGTCTTTTCCTGACGATCACTCCACCACCTTCGAGAAACTCTCCAGGAGTGCTCCGAGTTGCTGGATCGAGTCGAGGATCTCTGGATTGTTTTCCATCAGCTTGAGCAAGAGATTCGCCGGAGAAACTCCCGAACTGGCTTGTCCCGCCGCCGTCGACGAATCCGGCATCGACCAAGCATCGATCCAGGCAGTGCGCCCCTTCTGAAAACCATCCGCAAGGAGACGTTTCTCTAAATCGAGCATGTGCCCCGCCCCATAAAAGATCGCGTAGTTTCCGGAGCCGTTCGTCGCCCGGAGTTCTGCGAGTTTTTCCATTACCACCCGGTTCCGTTCGCCCACGATGACAGTTCCATCCTCGCCTTCGAGCTGGGTGATAAATCCCTCCGCCTCACTCATGAGAGGAGCGATCGTGCGTTTAATCTCATTGCTGTTCCCGGTCATTACTGCAGTGAGAAGACGCTTCATTATCGCTGCGATCTCCGCCTCATCATTCGGAATCCCAGGCACGCCACCGTTTTCCGAAAGTGACATCGCGCGAGCAAAGAGGGACGAAAAACTCTGACTCCGCGCCACCATCAGCTCATTGAACTCGTCCCACTTAACATCGGCATGAACAAAATTCTTGGGCGTGTAGTCGATTCCTTCCAGCTGGAACTCAAGCCCTAGAAAGGACTTCGCTGCGTCCTGAAGACTTCTCACTCCCTCCATTTCCTTTGCCGCTGCGGGATCCGCAGCCCTATCCGTGCCTGCTTGGAACTCTCCCCCTACCATTTCATACAACACAAAATCATAGTGCTTGAGCAACTCATTCAGATTTTGAAAGTAGGCCGCATCCGCCAAGTGAACTGCCCCGACGAGATCGACGACGGTGTTCCCTTTGCTCATGCGCACCACCGAGGTCTGCAAACGATCTGCCTGCCCCGGTTCTTCGAGGTATCGAATATAATCCCCCGAAACGACAGGCACCCCCGCTTGCGGTGGCGCAGCTGGTGCCTCGGCAAACAACGATCCGGCGATACTGCTAAGGAGGAAAATCGGGAGGAATGCTTTCATCGGTCCAGGGGAAGGCAGGGGCAGTCTACATCTCTAGAAAAAAGTCCCGGATTCGCGCGGGGAAGGTCAACGGTGAGTATCTATTTCGTATTTTTCATATCGACGACGACAAGAGATCCCGCCGCGTTGCGACAGTAGACTCTGCCGTTGGCATAGACCGGAACGGTCCAGACTTTTGGTTCGATGACTTGGCCGCTAAAGGTCGGCGCATACTTCGCAGGGCTGGCGACCGCTACTTGCAGAGCGCCCTCTTCGGTTAGGACGAGGAGTTTGTCTTTCACACCAGTGACAGCGCCATGACCGACTGAAGTCTCGACCCACTTCACGGTCCCGGTGGCCAGCTCGATACAACGAAGTCCGGTGCCGTCTTGCCCCTCATTTCCCGAGATTCCATAAAGGTACCCGTCGATGAGAACGGCAGCATTCATCTGCGTCTGAAGCTCGCGATTCTGCCAGATCTTTTCCGGTTCACCTTTTCCGTCCCACTTCAGGAGAGCGGCCCCTTTCCCGTAACCGGTGGAGAGGAAGATGGTATTTTTTGATACGATCGGGTCAGCGGCATTGACTCCGTATCGGGTCATCCACTTGTGACGCCAGACCTCGGTGCCATTGCTCGCATCGACGCAGACATAAGCACGCTTGTTGGAAAAGATCACCAACCGCCAGCCGTCGCGCTCCAGCGGGAAGGGCGTGGAGTATCCAGCCTCCTCGTCACCTGACTTCCAGACTACAGAACCATTGTTACGATCGAGGCAGAGCCCGGCATCCCCCGCATTGAGAAAGAGCCACTTGTCCCAGATCAGCGGAGCGCCGGAAAACCCCCAGCTCGGTCGAGTGTAGGCGAAATCTGTCTTGAGACTTTTCTGCCATTCCAATTTTCCCGTATCGGAATCGAGGGAAAAAACGTCTCCATCGCGGGCCAGCAAATAAACGCGATTCCCATGCAGAGTCGGCGATCCCGTCGTTCCCCCTTGAAAGTAGAGATCCCCGAGCGGCTGAGGATAAGCGAACTTCCATTTCTCTTTTCCCGTCGTTTCATCAAAGCAATACACGGTATCCTGTTCTTTACCGTCGTGACCGGTCACGATGACCTTGCCGTCTTCGACTACGGGAGTGCTGTATCCGAGACCAACACTGGCCTTCCAGAGAATCGAGGCGGTTCCTTCGCTGCGCAGATCAGCCTCAATTGAAATACCATTCTGATCCGGTCCTCGGAGGTTCGGCCAATCGGCAGCGAACACTCCACTGTTCGGGATCAGCAGCGCAGTTACCATAAGAGCCCGATTGACGCGGGGGAACGAAAAAGGCAGGATCCTCATATCTCTAAAGTCATGCAATTCCCTGTCTGCGCAAGCCTCATCTTGGTTTTGGCAGGCCTTCTCCTCGCAAAACACCCGGCCCCGTCGCAGGAAGCAAATGGCAAATGACGACCGGAAGTCTCCGCACTTGCGTGTCGTTGCCCTTGAGCAAAACTGGCGCTACCGTTGTCGTACCCTCCATGATCCAGCGCTCTATTCCGATCCACTTCCAGCACCGCGTTGCTTTCACGCACGGGGCCTTCGCGGTGGCGAACCATACCCTCCGCGATCTTGTCGCCGATGCCCGTGCCCTCGATGCCAATTCGAAAGTTCTCGTGCTCATTGACTCGGGAGTGGCGGAATCGAATCCGGGACTTGAGGAAAAGATCTCCCGGTATTTTTCGGCCCACGCCGACACGCTCCAACTCGTCACCGCGCCCATGAAACTCCCCGGGGGAGAGGTTTGCAAAAACAACTGGTCTCTCGTGGAGAAGATATGGCAGGCGATCGAGTATTGCAAAATTTGTCGTCATTCCTACGTGATCGCCATCGGAGGAGGTGCCTTTCTGGACCTCGCGGGGTTCGGTGCCGCGACCGCCCACCGCGGGATTCGGCTCATCCGTATGCCCACCACGACACTCAGCCAGGGAGACGGGGGCGTCGGGGTCAAAAACGGGGTCAACTATTTTGGGAAAAAGAATTGGGTCGGTACATTCTCCGTGCCCTTTGCGATCGTGAACGATCTCGACTTCATCGCAAGTCTCCCTCCCCGGGCCTGCCGCGACGGCCTCATAGAGGCGATCAAAGTCGCCTTGATCCGGGATCGGAATTTTTACGAATACCTGAAAGACAACGCTGCCGCTCTCGGTCGTCTTGAGAAGCATCCCGTCGAGATGACGATCCGTCGCAGTGCCGAAAACCACGTTGACCACATTGCCACGAGCGGAGACCCGTTCGAATACGGTTCGGCGCGGCCGCTTGATTTCGGCCATTGGGTCGCGCACAAACTGGAACAGATTTCCCTCTTCTCCATCACCCACGGAGAAGCCGTCGCCATCGGAATGGCCGTCGATCTGCTCTACTCCGTCAAGGTCGGGCTCCTCCCCGCTGCGGTCGCCGAGGAAATCCTCACCCTTATTGAAACCGTCGGTTTTCCCCTCTGGTCCTCCGAGCTAGATCGCGAGGAACGCGGGCGTCCCGTCATCCTCGCAGGGCTAGAAGAATTCCGCGAGCACCTCGGTGGTCGGCTCACGATCACCCTCGTCCCCAGGATCGGGGAAAAGCGGGAAGTTCACGAAATGGACGAAACCGCGATCCTCAGCGCACTCGGTCAACTCAAAGCGCGCGAACTCGCAAAAGTTCTCGTTTGAACGGAGTTCTCACAGCACAAAAAAACCCGTCGAACTGAATCGACGGGTTTCTGGAGAGAGCGATTTTTCCGCCCAGATCAGGGAATGATCAGCTTTTGGCCAGTGCGGATCGCATCGCCCGTGAGACCATTCGCATTCTTGATCGCGGCGACCGAAGTCCCGTGCTTCAAGCTGATGCGATAGAGGTTCTCGCCGCTGGCGACGGTGTGTGACCCACCACCGGCACTGGACCCGACGGAGCTCGAAGCGGGAGCGCTGTAAGCCGGTGCGCTGTATGTCGGCTGATTGTAGGTAGGAACGGAAGGAACGTTCGGCACCGACGGGCTCGGCACCGACGATGGCGGCGTGTAGGTGCTCTCCGTATAACTCGGATAATTGCTCGACGATGGCGTGCTCGAGTAATCAGTCGTGCTGCTGGAGGGACCGTAATATGGGTTATTCTGATACGTATTCGCCGACGCCACCTTGGGATTTGTCGTCTTACAAGAAGTGGCCGTCATCGCGATCAGAATCAGGAGGAAGGGGAAATATTTCATATCTAGTGGTTTAATCAGTAACTTCTCTGAAATATTAAGGAATATTAAACAAAATGCAAGTAATTTTTAAAATGTATTGTGAAATATTTTAGAATCCTTGGAATCTACTCAGACAAAGTTCCCGATTTCACCTTGCGTCGAGTCGCTGAGATGATATTGCTGCCTCCACCACGCTATGAGCATTACTCGCGCCCTCCTCTCGGTGTCCGATAAAACCGGACTCGAAGCCCTCGTCAAAGGACTCCATCAACAAGGAGTGGAACTCCTCTCGACCGGTGGCACTGCCAAATTCATTGCCGATCTGTCGATACCAGTGATCGAAGTTTCCGATTTTACCGGATTTCCAGAACTCTTCGATGGCCGAGTCAAGACCCTGCACCCGAAAGTTCACGGAGGATTGCTCTACCGACGCGATCTTGAGGATCACCAGAACCAAGCAACTGCGAACGACATCAAACCAATCGACCTGGTCGTCGTGAATCTTTATCCCTTCGAAGAGACTGTAGCGAAAAAGGACGTTTCCCGCTCCGAAGCGATCGAGCAGATCGACATCGGTGGCCCGAGCATGCTACGCTCTGCCGCAAAGAACCATGGCTCCGTCACCGTGATCGTCGATCCTGCGGACTATTCCGTTGTCCTCTCAGAAATGGCAGAGCACAAGGGCAATACCACCTTGAAAACACGGGAACGTCTCGCGATCAAAGTGTTCCAACGGACTGCAGCCTACGACGCAGCCATCGCGGCCTATCTCAATGATCAACAGGAGACAGAGGCCTCCTTTTCGATCAGTCTCCCACTCTGTCAGGAACTGCGCTACGGAGAGAATCCCCACCAGGCCGCTTCGCTCTATGGGAAGTTCAATGACTACTTCAAACAACTGCAGGGAAAAGGGCTCAGCTACACCAATGTCATCGACATCGCCGCCGCCGCAGAACTGATCCTCGAGTTCCGCCGCCCTGCCGTCGCCATATTAAAACACACCAATCCCTGCGGAGTGGGGGCAGATGAGCACGATCTCCGTCTTGCGTGGGAAAAAGCATTCGAAACGGATCGTCAAGCTCCCTTCGGCGGAGTCATCGTCTGCAATCGTCCTCTCGGGATCGGACTCGCCCGGGTCATTTCCGAGATTTTCACCGACGTGATCATCGCTCCGGAATTCGAAACCGATGCCCGAGCACTCTTGCAGAAGAAGAAAAATCTCCGCCTCATCCGGATGAATGAAGCCTTCCGCGAAACTCTCACGGAACCCGTCATCCACTCGGCACCCGGCGGTATCCTCGTCATGGACCACGATTCCCGAGCGCTTGGCCTCGAGGAGATCGAGAAAAAAGTCGTCTCCCAGCGTCCCCCCACAGCCGACGAAATCGAGGCCATGCGCTTCGCTTGGCGAATCGTCAAACACGTTAAATCCAACGCCATCGTCTTCACGACCAGCGACCGCACCCTCGGAATCGGAGCCGGCCAGATGTCGCGGATCGATTCCTGCCGCATCGCGACGTGGAAAGCCGAGCAGGCCGGACTCAGCCTCAAAGGCTCCGTGGTCGCGAGCGACGCAATGTTCCCCTTTGCCGACGGCCTCATCAATGCTCTCGATGCCGGTGCGACTGCGGCAATTCAACCGGGTGGCTCCATCCGCGACGAAGAAGTGATCAAAGCAGCCAATGATCGGGACGCGGCGATGATCTTCACCGGCCACCGCCACTTTCTCCATTGATCGGAAAGAGTGCAGGTGACGGATCGCGGAGAGAACGCTAGAATCTGCCATGGCGATCGAATGGCAGATCCTCGGACAAGCGGGAGCGGACAACGCTCTCTTTGTCACGATTGATACAGGACAGTCGAGGGAAAGTCTTCTTTTCGATTGTGGTGAGAGTTGTCTCCGTGAGCTCCGGACATCGAGCATTCAATCGATCGAACATCTCTTTTTCTCCCATTTCCACATGGATCACGTGTGCGGATTTGACACATTCTTCCGGCACAACTACAACCGCCCCGATTCCCCAGTTCACGTCTGGGGTCCGCCAGGAACGATCGAGATCCTGTGGCATCGCTTCCGAGGCTTCCGCTGGAATCTCCATTGCGACCAACCAGGAGAATGGGTCGTACGTGAAGTCTCCGATACGGAAGTAAACACGGCCCGCTTCTACACCCGGGAGGCATTTGCCGAGAAACACCCTCTCCCGGCCCAGTCTCTCCCCTCTCCCATTGCCCATCACTCGGCGAGCTTGCGCTCCGCGAGCTGGCATGGTGAGACGAAGCTCCTTCCCCATGGATCGATCCCTTCCCTATCCTATCGCATCGTCGAGGTCCCCCGTCAGAATATCAATCCCGGTGCCCTCCAAGAGATCGATCTCGTCCCCGGTCCCTGGATGAAAGGTCTCATTGATCCCGAAGTACCCGGCGAAACCGAGATCCTCACCGCTGGCGGAACGCTCTCGCTCGCGGAACTCCGGAACCGCCTCCTCACCGAAACACCTGGTGAATCCCTCGCCTACTTGACCGATTTCCGAGTCGAGCCGGGAACAAGGGAATGGGACGATCTCGTCTCGTGGCTCCGAGGAACGACGACGATGGTCTGCGAATGTCAGTATCGCAGCGATGATGCACCGCTCGCCCGGAAGAACGGCCACATGAGCGCTGACCTCGTCGGACGCCTCGCGGCCGAGGCCAAAGTGGGGAAGCTCGTTCTCCAGCACCTCTCTCGTCGCTACAGCAGCGCAGACTGGAGCGCCCTCGTCGCGGAAACGGCAGCCCTTTTCCCCGCAACCACGATTCCACCGGAGTGGACATTCGATTTGTGATCGCATCTACACGGCAAAGCAAACACTGGAAAATCTCTCCCGGAGACCTAGGCTGCACCCATGTCATGGTACAAACCCGCCCCCGTATTCGCGGCCATCTTCCTCGCCCTATTCTCCGTTCAGGGAGAAGAATCCCGCCCGAACATCCTCTGGTTTGTCGTCGATGACATGTCGGCAAGTTTTTCCAGCTACGGGGAAACGGTCATCGAGACACCCAACGTGGACCGCCTCGCCAAGGAAGGGACACGATTCACTCATGCCTACATCACTGCACCGGTGTGCTCCGCCTGCCGATCCGCCCTCATCACTGGACTCTATCAGACCACGATCGGGGCACACCATCACCGCAGCGGTCGGGGCGAAATCAAGATTCATCTACCCGACGGAGTCGAACCCGTCCCCGCGATCTTTCAACGGGCCGGATATCACACCTGTATCGGCAGCGGTCTCGGCGGGATAGACAACTCTGGACGCACGATTCCCGAAAATGTCCCAGCAAAACGACGCTTCGGAAAAACCGATTACAACTTCGAGTGGGCCCCATCGATCTACGACCACTACGACTGGAGTGCTAGGAAGGAAGGTCAGCCTTTCTTCATGCAAGTCCAACTGCACGGAGGGAAAATGCGGGAAGGTGCGATCGGTTCCCGCGGGCCGTTCCGCCAACGGGTTGTCGAAACCTTCGGTTCCCTGACAGATCCCGAAGATGTCATCCTGCCCCCCTATTACCCCCACGACCCGGTGATCCTGCAGGACTGGGCAGACTACCTCGACTCCGTTCGGATGACCGATCATCACGTCGGTCTCGTTCTGGATCGCTTGAAAGAGGAGAAACTCCTCGAAAACACCCTCATCATCTTCATGACCGATCATGGGATCAGTCATGCTCGGGGAAAGCAATTCCTCTTCGACGAGGGCGCGCATATTCCCTTTATCGTTCGCGGCCCCGGAATCGAGGCTGGCCTCGAACGAAACGATCTGATCGAGCAGATTGATATGGTTCCACTTTCGCTCGCTGCGGCTGGGATTCCCGTACCGGAAATCCTTCAAGGAAAAGACCTCTTTGCCGCAGACTACATTCCGCGCACGACAGTCTTCGCGGCACGCGATCGCTGTGACGAGACGACGGATAAAATCAGGAGCCTCCGGGACGAACGATTTCTTTACATTCGGAACTATCACCCTGATCGACCGCATCTCCAGCCGAACGCCTACAAGGACGGAAAAGACATTCTCATCGCCCTCCGGGCGGACTACGACGCTGGTTCCCTCCCTCCGATCTCCGAAAAATTACTCTTCAGCCCGATGCGTTCTCCCGAAGAGCTCTACGACTACAGGAAGGATACCTATCAAACCAACAACCTCGCCGCTGATCCCGCATTTGCAGAAACACTCGAAGCCATGCGAAAAGGACTGGATGAAATGCTGGTCCGAACCCACGACCCCGATCCAGAAACACCGGAAATGTATGACAGTGATATGGCGGAATATCTCAAAAGACAGAACCCCATCGTCGAGGCCAACATCAAGCTGATGAAGAAGTGGGCGAGCGAGGGCAAATAGGGTCGGGTGACTGAGTCAAGAGGGTTAAAGCGTGGGAAGGGATAAGTCCAACAAGCCCTGAATCTGTCACGAATTTTGCTGGACGAGTTCTTTGGCAGCCGCCATTCTTTGGCGAATCGAAACCTCATTTATGAAAAAATCCTTCCCTCTTCTCCTCTGTCTTGTGACCGTCCTCGCAGGTTGGTTTTTGGTCCATGCTGCCGAGGAAAAGAAAGAAAATCCGCTCCGGATTCTTCTCGTTCTTGGGGGATGCTGCCACGACTATGAGATGCAGCAGAACATTTTGAAAGCAGGAATCGAATCGCGCCTCAATGCCAAAGTGGACATCGAATACAATCCTGACAAATCCACCGAAACCCGATTTCCCCTCTACGAAAAAGCGGACTGGGCCGATGCCTACGACGTTGTCATCCACGATGAGTGCTCTGCCTCGGTCACCGATCCTGCCTATGTAAAGCGCATCCTTGATGCCCATCGCAAGGGAATCCCTGCGGTGAACCTTCATTGCGCGATGCACTGTTATCGCTGGGGGAACTTTAAGGAAGCAGTGAAGATCGGCGACGAAAATGCTGGCTGGTATGAAATGATCGGTCTCCAATCCACCGGCCACGGACCACAGGCCCCGATCGACATTACCTTTACCAGTCAGACACATCCGATCACGACCGGTCTTGAGAACTGGACCACGGTAAATGAGGAGCTTTACAACAACGTGCAGATTTTCGACAGCGCGAAGGCACTAGCAACCGGACGGCAGATTCAGATGCCAAAAGTGAAAAAGGGCGAGACTCCCGATCCAAACGCCAAAGGCACCGAAGCGACTTCCGTAGTCGCGTGGACAAACCTATATGGCCCGAACAAAACCCGCATTTTCAGCACTACGATCGGACACAACAACGAGACCGTCGCCGATGATCGCTACCTCGACCTCATCAGTGGAGCGATCAATTGGGTCACGGCGAAGGACTGACTACGCTTTTCCCGAGGGAGTTTGGCTCGGCTGTCCCGCAGAACTTTACTCAGTAGTCCGTCAGCCTCTTCGGGGGCAGCGCGACGCGCAGAGCATTGAGGACCGCAAGGACATCGATCACTTCTTGCGTGACAGCACCAGCGACCGGGGGCAACCATCCTGCAGCCGCAAAAAACATTCCGATAATACTGAGTGCCATCCCCCCCACGGCGCTTTGCAGTGCGATCCGGCGCATCCGGCGACCGATGTGAATGAGTTCGTCCACTTTCCGGAGGGAACTGTCCATGATCACCGCGCCAGCAGCCTTTGCCGTAATGTCGCTGCTCTGCCCGAAAGCGATTCCCACCGTCGCCGCCATCAGAGCGGGCGCGTCGTTGATGCCGTCACCCACGTAGATCGTCTTCCGCAGAGCTGTCTCCTCGCGCACGATCGCCAGTTTTTCCTCGGGACTCCGCCCTCCCCGGGCATCCGTGATGCCCACCCTCGCACCGAGATATTCCGCTTCCGACTGGCGATCACCGGACAAAATCATCGCATGGGTAATGCCATGCTTGCCACCGAGATGCTTGATAAAATCCCT
>JAGPCC010000027.1 GCA_018058245.1 Verrucomicrobiales bacterium
GCAGCGATCAGACCAACGATCCACATCGCAGTGCTGAACGTTCGCCCATACACAGGCCGCCCCATGAAACTATCTTCCGTAATCACGATACCAAAATCCCCTTCGCGTTTTGTTTGAACCAAAACGGTTCCGCTACTATTTGGAAATATCCGACAGATTTCCTAAGTCGCCAGTCCCTTTTCCCTTCGTGAATCCGACATCCGCCCTGCCCCCCCTGTTGCAACCGATGCTTTCTCATTGCCCTTCGCCGGTCGGCGACTTAGGATTCGCTCTTCCGCCATCCTGACTGCCCTTTCCTATCATGAGCGAACGCACCCCTTACGCCTCGACCGCTCTTCAGACGTCGGGAATGCCGCCGGGCATTCCCTATATCATCGGAAACGAAGCGGCCGAACGCTTCAGTTTCTATGGCATGAGGACGATCCTCACGGTTTTCATGGTGAACTACCTCTGGCTCATGGGGCGTACCGCCGGGGATCAGATGAGCGATGCTGAAGCGACCGAACGATTCCACCATTTTGTCTCGTTGGTCTACCTCACCCCTCTCCTCGGTGCTCTCCTCGCGGATCTTTTTTTTGGAAAATATCGCATCATCATGGCGCTCTCGGTGGTCTACTGCCTCGGGCACGGCGCGCTTGCCTTGATGGGACTGGCCGGTGAGGCAGGAACTTGGCTCATGGTCGGTTTGTGGCTCGTCGCGGTCGGCTCGGGCGGCATCAAACCCTGTGTCTCGGCCCATGTCGGCGACCAGTTCGGAGTCCTCAATCGCGCCCTTCTTCCCCGCATTTTCAATTGGTTTTACTGGTCCATCAATCTCGGTGGATTTGTCTCGACGCTGCTCACGCCTTGGCTCCTCGAGTGGTACGGACCACACTGGGCTTTCGGCGTTCCCGGAATCCTCATGGCTCTCGCGACCCTCGTCTTCTGGCTGGGTCGTTGGAAATTTGTCCACGTGCCCGCCCGCGGAAGGACCTTTATTCGCGAACTGTTCAGCAAAGAGGGCATCAAAGCCATCCTGAAACTCAGCTCAATCTTTGTGTTTGTCGCCGTTTTCTGGTCTCTCTTTGATCAAAGCGGTTCCTCCTGGGTCCTGCAGGCACAAAATATGGATTTGAATTTTCTCGGCGTAGAGTGGCTCCCCAGCCAGATCCAAGCGCTAAACCCAATTCTCATCCTCACGTTTATCCCTCTCTTTTCCTACGTCGTCTATCCGGTGATTGACCGCTTCTTTCCCCTCACCCCACTGCGGAAAATCGCGATCGGGTTGTTCATCATGGTCGGCTCCTTTGCCCTCGTCGCGATTGCCCAGATGAAGATCGACGCCGGAGAAAACCCATCGATTTCCTGGCAACTTGTCGCCTTTGTTGCCCTCACCGCAGCCGAGGTGATGGTTTCCATCGTCAGCCTGGAGTTCAGCTACACCCAAGCTCCGAAGTCGATGAAATCGGTCATCATGTCTCTGTGGCTGCTCGCCGTTTCGCTCGGCAATCTCTTCACCGCCCAGATCAATCATTTGATCCAGGTGAAATCTCCCCTCGCCGGACTCACTGCAATCGCCGGAGAAGCCTCCCACGGAGGATTTGACGGAAAGATCGCTACGGACGACGACATCATTCTCAGCTTCAACGGGGAAGGAAAGCGTACCTCGATGCAGTTTCGCGGTCGCGAGGGACTCGATGCCCTACTCGACAAAGTCACCGCGCAGATTACCGCGAACGGTTATACCGCACCAAGCACAAAAGAGGGGGAAACCATCGTAGGGACCGTTTCCGATCCCTGGGGGTCTCCCTACCGCTATCAACTCATCAACCGGAACACGGTCCGGATCTGGAGTATCGGCCCCGATCAGCGAGAGACCACTGCGTGGGATCAGGGTGCGATCCTCACCTTGACCCGCCCGGAACCATCGAATTCCTCGGCGTTCACTCGCTTTTTCGACAAACTCCGGCCCTCAACAAGCTGGCTGGACCGCCGCAAGCAGGAGCTCGGGCTGCCCACCAAAGCCGAAGTCGCCGGGAGCGGCCCCACGATCTCCCGTGACTATTTTGTGGGTGGCCAACTTCGCATGGAAGGTGCTGCCTACTTCTGGTTCTTCACCGGCCTCATGCTCGCGGCCGCGATTCTATTCCTCCTCGTCGCCCGACTCTACCGCCCCCGTGAGTACTTTCATGAGGAAGAAAATGACGTAGAGGAAACCGGACCGGTCGAGGAATCGGTGGGAAGATGAAAGACACCTGACATTCCTTACTTTCATTACGATATTCCCACCCTGTAGAAGTCTGTCGAGTATTCCTATGCCCCGCTCTCCCTCATCAGCGTCCGCCTCAAGACCTGCCCATACCACAGCCCAACGTTTCCCGCGCATTCTCCGCTACTGGCCGGAGGCGGCGGCGGTGCTGAGCGGGCTCCTCCTCGCCCTGTGTTATCCGCGCTGGGACATCGGCGGGCTCATCTGGATCTGGCAGGCCCCACTGCTCACCGCCCTCTGGTTTTCAGAACCCCACCGCGCCGACCGACCGCGATGGCGTCATGGCTGTTTCCTTGGTTACCTTTCTGGACTGAGTTTTTTTGTCTTGAATGTGAGCTGGGTCACAGAGGTCTCCCATGTCGCGGGGACTCCTCTCGCCGGGATCGCTTCGCTGCTGGCCTTCACGCTCTATCTTGCTCTGTATTTTGCGGCTTTCGGGGCTTTTGCCGCAACAGTCGGTCGATGGATCCTCGTCGCTCCGGACCGGGAGAAAAAGGATCTTTTTGGGCAATCCTTTTCCGTCCTCCTTGTGGCATTTCTCAACGGCGCCGCCTGGTGTGGATTAGAATGGCTGCGCGGCATTCTCTTCACCGGTTTCGGATGGAATGGCTTGGGAATCGCCCTGAAAAATCAGCTGTTGCTGGTGCAATTCGCCGATGTCATCGGGATCACGGGTTACGGTTTCGTACTGATGTTTTGCGGAGTGATCGGCTACTGCACCCTCGTGCGGCTCGGGCTTGAGGCAAGAGAACGACGTCGCCTCCGCCCTCACTTTGATTTTGCGATCGGCGTGGCGATGGTGATCGGTCTTTTTCTCTATGGGAGCAATGCGGTCCTCCGGAAGCCGGAAAAAACCATCGATCTCCGGGCACGAGTTCTGCAAATGAACATCTCTCTCGAAGACAAATGGTCCGAAGATCTCTCCCTGAGGCAGAAGGTGATCTTTGACTACCGCGACCTCACCCGGACCTTTGTCGAGACCGCCCCTCTCGATCTCATCGTATGGCCCGAAACGGCGATGCCGGGAAATTTCAGTTCCCCCTGGGTTCAGACATATTTTAATGACATGATCCTCAAGGGTGATGATTTCTATCTCATCACCGGGCTCGAGGACAACAATCTGGAGAGCACCGAGATCTACAACACGATCACGATCATGAAGGGGGAAACGGGCTCCTACCAGATGCACAAAAAAATGCACTTGGTTCCGCTCGGAGAATACATCCCTTTTCGCAAAACGGTTCCGATCTTCGAATGGATCGCCGGCGGCATCATCGAGCGGGACTTCACTCCGGGAGATTCTTACGAGCCGCTCGTGATTGAAAAAGACCAGCACGAGATCGGCATCATACCGCTGATCTGTTTCGAAGACACCGTCGCACGACACACGCGGAAGTTCATCCGGTCCGGACCACAGATTTTGGTGAACGTGACCAATGATGGATGGTTCTATGACAGCGCCCAATCGACCCAGCATTTTTACAATGCCATTTTCCGCTGTATCGAGTTCCGGCGCCCTATGATCCGCGCGGCGAATACGGGGGTCAGTGGCTTTATCGATGAACGGGGAAGTGTCTACGAGCGCAACAGCGGTGACCATTTCCCCCGAATCGTGCAGGACGAAGAGACGGGATCGACCTACATCCGCGGCAGTCTCCCGGCGACGCTTGCGATTGACTTGGATCCCCCGGTGACGATCTACGCACGGATCGGGGACGCGTTTTCGATCGGGATGGGCCTGATCGCGCTCGTCGCGGTCGCCCTCTTCCTCCTTCGGAACCGTCGCGCACCCGTGCCCACGGGAAAGAAGTCTGCTTCATCACGGAGTAGACAGGGTTGAGCCGACGGCTTAACCCTCTTGAGTCTTTCCGACGTTGCCCTATAATTCCCCCCTCATCATCTATCCCCTATGAAATTCCCCCAACTACTCCTCGCCGCTACGCTCCTCGCGATGCCCCTGACCCATCTCCGTGCGGAGGATACAGACTCTCTCAAAGTGAGCGAGTTCACCTTCACCTTCGGAAAACCCTGGATCCAGCAACAGGTCACTAGCTCGATGCGGGCGGGTCAGTTGCTCTACGATCACGAGGACGCGAGCCTCACGGATGTAGAACTGGTCTTTTACTTCTTCGGTGCCGGCGGTGGTGGTGGAACCCAGGCGAACATCGATCGCTGGATCGGGCAGTTCGAGGGAAAACCAGAATCCAAAATCGAGGAGAAGGAAATGGGTACCAAAAAGGTCACCCTGCTCACCGCCAAAGGCACCTACATGGATTCCATGGGCGCGGGTGGCCCGTTTTCAGGCAACAAGACAGCAAAACCAGACACGATTATGCTCGCCGCGATCCTTCCGAGTGATCAGGGTGATGTCTTCATCAAGCTGACGGGTCCCGCGAAGTCGGTCGAAGCGATGGGAGACGCCTTCATGAAACTGATCTCAAGTCCCTTCGCCAAATAATCGAGGGACCAATGCAGCCAATTTATGAAAGAGGCGGGATCAAGCTCCCGTCTCTTTTTGTTTTAGGATCTGGATCATTTCCCGCATGGCCGGAGTGATCGCCTTCGTCCGGCGTCGCACGATCCCGAGAGGTCGCCAGATAAACTTCCCTTTAATGGCGATTTGCGCGAGGGAACCAGATTGCACCTCGGTCCTGACACTTTCACTCGGAACGATGGAAATGGCGTTTTCGATGAGAACTCCGCGTTTCACGGTCTCGATATTATCGAACTCGACGACTTCTTTCACCTGAATCCCGGCTTGGGTGAACATCGCATCGATTGCCTTTCGGGTCGGGAGATCCGGCTCAAAGGAAATGAAACGCTGGCCATCGATCTCTTTTAAGTCGAGCGAGTCCCGCTTCGCGAGAGGGTGATTCGGTGGACAGATCACAACGAGTTTGTCCTTCCAGGCGGGTTCGATTTCGACTCCTTTCCGCTCCTGCGGATAGGCGACGAGCCCCAGATCAGCCAGACTTTCAGAAACATCGGCGTAGACCTGATTCGATCTCCGGTAATGGACTTGCAGATCCACCTCGGGGAAACGCTGCCGAAAGGTCTCCAGGTAGGGGGGCAATTCGTGAAATCCGATACTGTAGACTGTCGCAATCGTGAGGGTGCCCACGACAACGTCGCGCATCGTTCCGAGATCTCGCTCGATGTCGCGATAGGCCTCGATGATGCGGCGGGCTGCTTGGAGGAAGGCCTCGCCTTCGGGTGTCACGGAAAAATTCCGCCTCCCGCGCTCTACCAAAGTCACTTTGAAGCGTTCTTCCAGAGTTCGGATCTGCTGACTGACCGCGCTTTGACTGATCCCGTTGCGCGACGCGGCCTCGGAGAAACTAGTCGTTTCCACAAGGTCACAGAACACCTGGAAGGTCTCAATATGCATCGGTTGCCTCAAGGGATACAGAATGCAACGCGGATTGGCAAGAGGTTGTCCTGCGATCCGGCGCAGCATCGCTACCAGTCATCCATCACGTCAAAGAGGTCACTCTGCAGTTTCACGACCGATGCGGCGTCACCGTAGTGATTCACGAGGAGGGCGAAACAGAGACGCTGCCCCGAACCAGCGTTCAAGAGACCGGCGTAGGAGCGGATCGAAGACATCGCCCCACCCTTAAATCGGACTCGGCCTTCCATCGTCTCAAGGAGAGAAGCGACGTATTTTTCTCCTTCGGGACCCGTCGCGGCAACATACTGAAGTCGTGCCAGGGAACGCGGAGTGATATGGTCGGCTCTCGCGAGACCGGAACCGTCGACCATACGCAGTCCCGTCAAATCGAGTCCGCGCTCCTCCCAATGTTTCCGGATCGCCTCGTCGGGAGGCATTCCGGTATGCAGCCCGATCATTTGATAAAGACATTCCGTCTCATGATTGTCCGATGTCGCATGGATACTCGTCACGATCTCGAGCAACGGAGGTGATTGGTGGACCAGCAATTCTTCGGCGATTTCCGGAATCGGTTCATGAGCGAGAAAAAGGTCTCCAGCGCCCACCGCCTCTCCCTCGACTTGAATACCAGCGGCAAGCAGGACGGACCGCAACTGATAAGCCGCGAATTTCTCTGGATCGGGAACTGCCCCGGCAACCTTCATTTCCCCACCGAGCGGGATCGTTCCCCGCAGGTGCATCACGGTCGCCTGTTCGCCCCCGTAGAGAACCATTCCGTCACCGGTCCCTTCCGCCGCCGTGGTGCCCCGATTCATCCAGCGAACCCCGGGGACTTCGGGCCGGACTTCCACGAGCGAGGCGGGATCCCCTTCTTTTTCGCCGGGTTGAAGAACCGCGAGAAAGCGATTGTGCTCCAGATTTAAACCGGAGACAGGGCTCCCGTAACCGTTTCCGATGTCTCCCCAGCCCCAAAAATCGGGAAACGGAGACCCCGGAAAAAAACGTCCATCCCCGATGACTCGACCGGGCACGGATTTGACTCCCGCCTCGACCAAACCCTGCACCCAGGATTCCAGATCAGAAATGCGCAGCATCGGATCCCCTCCGCCGAGCAGGACAAGATCGCCCCGGTCACCTTCCTTCGTGGGCGCACTGATGCCGAGGCGGGTTTTGAAACGGAAATCCGGA
The DNA here is from genome assembly GCA_018058245.1 of Verrucomicrobiales bacterium. Taxonomy (GTDB): domain Bacteria; phylum Verrucomicrobiota; class Verrucomicrobiia; order Verrucomicrobiales; family DEV007; genus Arctic95D-9. Next base: position 6,828 of record JAGPCC010000027.1, read on the forward strand.
CCGAGGATCTCCAAGGCAGCCGCCGTCGTGATTGTCTTGAGCGACGAAGCAGGGATCTGAGCGATGTCTCCATTCCTTTCGTAGAGAATCTCCCCGTCCGGCCCGACGAGGCTAAACCCGATGGCGGCACCCGCGAGACCAGGGTCATCCTTCTGCGCGGCGTCAAGAATCGCGTCAAAAGCGACGATTCGGGGATCTTTTTCTGGTTCTACAGCAGGTTCTACGATGGGCGCGGGCTGCGGTGCCGATTCCAGATCCGGTTCCGGTGCCACGACGAGCGGCGCGATTGGTTCCGGGGGAAGTGTCACCACGACCTCTGGACGGGAGTTCAGAATCAGGAAAAGAAGAGTTCCAAAAAGAGCCGTCGCAAGAATTCCGATAGTGATATTTTTGGCCATTGGCGCGAATCTAAAGCAAGGCGAGCCTTGTCGCACTGGAAAAGAGGTCTCTTTTTCCCGGTTTTCCCCGCCCAATTTGCTTGTGAAATTTTTCACAATCCCCTTGCCCCCGACTTTTCGAGACGTAACCTTTCCAGAACGGAGCGAAAACCAAGTGAACCCAATGCCGGAGACAATCGAGACCCACGCCGCCTACGATACCAAAGTCGAGGGCAACATCATCATCACAAAACTCGATGCCACGATCAATTGGATGCGGAAAAACTCGCTCTGGCCGATGCCGATGGGTTTGGCCTGTTGCGCAATCGAACTGATGGGCACGGGAGCATCCCGCTTCGATATCGCCCGATTTGGTGCCGAAGTGATGCGCTTCTCCCCCAGGCAGGCCGACGTCATGATCGTCGCAGGAACCGTGACCTACAAAATGGCTCTCGCCGTCAAGCGTGTTTGGGACCAGATGCCAGAGCCAAAGTGGTGCATCGCGATGGGGGCATGTGCCTCCTCCGGCGGGATGTATCGCAGCTACGCGGTCCTGCAAGGGATCGATCACCTGATCCCCGTGGATGTCTACATCTCGGGATGCCCTCCCCGTCCCGAGGCAGTGCTCGAGGGCCTCATGCGCCTGCAGGAGAAAATCTCGAAAGAAGAATCCGCCGTTGCTCATTTCAAAAAGGGCCAAACGGCCTGAGTCCGCCTACCGATATGACTTCGATCGCTTCCATTCTCACAGACCGCTTCGGTACCGCCGTCCTCGCCCAGGTTGAGTTCCGGGGAGAGCAGACCCTCATCGTGGAAAAATCCCGTGCGAAGGAAATTATCAAATATTGCCGCGATGAGCTAGGATTTGATTATCTCATCGACATCAGCAGCCTCGACCATTTGGGCGAAGAACCCCGCTGGGAAATGGTCTACGAGCTCTACGCTCTCGGCAATGGGGCTCGCCACCATCTCCGCATCAAATACAAGATGGCAGAGGACGACAAGGCCGACTCCGTCTCCGACGTGTGGCCCACCGCTACCTGGCACGAGCGGGAAATTTACGACATGATGGGGATCGAGTTCAATGGACTCGCCGATCACCGACGCATTCTGATGTGGGAAGGTTATCCCTACTTCCCGCTGCGGAAAGACTTTCCTCTCGCGGGACGTCCGAGCGAAATGCCCGACGTCGCCTTCACGGACAGGGCTCCTCTCGCGGGTGGCCCTTTTGTCACTTCACCGACCTCGGCAAGCACAGTCCATCGCGAACCACGCTCGCGGGAAAAGGAATGATCCTTTTCCGAACCGGTGGATCCTCTACCGGGCGGAATCGTTCTCAAGGATGGACTGGCTACGCGAACATTGGGACGTGTTAGTGCAACATGAGGGCCTCGTTGCCTTAATCGGCGGACTTTCGCTTCTCACTCTCATCGTAAGTTTTATCGCAGTCCCCGCTGTCGTGCGCCGCATGCCGCACGACTATTTCCTCGAAAATGACGAGATGGCGGAAGCACTACGAGAGCAACACCCGGGGTTGCGGATTCTTTTCCTGATTCTCAAAAACCTCCTCGGGAGCATTCTTGTGATCAGCGGATTGATTATGTTTGTGACTCCTGGGCAGGGAGTGCTCACCCTACTGACCGGCCTTCTTCTCATGAATTTCCCGGGCAAACGCCGTCTCGAAATCTGGCTCATCCGCATCGGCCCCGTGAACCGAGCGATCAACTGGATCCGCAATCGAGGGGGAAAACCTCCTTTGCAGCTTCCCGACTGACCCGATTACGGTCTCGCCACCTCGATCCGCTGGTTTCCGGTCCAGCTCGCGGACGGCAAAAGCGGTCTCGAGGCCTGAATCCTCGCCGCCTCGATGCAGACAAACTCCCTCCAGCCGTCTTCGGGAAGATCTCCGATGCCATGGTCCGGACCCGGGTTCCAGACAACGGTGTCGGAAAATCCACGGCAGGAGAGACTCAAATTGTCCCGTAAGTCATGCAACCCAACTGAATAGCCGCCGACCCCGGAGTAGGTGCGATCCACCGCACTCCCGAATCGGATCACGGCATTTCCGTCGGTGTCCGCTGCTTTGGTTACTTCATTATGAAACGATAAACCGCCGAGGCCACTGACCGCGAGAGTTTCGATCTCCCGGACCCGGAGATAGGTATGAAACGCCGCATCAAAAAGAAATGGCGTCTCCCCGGTGTTTTCGACCTCCAGCCGCAGGGTGATCGCCTCCTCTTCGAGCTCGACTCCAAAAGTCAGGGCAAAGGAGTGAGGCCACTCGGAGAGAGTCTCGGGCGAGTTCCTGAACTCTAGCAGATTCTTCGCAGGTTCACCGCCTGCGACGGGCTGCCACTGCATCCGGCGGGCAAACCCGTGTCGGGCAAATGGTCCCCGATCACTGAACTGCGGAAAAATCACCGGAACTCCTCCCCGGATCGCCGTTCCATCTCCATACGACGCCTTTTCACTTAGATAAATCCGCTCCCGACTGTTTGGGGTTTTCCAGGAGACGAGATGACCGCCGTGCAGAGCGACAAGCGCACTCGCTCCACTCGCGTGGGTGAGTTCGAGGCAGGGAGTTCCGTGGGGTCCGGCGATGATTTGCATGACAAACCGGTTCGCCAGATCGGCTGGGATGCAAGCAATCTCGAACGCTACGGTTTTTACAAATGGTCTCGGAGGAATCTCATTTCCCGCCAAGTCGAGAAGGGTGAGAGGATCGGAAGGGGTCTTCGAACTACTGAACGAGATGTTTCGGGAAATCAGCGACCGTTTCGCAGCCGATTTGTTCCATGACTTGCTGCAATTGCCGCTTCAGCATCATGATCGTGTGACGCCCCCCTTTCTCACCGAGCGCCCCGACACCATACATAAACGACCGTCCCAGAAAGGCAAAACGAGCACCGCTCGCAATCGCGCAAGCGACGTCCGGACCGGCGCGAAGTCCGCTGTCGATCATCACGGTGGTGCGTTCCCCAAACTCCCGAGCGAGATCCGTGAGCGGCCCAATCGTAGACTGACCCGCATCGAGCTGGCGCCCTCCGTGATTCGAAACAATCAAGCCATCGACCCCGAGGTCGATCGCCTTCTCTGCGTCTTCGGGATTCACGATGCCTTTCACGACGAGTTTCCCTTTCCAGCGATCCCGAATCATCGCGATTTTTTCTGGATTCAATCGCCCCGAGAAGGTCCGATTCATGAACAGGCCGAGATGTTTCATACTGAGTCCCTTGGGAATATAGGGAGTCATCGTCTTGAACTCGGGCGCTCCTGCCGCGAGCTGACCGAGCGACCATGTCGGGTGCATCATCATCTGGGCGACATTGCCCACCGACATCTGCGGAGGAATCGAGAGCCCATTTTTGATCTCCTTCGGCCGGTAGGCAAAAGTCGGCGTATCCGCAAGAATCACGAGGACAGGCAAACCCGCTGCCGCGACCCGGTCGAGCAACTTGTCGCGCAACGCTTCCTCCGCCGGATGGTAGAGCTGAAACCAGGCGTTGCCCGCCGTAATCTCCGCGACCGTCTCGATGCTGGCTGTGCCGACGGTGCTGAGAATAAAAGGGACATTGTGAGAATGAGCCGCCTCGGCCAGAATCTCCGTCGCACGCGGCCACATCAGTCCCTGCAGACCGATCGGGGAAATGCCGAAGGGAGCGTCGTAGGTCTTCCCGAATAACTCCGTCCGCAGATCCGATCCCGCATAGTCCCGTAAATACCAAGGTTTCAGTTGAATTTGGCGAATTTCCTCGGTATTTCGACGCAGATTTACCTCCGAGTTGCAACCGCCCTCCAGGTATTCAAAAGCAAAACGCGGCATACGTTGCCTCGCCCGTTCCCGGAGATGCTCGATCGAAGGATATCTCGAATCAATTTCATCGACGGGGGCGCTCACTGCGGGATGGATTCTACTCATGGGTTGGAATGTCTATCTTGGAGCCTTTCCCTGATTTCTCAAGGTCCGCACGTCAGGACGACGGGCGAGCCCGGACTGGGGGAAAGAGTCACAACCGCCGCAATTCGGTTCGTGATCCTAGTTGCTCAGGCCACGGTTCGAAGGTCCAGTTTGGAGACCTTCGCATCCCTGATGAAACTCCCACTATTTCTTCTCCTCCTCGCTACAATCATCGTACCGGTTTCCCTTCGATCGGCGGAGGAAGCGACCGGCAAATTTGTCCTGACCTGCCTTGAGATTCCGGACGTCCAGCGCGGGGCCGGTCTCGCGATCATCTTGCAACTGCCTTCCGGCAAAACCTGCCTCTATGACACTGGCTCAGGGTATCCAGACGCGACTTCTCCCGATGGCTGGCAGGGTGAGTTCAATGCAGGACGCGACCTCATTCTGCCGTTTCTTACCAAAGCCGGAATCAAGGAGATCGAGACCGTCTTCATCAGCCACGCACACTACGATCATTTTGGAGGACTCCTTTGGTTGGATGATCATTTCCCGATCAAAAAGCTCGTGGATTCGGGTTACCATTTTGTTGGCGAAGCTCCCGATAACTATGTGACCGAACTGGACGACTACACCAAGTTGCGCGAAAAATTCAAGAAGCGTGGTGCCTATCAGGGAGCTCACACGGGCGATCTCCTGAACCTCGACGAGCAGTTCGATACAGAAGTGACCGCCCCGCCCAAGGAGTTTTTCACCAAGGCATTTCCCGAGTTGCGCTCGCCCACCGATCCCCCTGCCCACTATCTCGTTAATGCCAATTCGCTTGGTCTACGGATTCAGTTTGGCAAGACCGTCTTTCTTTTGCCGGGCGACATTCAAGCCGAAGATCAGGTGCGAGCACTCTTACCCAGTGTGCCCCACGAAAAACTGAAATGCGATGTCTTGATCGCCCCCGGTCACGGGATCCATGCTCCCTTGCAATTCGCCGCAGTAACCCGCCCCGAAGTCACCCTCTGTAGTGTTTTCCCTCGATATGCGCGCGGCCTGGCTGCTCGAAAGACCTATGCCGGCATTGGCTCCCAGGTCTTTGTGACTGGCTTACACGGTATGATCCAGGTCGTCGCCGACGGAAAAACCTACCAAGTCACCACCGAGCGGGACGACACTCTCCTACAAACTCCGAAAAAGTAGATCCTGAGAACGTTTGTCAAAAGTCTCAACGGACTACTGACCAAAGGCAAGGGTTGTGGAAAAGATGGCAGAGGGCTGTCCGGTATCGGGTAGCCGATGAGCCGTGAATTCGTATCGTTCGAAGACGTGATTCTGATTGCGGATTTCGGTAGAACTCGCGACGATCCTGCCATGCGACACGTCTTCTTTTTCACGGCCCTCTTCCCCCTCCTCTCCGCAACCGCTGCTCCGGTGAAGTTTGAGACAGAGATCCTGCCGTTCCTGGAGAAAAAATGTGTCGAGTGTCATTCCGCTCCCCACGCAGACAAGAATGGAAAGATCATCAAACCCAAAGCTGGCCTTCGCATGGATGCCGCCTGGGCGATCAAAGCGGGTAGCGAAGATGGGGCCGTGCTCGTCGCGGGAAAACCACCCGAGAGTGAGCTCTTTCTCCGGGTGACACTGCCGACCGACGATGATGACTTCATGCCTCCGTCGGGCAAAGCAGACCCTCTTACGCCGGAGGAAACAGAGCTCTTCAAGCGCTGGATCGAGGAGGGCGCAGACTTCGGAGACTGGCACGGAAATCTGGAAGGCAAACCCGCTACGGTCTCAAACACCGGAGACGTGGTCCCCACTTCTGAGATCCAGGAAGTCTACAAACGTCTCGCGACGGGCCTCACCCTGCCCGAGGAAAAAAGCTGGGAATCCGTCACCGCCGCAGGAGGTCGCGTCACTCCGCTCGCCCTCGCCAGTCCCCTACTCTCGGTAGATTTCCGACTCGCAACGACCGATGCAGGCGACGAGCAGATTCTCTCCGCGCAGGTCATCGCGGCGAATATTGTCCATCTCGATCTCTCGCGGACCAGCGCCACGGATAGCGCCCTCGCGCTGATCTCCGAGACACCGAATCTGGTACGGCTCGACCTGAGCAATACCTCCATCGGCGACGAGGGCCTGAAACATTTGATCGGACTCAAAGAACTCCGTTATTTGAATCTCCACGACTCTGCCGTGACTGACAAAGGCCTCGATCACCTCAAGGGAATCAAGAGCCTAGAGGCCGTCTATCTGTGGCAGTCCAAAGTGACCGAAGAAGGAGCCAAAGAACTCCGCAGTGCGCTCCCGAATGCCCGAATCAACAGCAAGTAATCTGGTTTTTTCCCTCGTCGGGGCATTCGCCCTGCTCACGGGAAGCATAGTCTACGCAGCCACGGACGTTGCCGAGGGTGTTGCCGCAGACACGGACGTTGCTGAGGACGTTGCCGAGGGCGTTGCTAGTGATTTCGTCAATGACGCGAAGATCAAGAGCGACTTCGAGAGCAAACTCAACGCGCTCTTCCAAGCTGGCGGCGCACCAAAAGCGACAGAGACCTTGCGGCAACTCCGGGAGGAATCTTCCAGCCCCGTTCCGCTTGCTCCGATTACCTCTCCTGCGGCGGACGCACACAAGTTGGCTCGGAATGCGACCCTCGTCTTTGGGCACCTCTACCTTTGCGACCAATGCTCCCACTACCATGGGAATTTCTCTGGCGGAGTCATTGTCAGTGCGGACGGTCTCGCCCTAACCAATTACCACGTCCTCGACTTCCGCGACGCGATTGTTTTTGGCGCGATGACTGCGGAGGGAACGATGTATCTGATTGATGATGTCGTCGCCTCATCAAAAGCGGACGACTACGCACTCGTGAGACTGCGGGATGCCTCGGGCCTCCCGGCAGTCCCCCTGCACGCCGACGTCGAGCAGGGCGACGAGCTTTTTGTCATCTCCCATCCCGACGGCTATTTTTATAGCCTCACAAAGGGAATTCTGTCCCGGAAATATCTGACCCCAAACGATCAAGTTCCGCGACTTCAGATCACCGCAGACTTTGCGAGAGGCTCAAGCGGATCGGGAATTTTTAATCAAAAAGGGCAACTCATCGGACTCGTCACGACGACAAATTCCATCTACTACGACAGCGATGAGATCCATCCAGGCAATCTCCAGATGGTGATCCATTCCGCCGTCCCGATCTCGTCGTTGATGAAGATCTTCCCCCCCTCACCGTGAGCGCAGACCTTCCGCCCACTCCACCACCGGGGCAGGATCGTGCAGGGAATGCGGATGATGCCCGCAGCCAGCCTTCACGATGACATTGATCGGGCCGCCGAGCTCCGCATAACGAGACTCCAGGAGTCCGGCATTGTCCGCAAAGGGCACCACGGAATCGGCCCCGCCCGCTACGACAAAGATCGGGACACCGGCTTTGGCGAGTCCCGCGAGGTGAGTCAGGGGACCCTGCCAGTTGGCCGCTGATTCATCAGTGAGGGAATACGCTGCCATACACTTTTTCCACAAATCGGGCGACGACGGCTGAGGCCAGGAGTGAATATCGAGGACCGGAGCATCAAGGTAAACCCCGGCGACTTGGGCAGGATTGGCAATCGCCCAGTTCATCGCCGGGAGACCACCACGGCTGAAACCCTCCATCACCGGAGTCTCGCTGAGACCTTTTTCGACGGTCATTTGTTTGTAAAAGGAATCAAACGCCTCCATCGCGGCAGGCGCTCCGAAGAGATCGGCGACATCGATCCAGGCGACATGCCACCCGGCAGCGAGGAGAGCCTCATCGACGGCAGGGAACGCGCCATAGAACCGGCAGCGCCAGATCCAGGGTTTTCCGGGCGCTTCTTTGGTTGGCTTCGTGAGACGACACTTGCGCTCGCCGAGAAGAAACTCCTCCGAGGAAAAATCACTCAGCTTTGCCACCGTTGTCCCGGACAATCCGGTCACGCGACGAACCTGATGAGTCTCGGAATCGCCAATGTAGAGGTCGCCCGTGATCGGATCGACTCCGACTCCGTGCGGGCGAGCCATCCGGCATTTCAGCGGATCAGGAGCTCCCGGGCCATCGCCCTTCTGCCCGTCGCCCGCGATGACGCGCAGGACAGGCGGCGTCACACTCAGATCAATGGCGCGGATCGAATGGGACTCCGTATCGGCGAGATAAATCCTACTTCCATCTGGAGAAACCGCGACTCCCTTCGGTCCCGAGAGGAGCGCCTCCTTTGCCGGTCCCGGTTCCGCCTGGAATCCTTTTTTCCCCGTCCCGGCGACGTGATGAATCGTGCCGCTTCCCTGGTCGATGCGAAATACCTGATTCCCCTCCCTCAGCGCCAACCAGAAATCCCCATTTGGAGCGATGTCCAGAGCTCTCGGGCCGTTCAGGGGAGTCTCCGGGCTGACCGATGCACCGTCAGGAGTCGGAGCGGCCTTGCCCGTTCCGCACCAAGTCGTGATGACCCCACTTGTTAGATCGACCTGACGGATGCGGTGATTGCCGATGTCACAGATATACAAATGAGTCCCCGCTGCATTAAACTGGATCGAGTGAGGTCTGTCCAACTCCGCTGCAGTGGCAGCACCACCGTCGCCCGCAAATCCCTTCTTCCCGGTTCCGGCGATCGTGGACACACGATTCGAGCGAGCATCGAGTTTCCGGACGACATGGTTTTGCATCTCCACCCAGTAGAGATCCCCGGATCGATGAAAGCGCACTTCGTAGGGTTCGTTCAGCTTCGCCGCCGTCGGCACCCCCCCATCGCCGTCGTAGCCCTTCTCCCCCGTCCCGACGAGCGTCTCTATCGTTCCGCCCGTGCGGGAAATGCTCCGGATGCGATGATTGATCGTATCGCAAAAGACGATATCCCCACCCGGAGCGACCGTCACACCGAAAGGATTGTCGAGTTTCGCCTCCGCCGCCTTTCCCCCGTCGCCGCTGTAACCGTTTTCCCCGGTTCCCGCGACCGTAGCGATCTCCGGTGCCGCCTGGGCCGGAACCGAGAGAACAGAAAAAACCAGACAGGGTAGGAGAGCGAGGAATTGTGAGAGCTTCATTGCGTAGAATCATACCCGGATCTCTCTTCGGGGCGATGAAAAAACGTTCCTCAAGGGATACCTCCTTGCGCCGTGATGAGAACGACCGCACCACGTGCTTCCGATCTCGCAGGGACGATCGACGCAAACGCGTAAGATTTTCCTTTGCGGAATCGACCCATTCCTTCTTACGTTTGCCCATGGAAAACCCCGCCCCATCTCGTCGCAAGTTCATCGGAACTGCCCTCGCTGCCGGAGTCGCCGCAACCGGCCCGAACCTCCTCCTCGGCCAGGCAAAAGGAGCCAACTCCCGACTGCGCGTCGGCGTCATGGGACTCAGCCGGGGCAAAGCCCACATCAAAGCCTATCTCGACGTGCCCAATACAGAGATCGCCTATGTCTGTGACGTCGATGCCAACCGACTCGTCTCTGGTGCAAATACCCTCGAAGGCAAACAGGAAAAAATGCCGCAAAAAGTGGCCGATTTCCGCCGCATCCTCGACGACCCGAACATTGATGCCATTTCCATTGCCGCTCCCAATTTCTGGCATTCCACCGCTGCGATCCTAGCCCTCCAGGCCGGCAAGAACGTCTACGTGGAAAAACCCGGGAGCTACAGCGCCTACGAAGCAGTCAAACTGGTCGAAGCCGCCGCCGCCTCCGATCGCCAGGTTCTGATGGGCAACCAGCGTCGCTCCTACCCCGCCATGCAACTCGGGATCCAAAAACTCCGCGAAGGGGTCATCGGTGAACTGCGGTATGCCCGCTGCTTTTATGCCTCAGCGAGAGCATCCATCGGAAAAGGGAAAATCGTCGCTCCCCCTCCCGAGCTCGATTGGACGATGTGGCAGGGCCCCGTGCCAGAGCAACCCTACAAAGACAACCTCGTTCCCTACAATTGGCATTGGCATTGGCTCTACGGAGGAGGCGAACTCGCCAACAATGGAGTCCACGCGCTCGACATTGCCCGCTGGGCGCTCCAGGTGGATCTCCCGAAACGAGTCGCCTGCAACGGCGGGCGCTACCATTTTGACGATGACCAGGAGACCCCCGACACCATCTCCGCCACCTACGATTATGGAAAACTCGGGATCAGCTGGGAAGGTTCCTCCTGCCATCAGCGCAAACCCGAGGCACTGCCCTTCGTCTCCATCTATGGCGACGGCGGCAAGCTCGACTTCTCCAGCTCGGCATTTACGATCTACGATAAGGCAGGCAAAGAACTCGAAAAAAACACGGATCCCCCGAGTGACGTGCCCCATTTCACGAATTTCGCCGATGCGATCCGAGAAGGAAAAGCCCTCAATCAAACGATCGCCGACGGTCAGGTCAGCTCGATGCTCTGTCACCTCGGGAACATGGCATTCCGCACCGACGGAGCCCTCGATCTCGATCCCGCTACCGGAAAACTCATCGGGAACCCTGACGCACAGAAATTGTGGACCCGCGAAGCCTACCGCGAAGGCTGGGAACTGTAATCAACGGTATTCAAAGGTGTTCCTGCTCCTCTCTCTAGCAAAACCACTTTCTAAAGGCAAATCCACTAGGAGTCTGTCGGACTTGGAGCGAGGGAAGCGGGGTTCGAATGGAACCACGGTGAAGGTAAATCGGGATCGAATCGTTTCGACGTTGCGTACGTTTTGGGGTGGATCAGGAGCGGGCCATCGGTCCTTTTGAAAAGGTGGCTATTGTGTCCAAGGGCAATGAATTGGAGAGAATCTCAAATCTTGAAATTCAAGATTTGGACATCTGACTCTCCGAGGGATTGTCTTAATTCCAAAAAAATCACTACAGAATTCCGAGAAAGGAAAATCGTCCCTGCAATTCAATCGATAGCCAGTTCCTGCAATACTAAGAACTTGTTGCCTACGTTGCCGTCCTGGATTGAAAATCACGCAGAAGGTCTGCGGATATTTCCTCGAGGCGATGCAATTGCGATCTAGGGATCTGATACACTTCAGCGTCGTCACCGAATCGCGGAATGATTCTGAAACATCCGTCGGTGTCATCCTTCTCAAGGAGGACGTGAGTACGTTCCAGCTCGGCGAGTGGGAATTCGTGGAATTCCGGATCTCCCATGAGTTTCGGTCTGATGATACAGAACCGGCAATTCGTCAACACGATCGATTGCGGAGCGCGCAGACGCACCGATGCAGTAAGGCTCAGTGCCTGAATCGCCTGAACGGCGATATAATAAATTTCCTCGTTTTCTACGGATCGCTTTTCCATGAAAGCAAAACTCTCAGCCACAATGCCGGGATCTTGTCCTTCGCTGCCGTGCGTATTTACCTGCTGGTGCAGATCAAACACGTCAATGATACGCTTCCAGTCGGTTAGAGCAGGGTAGAAGACGTAGTCGGAAGATTTCACGGCTCCGCTATTGAGCAATTCGACGATTTCATTTTGACTGAAAGGGCCGCTGGATTCTTGCCCACCCTCCTTCAAAAGGTGAAAAATCTGATGTTCGGGCAGCTCCTCTCGATGTTGACCCATGGTTTCTTCGGTTACATTTTCTCCTCCGCTCAATCGTGTGATTGTGCAGGACTTGTCTCTGCAATGTAAAGAAACGGGGGCGATAGGGCGATACAATAAATGAACTTCTTTCCGAAATCGTGATCGTTCCCCTCCGGTCAATCGATCACGGAACTGCATTCATCGCTCGGGAGAGGTAAAGATTCTTCCTCCTCCTCTGGCGTGATTCCCAAGATCTCCCGCAGTGACCTCCACCCGGAAACCGAAGAGAGAATGTCGGAAAGTTTCAATAGATGACAACATTGTAATGGTTCCGACACCACTTTTGTCACACGGCTAAGTCACGATAACAGTATGGAAAAAATACCTCTCCAACGAACGTCAATCGCCAGTTATTTTCATTCCGTTCCACTCGGGATTTTAAATTTGGTTCTTTTGTTTCTTCTTTCCGGATTAGGAAGCATCACTGCGCAAGAGAAACGGCAAAAAGAATCGCCGACGAATTTCCATAAACCAAGGGAAGGCGGGGAGAAGGAGGAATCCTCCAACCGTCATAAACCGGGAAACGTCAAGATGGGGCTTCGGACGGTTACTTTTCCCGAGGAGTTCCGAACCATCACCGGTCTCGGGAATAATGTGGCGAATCCCGAGTGGGGGACTCCTGGTATTCCCCTGTTGAGGAAGACGACGGTGGACTATGCTGACGGAATCAGTTTTCCCTCTGGCGCTGAGAGGCCGAGTGCCCGGGAGATCAGCAATGCCGTGTCCGCTCAAAAGGAATCCATCCTGAATCGTCACTTCGTCTCGGATATGGTCTGGCAGTGGGGACAGTTTCTTGATCACGACCTAACCTTGACTCCCGTGAACGACGAGGCGGACCCTTTTAATATCAAAGTTCCCTCCGGCGATCCGTTTTTTGATCCGAAGAGTACGGGAACGGCAGAGATCCCATTGGAGCGCTCTTACGGTGAGGATATCAATGGCGTCCGTCAGCAGTTTAATGAAATCACTGCGTTTGTCGATGCTTCGAATGTCTATGGCTCGGACGATGAACGAGCTCAGGCCCTGCGAATTCTGGATGGAACCGGTCGGCTTAAAACGAGCAAGGACAATCTCCTTCCCTTCAATGTCGACGGTCTTGACAACGCCCCGTCGGCGACAGCACCAAATTTCTTTGTCGCGGGCGACTTCCGGGCGAATGAGCAGGTAGGCCTGACCTCGATGCACACGCTCTTTGTCAGGGAGCATAACTACTGGGCGGGGGTCATCGCCAAAGCGAATCCGGCTCTAGGCGAAGATGAAATCTATGAGTCTGCCCGGGCCATTGTCGGAGGCGAGATGCAGGTGATCACCTATCGCGAATTTCTCCCGCTCCTCCTCGGTCAAGAGGCGCTACCGCCCTATCGTGGATATCGGGCTGAGGTCAATCCCGGTATTACCAACGTGTTTGCGACGGCGTCCTATCGCTTCGGACATACGATGCTTTCGCCGCAACTTCTGCGTCTGGATCGTCGTTTGAATGTGATCGACCAGGGCAATCTTGATCTCTCTGCCGCCTTTTTCACTCCGACGAGAATCACCGATGAGGGGGGAATTGATCCCCTGATCCGCGGGCTCGTTGTTCAGCCGGCTCAGGAAATCGACACGATGGTCATTGATGCGGCCCGCAACTTTCTCTTCGGTGCTCCCGGTGCAGGCGGCTTCGATCTGGCTTCGTTGAACATCCAGCGGGGTCGCGATCATGGACTCCCCAGTTACAACGAGGTTCGCAAAAATTTCGGTCTTAAGCCGGTCAGTGATTTTCGCGGGATTAATCGAGACGCAGCCGTTTGGAAGCGGATTGCCAGTGCCTACAAGAGCGTCGATGACGTAGATGTCTGGGTTGGTGGTCTAGCGGAAGCTCCCGGAAGGGATGGTATCGTGGGAGAGACAGTATCTGCGGTGTTGCGCGATCAGTTCATCCGCTTGCGTGACGGCGATCGGTTCTGGTATCAAAATTATCTGGGCCGGGAGCTCCAGCAATTGATCGAGCAACAGACTCTGACGAAGATTATCCGACGGAACACAGAGATCACGCAGGAGATCCCAGAGAATCCATGGAGAGTGAGGCCACCCTCCGATTCCGGTGCAGGGAAGGGCGGCCCCGGAGGCTTTGGCCCGCCAAGAGGCAACGGCCCCGGAGGTGGCCCACGATGATTTCGGAAGGAATTTCCCTTGAAGGGGAGGCATTCACCCGCAATGCTGGTACTTTAGCCGACGTCTTTATGAGAGTTCTCGTTGTTGAAGACCAGGAACGCATCGCCTCCTTTATTGGCAAAGGGCTGAAGGAGCAAGGGTTTGTCGTGGACGTATCGAACGACGGAGACGAGGGTTATGCGCTCGCCCTTACAGAGCCCTACGATGCCATCGTTCTGGATGTGATGCTTCCAGGGCGCGATGGTTTGAGTATTCTCAAGAATTTACGCAAAAAGGGTTTCTCTGTTCCCGTGATTCTTCTAACTGCGAGGAGCGAACTCGACGAACGACTCGAGGGACTGAACCTCGGAGCGGATGATTACATGACGAAGCCTTTTTATATCGAGGAGCTGATTGCCCGACTCCATACCGTAGTGAGGCGTGCTTCCGGGGAGACGAGTCACCTTCTGAAAGTGGCGGATCTCTCGATGAACCTCGTTAGCCGGATCGTGACGCGCCATGATGAGGAAGTAATGTTGTCCGTCAGGGAATTTTCCCTGCTGGAGTATCTCATGCGTTCTCCCGGAAGGGTCCTCAGCCGCATGCAGATCTGTGAGCATGTTTGGAGCTACACTTTTGATCCGGATACCAATCTCGTTGATGTCTACATCCAGCGCCTTCGGAAAAAAATCGACCGGGAGTATTCCGTGAAGCTCATTGAGACTGTCAGGGGAGTGGGATATCGCATCGGGAAACCGACTTAAGTCACGATGCGTTCCCTTCGAGCCAAACTCATTCTCCTTTCAACTCTCCTGTCGAGTATTGTCATCATCGGCCTCGGAGCCGTCTCCTGGCACTACATGATGCGGGCGGTGCAGGAAGCTGTTGATCTGCGGCTCGAGAACATTGCCTCGAGACTGATTCGTGAGGCGAATCCCTGGGCAGAGAGGGATCTTATGGAGGCCGATCTGGAGGCCATTTACGGAGATGAAACCGGGCAGGGAGTTCTCGCCATGAGCGTGCGTGAGTATCCTGAAGAGCGTGAGGATCCCCTGGGCTATCGCCTGATTGCTTCGCTGGGATGGACAGAGACGATAGCGGCGGCGCTCCCTTTTCAATTCCCCGTTCCCGATCCAGATCCGATCAAGCATCCCGAGCTGAGGCGTGGAAAAGCGGGTGGTCCTGACCGTGATCCGTTTTCGCTCGGCGGACCAGAGGAGAGAGAGTTTGAAGCGAAACCTCCGCCACACGGCCCACCCGACCATGGCCCCCGCCTGATTGAATATTGCAACTCCTCAATCCGCGGCGGAGACTGGCGATTTATCGCCGTGCAGGAACGGGGGTATGCAGTGCTTGCAGGGCTAAATGTTACCCGTAGCAATCCGGGTATCGGGCAACTCCGGCGAGCGCTCTTTTTCGGGATTCCGTTCGCGCTACTTTTGATCGGGTGTGGTGGGTGGCTCGTCGCGGAGCGCGCGATGCGCCCGCTTCGCGAGATCACCGCGACTGCGGCTCGTATCTCAGTGCAGGATCTCAGCAAACGGATGCCGCGAAACCCTCATTCCGATCCTGAGATTAAAACTCTCACCGAAGTGCTCGATGACATGATGGACAGACTCGAAATGAGTTTCACCCATGCCAGTCGATTCAGCGCCGATGTGGCACATGAGTTGAGAACCCCCATCACCGTGATGCAGGGGGAAATCGAGTCAGCGCTGCGCGAATGTGATCCCGACAATTCAGAGGAAGGCTCACTCCTCGTCTTACGGGAAGAATTGAACCGACTAAAATCCATCATCGGTAGTCTGATGATTCTTTCCCAAGCGGATGTCGGTGGTCTCATTCGCAAACAGGAAGTCGTCTCGGTCTCCTGTGAACTGGAAGCAATCGCGGAAGATGCCGAGATCCTCACGGAGTCCGCCGGGATTTCTTTTGAGTCGTCCATCGAAGAGGGACTAGAGTTGTCCGGGGATCCTGTTCTGCTGCGACAGGCGTTTCTTAACTTGATCAACAATGCGATAAAGTTCAATATCGAAGGCGGCTTTGTTAGGGTGATCGCAAGTCGTGAGGGACCGGCGATACGTGTCACGGTGGAAAACTCAGGACCGGGAATAACGGTGGCCGATAAGGAGAGGATCTTCGACCGCTTTTACCGCGCGGATCGAGCCCGTTCGAGGGGAGTCGATGGCTTCGGCCTGGGGCTCAGTCTCGCGAAAGCGATTTTCGAAGGGCACGGCGGTCAGCTGAGTCTCGAAGAGGCAACCCCGGAGAAAACTCGATTTGCGGTTCGTTTGAAGAGCCGCTAATTCCTGATAACAGATTATTTGTAACACCAGCAAGAAACCGCCGATTCGAAACACCACTACTGCACCCTCGATGGAATGCCCTCCCCTGGCTGCGGGAGCTACTCGAACGCAAAGACAACGTGGTAAGTATCGACGCCATGGGCACTCATCCCCACCTCGCCGCCCACCCACCACGGCCCTCGATTCGAGAGGGTACCGTCGGTGAGTAAAGAGAGTTCCGTTCGGGAGAACGGGCAGCAGTTTCCAGCCATCAGGGAATTTCAGAAAAGGTTTCTCCAAAAACGATTCAAGAAGCGTGAGCGGAGAATTGGGGGAAAAAGAGGCAGATCTGCGGTAGGAGGAAGAGTTCTTTTGAGGAGGGAAAAAGTGGACGATCTACTAACCACCCTGGGGTGGGTCAGCCGTAGGGGGAGACGGGGAAAGATTGCGGGGGAAGATAGATTTGAACGTTGCCAGCGCTCGCTTGCAACGGTATAACCCAGAGACCCATGTTTTGTGGTACCCGAGTCGAAAAAATTGCGTTTTCTGTTCCAGAAAAGTGCCCGAGATTTCAAACCTCGAACGAGGGCTCGCCCGGTCGTAAAACCATCAAAACCGGCAGGATTTCCCCGCAGGAACGCCGAAACGCGGTGAAAGTGGTGCTTGTGAGAGAGGGTAAAATGAGGTTACAAAAGAAGCAGTGCGCTGCGACGGCGTCCTTCCCAAAATGATTCCCTCAGACTTCTCCTACGGCTCCCCCGCCGAACAAAGACGCTCCGTCGTTCGCGAAGGGGATCTTGAGGCTGCGTTCATTGAAAAACTTGCCAACCTCAAGTACACGATCCGCCCCGACATTCGCAACCGGGATGCTTTGGAGAAGAATTTCCGTGAAAAGTTTGATGCGCTCAATCGAGTCACGCTCACCGATGGCGAGTTCTCCCGGCTGCAGGAGGAAATCATCACGTCCGACGTTTTCACTGCCGCCAGAACCATTCGTGGTGTCAACAGCTTCACTCGTGACGACGGCACGCCGCTGAACTACACCCTCGTCAACATCCGAGACTGGTGTAAGAACACCTACGAAGTCGTGAACCAGCTCCGTATCAATACCGACAACAGCCAAAAACAACTGGGCAACACCTTCTGGAGCATCGCCTCGTGCCTCACCAGGCTCGACGACCTCATCGCCGCGCAAACCCAAAAGCACGAAGCCCTCAAGACCCACAAGAAAGGCCTGATGCAGCAGCTTTTCCCATCCCCGGAGGCAGAATGAAGGATGGATGTTTCAATCCCCTAGCCCTACCATGAGCACGATGACTCCAACGAATGACAAGCAGTTTCCCCGCGGGGCCGAATGGGTCCGCGCGGACTTCCATTTGCACACGCTCAAGGATTCAGGCGCGTCGCGAAAGCCGTTTCGTGACGAGTATCGCGGTGAAAATGAAAGCGGATATGCAAAAGCCAACGGATTCCCGAAAGACTGGATCGCCCGGCTCAAGGAGGAACAGATCCGGGTGGCGGTGGTGACGAACCACAACCATTTTGACCGGGATGAATACAAGACCTTACGGCAACTGGGTGCGAAAGAGGGAATCCTCGTCCTGCCCGGGGTTGAACTCGGCATGAAAGATGGGGGTGGAGGAATCCACACGCTCATCGTTTTCAATCCCGATGGCTGGGTGGACAACGCGGAAAATGATGATCGGATCAACCGTTTCCTCTCGACTCAATTTCATGGACCACCGGACGAAGGCACCCGGACCAAGGACGACTTCTGCCACTGCCTGAAGCTGCTTGACGATGTGAAGGTGGATTACTTCGTGGTCTTCGCTCACGTGCAAAGCGACAACGGCCTGTTCCAAGAACTACTCGGTGACAATCTCGCACACATGATCAACGGCTGCGGCAAGCAGTGGACTGACCGCGTTCTGGGGTTGCAGAAGGTGAAGCGCCCAGATGCCGTGATAGCCCGCTGGCCGGAAACGCAGCCGATTCCCGCCCTTGTGGAAGGCTCCGATCCCAAATGCATTGAGGAAGTCGGGAAGAGTGACCGGAATTGCTATCTGAAGCTTGGGGAGCTGTCCTTCGATGCGGTGAAGTTCGCCCTTTTTGACCATGAGCACCGGGTTCGTGCGGAACTGCCCGAACCCCGGCAAGCCGTGCTTTTGCGTCAGGTGCGATTCGATGGCGGGGCCTTGGATGGATTGGCCGTGCCCTTTTCCCCGTCCCTGAACTGTCTCATCGGCCCACGCGGGAATGGGAAATCAGCGGTGATCGAGTGCTTGCGTCATGCACTGGGTTTCCCTGAGGGAGCGGACGACCGCTACAAGTCCGGTCTGGTTGAGCGCATGCTTTCCCCGGCTGGCAAGGTGGTGGTGGAGGCCGTGGACGAGTTCGGGCGTGAAGTGCGGGTGGAACGAGAACGCAGCGGCAAGCCGTCCGTGTGTTTGGACGGAGTGTATCGCGACATTTCTCCGGGATCGGTCCTCAAGGACATTCTCTATTTCGGCCAGAAGGATCTCTCGGCCCGTTCGGAGTCGTTCGACGAGAACTTTCTCGACAAGCTGCTGGCAGATCGGCTCGATCCAAAGCTTCAGGAAGAAGCTGCGCTCATCGAAGGTGTGCGCCAGGCCGCGAAGCAGCTCAAAGAGACGCTGGAGGCCACGGAGAAGATCGCCGCGCTGCAAAAGGAGAAAAATGAACTGGAGGTGCAGCTTCAGGTCTTCACCGACAAGGGTGTGGATAAGAAGCTCGGCGAGATGACGCTATTCGATGCTGACCGGCAGGCCATCGTTTCGTGGCAGCAGGCGCTGAAAGAACTGGGCACGAATCTGAAGGAAGCGGCGGACTGGGACGAAGCAGACGCGGCTTTCCCCGTATTGAAATCAAAACGGACTGAGGGCGTCGCTGCCGACCTTGCATCGGCCAAGGCAACGTCGGAAGAGGCCAAGGCGAGCGCGCAAGCGGCGCTCCAGGCTTTGCGTGATACGATCAAAGTGGTGGGCGAGGCGCTCCAGAAGCTCATTCCCGTGCAGGACGAGATGAAGCAGGAGGTGGGCGAACTGCAAAAGACCCTCAATGAACCGCAGCTTGATCTGGAGCTGTTCCGCACGAAGAAGAATCGTTTTGATCAGTTGGTGAAGCTGCTGGCGGCAGGAGCACAACGAGCCAAAACCGAACAGACCGCACGGGACCTCCTCGGTGCGGCGGTGAACAGGCTCCATGATTTCTGGCGTGAGCGGTTCACCGAACGCGAAGCCGAGGTGCGTCGCTTGGAAGCGGAACTGCCGCCGGAGATTCGCCTCCAGACCGCCTTCAAAGGCAAACGACGCGCCTTCGGTGAGTTCCTCCGGTCCAAGTTCAAAGGCAGTGGCTTGCAGGCGGCGACCTACGACGTCCTCGAGGACGCTTTCACGGACGGCCGCGAGCTGTATCAAAGTCGGGCTGAGCTGGTGACCAAGGGGCTGAGCGAGAATGCTGCGATCAAAGTCCAGTCCACGCTGCTGGATCATCTGGCGGATTTCCTGACGTTCCGGACTCCGGATGAAACCGCCGTTCTTTATAACGGGAAGTTGCTGGGGGAATACTCGCTCGGACAACGGGCCACGGTGATCCTCCACATCCTCATGCACCTGAGACGCTACCCGCTGATCCTCATCGACCAGCCGGAGGACGACCTCGACAACGAGACGCTTTACAGCCATTTCATCCACCAACTACTGGATCGGAAGGAACTCACACAGTTCATCTTCGCCACCCACAATCCCAACATCCCGGTGCTGGGCGATGCGGAGCAGGCCATCGTCTGCCGGAAGGAGGGCGAGAAGTTTTCGTTCGACCACGGCAGCATCGACGACAAGGAGATCCAACAACGTATCGTCACCGTGATGGAAGGCGGCGAAGATGCATTCAGGCGCAGAAAGGAAATTTATCAATTATGGAAGAGTTCGAACTGAGAAGCCAAATCCTGCTAGGCGAAGACAGCACCCGGCAATTCAAGCGCGAGCCGTCGGCGGACGCCAAGATGGCGGCAGAGATTGTAGCGTTTGCCAACAGTGGGGGCGGTAAAATCTTTGTTGGCGTTGAAAAAGATGGTGCCATCGCCGGACTCTCCGGCAAAGAGGCCGAGAAGATAGGGGAGGATATGGCGAAAGTTGCATGGGACTGCGTGCGGCCACCATTTTCTCTTTTGACCAATTCGATTCCCACAAGTGAGGGTATAGTCGTTGTTATTACAGTATCTGATGGTCCAAACAAACCCTACTGCGACAACAAGGGGGTATATTGGGAGAAGAACGGGCCGGACAAACGGCAAGTTCATCCCGAGAAATTGGCTCGTATGTTTCAGTCAAGCGGGAAGTTTTATGCGGAGAGCCAGTTGGTCGAGGCCTCGACACTGGAGGATTTTGACCAAGAGCGATTTGAGCGGTTCTACGAGACGAAATATTCTGAATCGACGCCAAATCGCACCGAGGATGCCGAGGCTTACCAAAGGACTCTCGAGAATCTTGAACTGGTGGATTCGGGGCGGGTGACGGTAGCGGGACTGCTGCTATTCGGCAAACGACTACCGGTTCTCTTACCGGAAATGAAGATCGATGCGGTATGGTTCAAAGGCACTGAACGCGCCTCCGTCGAATGGCACGACCAGCGGCAGATCACGGGCACCTTGGCCGACCAGTTCGATGAAGGAATCGGTTTCTTCAAGCGTTGGAATTCCCGAACTCAAAGAGAGGGATCGTTCAACCAGACTGGACACCCTGAAATCTCTGAGACGGTCTTTGAGGAGCTGCTAGTCAACGCCTTGATTCACCGTGACTATTTCATCAAGGATTCCATCAAGCTGTTTATTTTCGATGATCGGATTGAGATCCGCAGTCCAGGCAAATTGCCCAACAGTTTAACGGTCGATCAAATCCGACGGGGAGTCCGGCGTAGCCGCAACGTTCTATTGGCTTCGTTTGCACCAGATCTTCTAAACTTCCGCGGCATCGGCAGCGGGATTGTCCGTGCTCTGAAGATTTGGCCTTCGATTTCTTGGGTCAATGACACGGAAAGCGAAGAAGTAGTGGCCACTATAGGGC
>JAGPCC010000228.1 GCA_018058245.1 Verrucomicrobiales bacterium
GGCCTGGGCCTCCACCGGAGTGATCCCGAAGTCTTCGCTTCCGGGAAAAATATAGGCGCGGCAGGTCGCCATTTTTTCTGTCACCATAGCGTCGGGAGCACGGCCCAAAAAGGTCACGGACGAACCCGCGATCGATTCCAATCTCGCACGGTCCGGTCCGTCGCCGATGATCACAAGTTTTTTCCCCGAGATCGTGAATGCCTTGACGGCTCGGTCGATGTGTTTGTAGGCGACAAGGCGCGAAACGATCAGGTAAAAGTCGTCTGACCGGTCACTTACTTGGAATCGGTTCACATCCACCGGAGGATAGACCACGATACTTTCCCGACCGTAGCACTCACGAATCCGCTCCTGGACATTCCTCGAATTCGCAAGAAACAGATCCACTTTCCGACTTTGGCGCAGATCGCTCAGCCGGAACAAGGGCATCAGAAGCCGCACAAAACCGCGTAAAAAGGGGTTTCTGATTTCATTTTCGAGATACTCATCCGGGTTCCAGAAGTAGCGGGGTGGGGTGTGGCAGTAACACACAAATTTTGTGCCCGCTGGTTTCGGTATCCATTTGGAAAAGCTGCTACTGCTGATCCACGCCACATCACTGTCCTCGATATGCAAAGATTTGAACGCGAGAGGATATAGAAAGAACAGCTTCTTGTGAAGCCGCTCCATGCCAGGGAGCCGATTCATCCATGAGTTCTGCACTCGCGGAGACCGGAAGATTGGAAACAGGTTCTCTCCGAGGGTCGCGCTCGTATAAATCGGTGCCTCGGGATAGGCCTCTGCCATGACTTCGACGACTTTTTCCGCCCCACCCATCTGAATCAGAAAATCATGAACCAGACTAAGACGAAAGCTGCGGGAAGCGGAAGATGAATTACTCGTCATGGGGAGGAAATTTCTGTGGCTCTCAGCGAGCAGAGCGGGGAGGAAAAATAATCTGGAAAACGGTATCGCAAATGATGCAGACATCGAGTAGGAGCGACCAACGGCGAAGATAAAAGTGATCAAAGCGGACCCGCTGACGGACCTTTTTGTCGGTATCCGTTTCCCCGCGACATCCCTTGACTTGAGCGAGCCCGGAGATGCCCGGTTTAGCAAAATGTCTCACCAGATAGTCATCCACGATGTCAGCAAACTCGGCATCGTGGTCGACAAAATGGGGACGCGGCCCGACGACACTCATCTCCCCATGCAACACATTGAGGAATTGCGGCATCTCATCGATGCTCGTTTTTCGGAGCAAATTGCCTCCGGGGAAAATTCGGGCATCCCCCACCCTGGCCTGCATGCCGGGAGTGTCATTTACATGCATGGTTCGAAATTTGTAGACATCGAAGATCTCTCCCCCTCGTCCCGTTCGTGCCTGTCGATAGAAGAGCGGTCCCGGGGAAAAGATGCGGTGGAGAATCCACACGAAGAGGCAGAGTGGCGGAAACACGATCGCGACTACCAACGAGGCAAAAACAAAGTCAAAGATCCGCTTTACGGCTCGGTTCATGGGATCCTCCAGTGGTTCGCGCCAGTTCGTCAGGAAGACCCGATTCCCAGACTGGTGCGCATCAAGGTTTCCCGGAAACTGACTGATATGATCGTCCACCCAGATCAGCCTCATTCCCAACGAATCGCAAAGCTGCTGCAGCGATCGCACCAGATCGGGCCGGTCGTCGAGACCGAGTGCGAGCAGCATCTTAGCATGACAATTCCGGCAGATCTCGCGGATGTTTTCGAACTCGCCCAAAATGGGGAACGAGGGAGCAGTGACCACCGCACTCCCATCCCCAAATGAAACGTAACCGAGAACTTCTGAGCCAGGCACCGTGTTCGACATGAAGAGCGCACCATCCCTCTCGATCTCTTCGGGCGGGGCCAAGACCAAGGTATTTGCAGTCTGCCGATTGATTTGATAAAGGCGACGATGGAGGAGGCGGTGCCCGACCAGATTCATCCATGCGATCCAACTGGCGTAGAGCAAGAAGAAGACCCCGAGGAAGGCACGGGAAAGCCGGTCATCCTTGCTCATCACAATCACTCCGAAAATCACAACGAGGGCAAAGAGAATCTCGCGCTGGGAAACACTCCAGATTTGCTGCCGAGTGAGCCCACTCAGGGAATGATGCCGCTTCGCACGAATGAGGAACTCAAAAACGGCGGCACACGGAACGAGAAAGGAAACCCAGAGATAATTCACCGGGAGAAGCTCTTCCCGATAGAATCCAACGTGCATGATCCAGACAATCGCCCAGAAAAGCGACAAACTACCCGCAAGCTTGATGAGTAGATGGAGCCGGATGGAACCGTGATAGCGATCAGAAATCATGTGGATTTTCCAGGTTTCGCGAAATCAATTCACGAAAGTGAGAGAATTCTAACTTTTTATATTAAAATTACGATATTTCAATACTTTTTTATAGAAATCTCAGTTTTTCTAGAAAACGTTGTCAGAAGTTAGATATCATCACTTGAAAGAGGTATTCCGTGGTGGGCTATGGGAAACGCATGCACCGTTTGCTTCACTGTTTTGCAGTTCCGGCAATAGATAACCCTTCCTTTTGAGCGCGGGCACGACTCGTCGCACGGGTATGAATGCGCCTGAAAAGCCGATGCCCGACGAGATTCATCCACGTCACGAGACAGGTGTACCCCACTAGGAACACGGCGAGGAACATTCGAGAGATGCGGTCGTCCTTACTCATCACGATCACTCCGAACAAGGCAACCAGGACGAACAAGATTTCCCGCTGAGAGAGAACCCACAACTGACTTCTCGAGAGCCCGCCCAGGGAGCGCAACCGCTTTTCCCGAAACACAATTTCCGAAATGGCAGCTGCCGGAATCAATAGAGAGATCCCCACATACGTGCCGGGAAGGAGATCAGGCCCGTAAAAGGTAAAATGCAGCAGCCAGACCAAAAGCCAGAAAAAGACAGTGCTCGCGAACTGTTTGATCAGGAAGTGAACGAGGATCGGTCGGTAGAATGAGATCGAATTCATTAGCAATCAATTGTGAGAAATTCTGGCAAGCCTATCATTTGTGCAATAATTATCACTTTTTAATTGCTTTACTGGTAAACTCAAGCAATTTTAGAAACAATATTTGATTGTGGAAATTATTTACCCGCCCCGGCACTGAAATGTCTTCTCACGCACTCACCACCCGCCCGAACTATTCTCCGACCCTAGAGAGGGATTCTCGCAGTACCTGGGATCTCATTGAGATGACTCCCTTACTCGACTTCGATGACCTCTTTGCGATCATCAAGCGTCGCCTCCTCTGGTTGATCCTTGTTCCTCTGATCTGTGTTGGGGCAGCACTTTTCTACGCGTTTGTGCTTGCGACTCCGCTCTACAAGAGCACTGCGCTCGTCTTTGTAGATCCCAACTTTGATCGCACGCTCCAGATCCAACCCTCGGGAGCGGGTGCCTCCGATCTCGATTCCCTCAATTCCATGGAGAAGGCAATCATGTCTGATTCGATGATCCTGCGGGTCATCGATCGACTCAATCTCCGGAAGGAGCTGAGTTTTCTCCCCAAATCCCTTCACAAACAAGTTCTCGCCGGCGAAGAGGTTTCCGGTTCCAAACTATTGAAGGAGATCCGCTCGAAGCGATTTTCTGCGAGTCTGATCCGTCCCACGCGACTCCTCGAGCTCGCCATCCTCGATCCGGACCCGGTGAGAGCGCAGCTCATTGCGAATACGTTTGTCGAAGAATTTGAAAGTTTCCTCGGTGACCAAAAACGAAAAGAAGCGGGAACCTCATCGGACGAATTGCGCGTTCGAGCCGATGAAGCCTACGCAAACGCACTCGAAGCGGAGAAAAAACTGGACGTTTTTCGCCGGGAGAATCCCGAACTAACGGTCGAACAGGACCATCAACTTTTCGCCGAGCGCCTCACAAAAATCGGGGAAGAACTCAACGCCGTTTCCAGCCGGGTCTTCAACCTCCGCAGCCGGGTCGAGACGCTGAAAAGTGTCGATCCGAAGGTCGATCCCATGAAAGTGATCAGCCTCGGAAACTTCTCTGAAATGGAGCATGTTTCGGAGCTGCTCAACCAGCGGATCAACGCGCACGCGAATCTCGCCTCGGTCAAAGGGCAATTTACCGAAAGTCACCCTCGCTACCAAGAAGCGGCCAGCCGAGTCGAGGAACTCGATGCGCAGCTAAAAGGTCTCGCAACGGATCTGAAGTCGTCGCTCGAAGCGGACTACCAATCCGCCGTGATGAACGAGGGTCTCCTCAGTGAGCGTGTCAACGAATTACAAGCTCAGTACTCGACCGTGAAAGCAGCGAGTTCGAAATTCCGCGCCATTCAGCAGCAGGTGGAAACCGAGTGGCAGGTTCACCAGTCGCTGCGGGATCGCATCAGCCAGACTTCACTCGAATCCGAGAAGACGAACAATGTCACTCGCCTCATGTCCGAGCCGATCGTGGCCTACAAACCTACCAGCCCGAACAAGCCGATCTCCCTCCTCCTCGGGATGGCCGCTGGCGGTCTCTTTTGCGTCGGCCTGATCGGAGTCGACCTCCTGCGAGGTTCTCCATTTCAGAATCGACGCCAAGTCGAGCAGGGACTAGAAACACCCGTGATCGCCGAGATCCCCACTCCTTCTCAGGGAGGAAACGACGCAAAACTCCTCGAAGCGATGACGGGGATTCTCCTCACTCCAGAGCACCGCCACGCCAGTCTCATCCATCTTTCCTCCTTGTGGGAAAACGAAGAAGGTCTACGAGTGGCCGCCTGCCTTGCCTCCGCCTCGGCCTATTATGCCTGCCCGACCCTCCTGATCTCCGTCGTTCCCGGAGGGGATCCACGCATGCCTTTGACTCTCGTCCCGCAAGCTTCGCAGACCGAGCACCTCCACACTCTGCGATTGCCGTCCAGCTTTCTCATAGCTCCGAGCGATACCTGGCATTTGCTCAGCCCTCACCGTCTTCAGTTTGATCGCATCATCATCGAGTCCACCGCCTTCACCCAAGAGAGCCAGATTCCCTCCGCCGTCGCGGCGATGGCCGATGCCAATCTCGTAATTGTGAAAAAAGACATCGGCACAAGACGCGAAGTACAGCAAAGTGTGGCCCACCTCGCCCGAGGGACCAGAGGATCGCTCTCCGTCATCCTACAGTCCTGAAGACACCCGTTCGAACCATCCTCTTCCGCGCTCTTTTGAAGGCAACGCCCTATACCGCAGCATTCCGCGCCGCCGCGAGTTTTCTCCCGACGACATTCAACTGGACCCACCTAGTGGAGGCCTTGCTTCCGTCGGCCGTCCGGATGATTGGAGCTGGATTTCAGTTTCTCAGCACGGTCATTGTCGCTAGGACACTCGGTGACGGTCCGAGTGCGAACTTCTTTTTCTGGTCATCGGTCCTCATGACCTCGGGTCCCATCGCCACCTACGGACTCGAGCAGATTGCGCTCCGCAATGTGCCACGGATCGAGAGGGATGACCACGAAGGCGTCGGTCTCTTTGTTGCCCATCTTCGAGCGCTCTCCATGGTGATCTCTCTTGTCCTCGGACTCGCCTGGGTCGTTTATGCAGTTACGACACAACCCGCTTCCGAGGGGTTTCAACTGTGGCACCTGCTACCGCCATTTGCCCTCGGTGCGATCGCCCTGGCCTTGATCAACGGGGAAGCATTAAAAGGTCTCGCACGGCCCGTCCTCGGGAATGTCTATGGACACCTCCTTCCGGTTGGCCTCTTTTTTCTTCTTGTCCTCCTGTTTGCCAAAGATCTCGGATCCCCCGGAATCCTCACGCTCTACACAGGGAGCTACGTGGTCGGAGCGCTCGCCGCTCGCTTTGCTCCGGGCGGGGAGTTCCGCTCCCGCTACTTTGCCTGGCCAGGACGGATGAAGCGAAAGCTCCTCCTTGCTGAGGGACTCCCCGTCTGTTGCGTCAGTCTTTTTGGAGCGCTCGGGTTCATCGTCCCACTCTCCTTTTTTGAGATGACTCGTCCAGCCCCGGAAGTGTCTCACCTCACGGCCGCCTTTCGGATTTCGATCCTCTTCATCGTCCTCTCCGCCGCGATTCACAGTGTCTTCGCGCCAGCCCTCTCCAAAAGCGCGGAACTCCCAAATCCGCTCCGACCAGTGCTCCACGTCTACGGCAAGGCGATCCTGATCGCACTCCTCGCACTCATCGTCCCCCTCGGTGTCGGGATTGTCTTCCCCGAGTTGGTCATGTCCATCTTCGGCACGGACTTCGTCGAAGGCGCCGACGCACTGCGAATGCTCCTCCTCATTCAGCTGATCTCACTCATTTTTGGGCCGGTTCCGCATCTCCTTCTCATGACAGGGCATACCGTTTTCCTTGCCCGGATCGGAGTCGTAAAATTCCTCTCTGTCGCACTTCTCTCCTTTTTATGGATCCCGAAGTTCGGCGGGATGGGAATGGTCTTTGCCATGGGAATTTCCTTTATCGCCGAGGAAATCGCGGGCCTGACCTTTGCTTTTTATAAGCTAAAGAAACAGCGAAACGTAACAGAGGACGCCAAATGATCACTCGTCGGCGCACCGACCCTCACTCAGAAATCTCGAAAATCGGATGGCTTCCTTGGTGGACCCGGCCCTCCCGGATGCTGATCGGTGCTTCGTTACCCGCGCTGTTGATTTTCTCCTTTTCCGACAGTCTCATGACCCTGTCGAAGGCTCAGCTTTTTTACGGAAGTCGCG
Organism: Verrucomicrobiales bacterium; assembly: GCA_018058245.1. GTDB lineage: Bacteria > Verrucomicrobiota > Verrucomicrobiia > Verrucomicrobiales > DEV007 > Arctic95D-9. Next base: position 6,673 of record JAGPCC010000228.1, read on the forward strand.
ACCTTTACGTCGGCATCGCAGCGATCCTCTCGCTCTTTCTCGGGGCATTGGTTGGCGAGTCGAGCCTCCTGCGACAGATCGGGCGAGCGATCCGGCCCGCTTCACCACCTCGAGCGCAGACCCTCTCTCCGCGCCTCGGAGAGACCCTCCTCCCGTTGAAACTCGATCACTTTCTGATGGGGGTTTTCCTCGTCGCTCACCTCATTTTCTTCCGCGGTTTTTTTCTGAATCCCGGACTGATTGCCGGAGTCCTCGGCGGGGATCTGGAATTAAAGCATACTTTTAAAACAGTCCCTGGGGTTACCACATGGACACAGGTTTCCCTCGTCATCGGTGCAATCCGGGGAATGCGCTGGGCAGGCATCCTTCCGGGCAGGATCAAGCTCATCTCTTGGTACCACGCGATCTTTTTCGGTACTCTTTTTATCCGGGCGATCCTCTGGTCAGAGCGTCTCGCTCTCATCGAAGGAGCACTCCCGTTCTTCGTTTGCGCACTCCCTCGACTTGCTGCAAATCTTGGACCACGAGGCAGAGTGATTCTCCGCTTCCTTCCCATCCTTCTCCCGGTGATGCTGTTGCTCGTCTTCACTGCCTTCGAAGCACTCCGGTCGTGGAAGTACTACTCCGGCGAGCACTCCAGTATTTTCGAGTTCGGTTGGCGTCGACTCTACACCTACTATTTCGAGGCAATGAACACCGGAGCGGCAATTCTCGGGGTGTCAGGATTTTACGATGGTCTTACTGCCCCTCTCGGACTGGCGACCTACGAACAGATCTACGAAGGTCTCTACTTCGGAGCCCTCGATGTGGAATACAACAATCCATCCGGGATCTGGTACATCGCCACGAGAACTGGTAGTACGCTCTTCGGACCCGTGTTTTTTCTAATTGGAATCTGGTTCGGTCTAACTTGGCGCGGCTACGTCGCAGGCAGGCTCTTCGGCCTGTTTTATCCATTCACCTTTCTGGGACTGATGGAGATCATCCGCATCCCTTACTGGATGGGAATCAATCGGGCCCTTCCCACGACTGTCGTCATCGTCCTCATTTTGATCTGGTCCGCCACCTTGAAATACCGGATTCGTTTGCGCAAGGATGGCCCGTCTCCGCTGCCATCGCGCTATCCTGAGAACAGCGGTAGTCCTCCATTTCCCCGATGATCCCGCTTTCTATCAATGCCCGCTTCCGCTCGCGACCTGTCACTGGAGTGGAACGTTTCGCCCATGAAGTCAGTTCGCTGCTCGCAAAACACCCGGATTTCTCTGTCACCGAGATTGCTCCGGTCTCCGCGCTTTCCGGGTTGAAGGGCCATGCCTGGGAACAGTTCGTTCTTCCCGGAAAACGCGATCAAAACGGAGTTCTCTTTTCGCCGTGCAATACTGGATCGATTCGAGTGGAGAATCAACTCGTCGTGATCCACGACGCAGCCGTATGGGACTGTCCGGAAG